>NZ_JBVJYZ010000001.1:0-118913 GCF_055600045.1 Streptomyces sp. NPDC038280
CGTTCCCACTCAGCATCACTCAGATCACCCCGCCCCATGTCCACATCAACGACCTGGACACGAAGTAGTCACATGATCGACCGGACAAGTCCTAGGGCCGGCCGACGGCGGGGGACGCGGGACGCGGTTACCAGTACGCCGGGTACTTCGCCGCGCCGCGGCGGATGCGCGAGCCGGCGTACCCGGTGAGGACGAGGAGCAGGGTCGCGCCGAAGAGGAGCGGAACGAACCGCTGCGGGGACGGGGTCTGCAGCACGATGACGACGGCGGTGGCGCAGGCGGGCGAGTGCGGCGTCCGGGCGATCATGGTCATGGCCAGCGTGATGCCGCCCGCCACCGCCGCGGCCCAGGCGTGGCTGCCGACGGCCGTGAGGACGCCGTAACCGGCGGCGGCGCCCAGCAGATGGCCGACGATGACGCTGCGCGGCTGGGCCAGGGGCAGGGTGGGCGCGCTGTGGACGAGGGCGGCGCTGGCCGCCAGGGGCGGTATCAGGACCGGTTCGTGGATCACCGTGCCGATCGCCACCAGCGCCAGCAGGACGGCCGTCACGGCACTGACGCTGTGGAACGCGGCACCCGGGGAGGGCGCGGCGGGAGCGCGGCCGGCCGCGCCGCGCGCGCTCGCCGGGGCAGTGGCGGCAGGCTCGACAGGGGCGGCCGGCGCCGTGGCCGGTTCGAGGCAGAGGGTGGAGTCAGTACGCATGGAAAAGATCTCTGGGGCAGGGGCAGGGGCTGGGGCGGGGCGGGGCGGTCGAAGCTGCGCGGAGCGTGCCCTGCGGATGTACAGAGTTCTGATCCTGCGCTCGGCCCGGGTGGGGCCAGACGCTTTCCGTGTACAACTTTATCGGTCGGGGCCGGGCCGCCTCTCCGCACCCCCCGGCACCGTCCCGCTCCCGCCCCCCGGCGCGCTGACGCCGGGGGGCGGGCACGTGTCACCGCACAGCGGGCACGTGCTGCGTGACGCAGTGGATCCCGCCGCCGCCCCAGGCGAGCGTGCGGGTCGGTATGCCGACGATCTCGCGGCCCGGGAAGAGCGTCGCGAACCGGCTGAGCACGACGGCGTCCTCGGCCACACCGGCCGTCGGCACGACGACGCTGCCGCGCGTCTCGTAGTAGTTGGTGTAACTGAACGTCTCCACGAGCGCGCCGTTGACCCGGAACTGCGGCTGCTGCTGCAGCTCGACCAGGTCGAACCGTCGTCCGCAGGCATCGGTGGAGGCCTGCAGGACCGCCTTGTTCGCGTTCATACGGGCGTGGTTCGGGTGGGTCACGTCGGGCTGGGTGTGCAGCAGCAGCCTGGCCGGGCCGAGGTACGAGGCGACGAGGTCGACATGGCCGTCGGTGATGATGTCGTTGTTCAGGCCGTACGGAAGCCAGATCACCTTCGAGGCGCCGTACGCGGCCAGCAGCGCCGCCTCGATCTGGCCGCGCGTCATACCGGGGTTGCGGTTGGGGTTGAGCAGGCATTCCTCGGTGGTGACGAGGGTCCCCTGGCCGTCGGTGATGACGGCCCCGCCCTCCAGGACGAGGTCCACCGGCCGGCGGGGTACGGAGAAGTGGGCGCAGACGCCGACGGGCAGCAGGTCGTCCTTGTCGTAGGGGTACTTGTTGCCCCAACCGTTGAAGCGGAAGTCGAGGCCGGTGCGCTGGGTGCGCTCGGCGTTCAGGCTGAAGATGGGGCCGGTGTCGCGGGTCCAGCAGTCGTTGATGGGGTACTCGATGACGTCGACGGTGCTGCCGCACTGCTGGCGGGCGTCGGCGGCGGTGCCCGGCTCGGCGACCATGGTGACGGGTTCGAACCGGGCGATGCTCCGGGCGATGGCCGCGATCTCGCCCTGGACGTTCTTGAGCAGGGTGCCCCAGCCGACGTTCTTGTCCCAGGGCCAGGCCATGACGCACCCGGAGTGGGCCTCCCACTCGGCGGGGACGGTCCCGGTGGCGGTGGTGGCGGATGTCGCGGTCGAGGCTGTCGCCGCGCCGGCGCTCCTCGCGCCGAGGAACGTGGTCGCGGCGGCGGTCAGTGCGGCGGTACAGAACATGCGTCGGGTGCTGCGGGGCAGGTCCATGGGCGGTGTCCCTCCGAGTCGCGTTGCGCTTCTGTTGTCGTGACTTCTGCTGCTGTGGGGGATGGGTCAGGAGTGGTCGGCGGTCGGCGCCGTGGGCCGCGCGTCCGCCGACGGAGCGGAGGCCGGGGCGTGCGGGGTGTCCTCGCCGCCCGGGCGGTCGTCGCGCAGCTTGTCCTGCGGCCGTCGGACGGCGAGGTAGATCAGGCCGGAGCCGAGGACCACGGCCGTGCCGAGGAGGGCGGCCCAGACCTGGTACCAGGGGGCGTCCGGCGGCGCGAGGATGGCGCGCGGCCAGCAGACGTTGATCACTTCGAAAGCGGTCCAGGCCACGGCCAGGACGTTGAGCACCGTGCCCTTGCGCCCGAGCCGGATGCGCCCGGAGGGGATCCAGGTGCCGCGCAGCCGGGCGATGAGCGCGGCGAGCGAGACCAGGAAGAAGGGCAGATAGGTGGCCGCGGTGCCGAAGGAGATCAGGCTGCCGATCGCCGTGGCGTTCAGGCCGAGCGCCAGCGCGCTGCCGCTGATGAGCGTGGAGGCGATGAGACCGCCGATGGGGGCCTTGCGGCGGTTGACCTTCCTGACCTGACGGGAGAAGGGGAAGACGCCGTCGCGGGCCAGGGAGAACAGTCCGCGGGCCGCGCCGCCCTGCGAGGCCATCGCGCAGGCGAGGAAGCCGACCAGGACCACGATGACGAACGGCTTGTCGGACCAGGAGCCGAAGGAGTGCACCACGGCGGTGGTGACCGGGTCGATGTCCTGGCCGGAGACCACGGCGGCCGGGTCGGGGTGCGCCAGGGCCACGGCCATCGCGTTGAGGATCACGACCGCGCCGACGCTCAGCAGCGCCCACCACATGGCGCGCGGCACCTGTCGGGCCGCGTCCTTGGTCTCCTCGGCGGTCGAGACACAGGCGTCGAAGCCGATGAAGGCCCATCCGGCGACGGCGACCGCGGCGAGGAAGCCCATGGCGGTGGAGCCTCCGGAGAGCGCCTCCGCGCCGAGGGACTCGGTGAAGAGCGGGAAACCGTGTTCACGGAAGAAGAGCAGCAGGATCATGCCCACGAGTACGGAGGCAATCGCCTCGGCGGCGATTCCGAGGGACACGAACCAGCGCAGGATGGTGATGCCGTACGCGTTGACCAGCATGCACAGCAGCAGGATGCCGACCGCCACGGCGACGAGTCCGCCGGGGGTGGGGGCGGCCCCGATGAGCGCGAACACCCAGGGCGCGGCGAGATAGGCCACCGTGGTGTTGCCGAACATCACGGCGAACTGCCAGACCCAGCCGCCCAGCCAGCCGAACGCGGGACCCAGCAGCCGCCTTCCCCACTGGTACGGGCCTCCGGCGAGCGGCCACTGCGAGGTGAGCTCGGAGTAGACGTTCACCACCAGACACTGGCCCGCCAGCACCAGCGGCAGGGCCCACACCCACAGCGGCCCGGCCACCGTGGTGCCGACCATCGAGACGGCGTACAGGGCGACGACGGGTGAGACCACGGCGAAGCCCATCGAGATGTTGCCGAGGATGCCCAGGCTGCGTCGCAGCTCCTGCGCGTATCCGAGGTCCTTCAGGCGGGCGGCGTCGGCGTCGGGCCCGGCCTGGGGGGCGGGCGGTTCGCCGGCCGGGATCCGGCCAGACGGTTCGTTCATGATCACCTCACGGAGAACGCACGGCCGTTGCCGGCGCGCGGAGCTAAACCTAACCGCGTTAGGTAAATGGGGTGGCGTGAATGTAGCCCCACTCCGAGCCGCTTGTGAAGCGTTTCCGACGGGTAATCTGCACGTCGGACAACCGAAGGAGCCGCGCGATGCCCCGCCCGAGCCAGACCCTTCTCAGCCGACCGGCGATCGCCCGGGCGGCCCTGGATCTCCTCGACGAGCAGGGCGCGGAAGCCTTGAAGATGCGGACCATCGCGGACCGGCTGGGCGTGCGAGGGGCTTCGCTCTACCACCACGTCGCCTCCAAGGACGACCTGCTCGACGCGGCGGCGGACCTGATCAACGACGAGATCGACCTGGGCCCTCTCGCCGACCCGGGCGGTACGCCGGGCATCGCGCAGTACGCCCGCGGGTACCGCCGCGTCTATCTGCGCTATCCGCACATGATCCCACTGATGGCCCGGCACCGGGTCGCCTCCGACAAGGCACTGCGCGGGTACGACGCGCTGATGGCCGCCCTGACCGGCGTCGGCTGTCCGCCCGCCGAGGCGGCGGAGGCTGCCGCCGCGATCGACAACCTGGTCCTCGGGTCGGCGCTCGAGACCTTCACCGCCGGCTTCACCCGCGCACCGGAGGGCTACCGCCCGGACTACCCGGCGCTCGCGACCTCGCTGAGCGCCGCCGATGCGGCGCGGGACGGTCTGCGCGGCCTGGACGACCGGGGGTTCGAGCTCGGCCTGCGCCTGCTGCTGGCCGGGCTGCCCACCAGCGGCGCCCCGGCGGCCCCCACGGCCTGACGCGGCGCCCCGACCCGACAGCCGCCGGCTCACCGCCGGACACGGACCCCGCTTCCCGGGCCCGAGCAAGGCCCCGGCCCGGCTCCCCCCACGGGCGTGACCTGCGTGGCCGGCTCCCACCTCACCGTTCAGGGCGATCCGGGACCCGCGTCCGTGCCGCGTTGAGCCAGGTGGCGGTGCCCCGCGCGGATCCGGCCGCGCAAGAGGTGCAGGGCCCCCCGGTCCGGGGAGACGATGGGACCCGGAACCCGGGGACTGCGGAGGCGAAGGGTGCGAGCAGGATTCCGGACCAGGCAGCACGCCGGGGCGGCAGGCGGAAGGAGTGCCTGGGGATGAGCGCGAACGACGCTTCTCAGCCCGGCCCCGTCCCGGTGGGGGGTCTCTCGTCCGCACCCGGCGGTCTGCTCGATCAGCTGAACGTGGCCGCCGTCGTGCTGGACGCGAACGGACGGGTCGCGCTCTGGAGTCCGCAGGCGGAGAGCCTCTTCGGGTACACCGCCGAGGAGGCGCTGGGCCGCTTCGCGGGCCGCCTCCTGGTCCACGAGGAGCATCTGGACATGGTGATCGGTCTCTTCGGACACGTCATGGAGAGCGCCGGCAGCTGGGCGGGGGTCTTCCCCGTCCGGCACAAGGACGGCGGGACGCGGCTGGTCGAATTCCGCAACATGCGGCTGCAGGACGACCGACGGGCCTTCTTCGCCCTGGGCCTCGCCATCGACCAGGAGACCCTGCGGGCCGTCGAGCGGGACGTCGCGCTGTCCAGCCGGCTGATCTCCCAGGCACCGATCGGCCTCGCGGTCCTGGACACCGAGCTGCGGTACGTCACCGTCAACCCGGCCCTGGCCCGCATCAACGGCCTTCCGGCCGCCGAGCACCTCGGCCGGCACGTCCGTGAGGCCCTGCCCTTCCTCGACGCCGACGCGATCGAGGCCTCGATGCGCCAGGTCCTGGCGACGGGCGTCCCCCTGATCGACCAGCACGCCGTCGGCCGCACCCCGGCGCACGCCGGTGACGAGCAGGCGTGGTCGGTCTCGTACTTCCGGCTGGAGAGCCCGAGCGGACAGGTGATCGGCCTGGCGACGTCGGTCGTCGACGTCACCGACCGGCACCGGGCGGCCACCGAGGCCGCCCGCGCGCGCCGGCGCCTCGCCGTCATCGCCGACGCCTCCGTCCTCATCGGAACCACCCTCGACCTCGACCGGACCGCCCAGGAGCTGGCCGACGTCGTCGTTCCCGACCTGGCCGACCTGGCGGCGGTGGACGTGCTCGACAGCGTGCTGATCGGGCATCGGGGCGCCGCGGCCCCGATGCGCGGCCCGACGGTGTTCCGGGCGCTGGCGCTGGCGGCGGCGTTCGAGACGGAGGCCATCGGCGCCGCCGACCGCACCGGCGAGCTCGCCAAGTACGACACCGACCGGCTGGTCACCCAGTGCGTCACCCGCGCCGAACCGGTGCTGATCCCCCGGGTGGAGAGCGCCCACCTGCCGCAGATCGCCCGCAGCCCCGAAGCCGCCGTCGTCCTGGAGCGCGCGGGCCTGCGCTCCTATCTGGCGGTGCCGCTGATCGCCAGGGGCGAGGTGCTCGGCGCCCTGGACCTCAAACGCTTCCGCAACCAGCTGCCCTTCGACGACGACGACGTGGTCCTGGCCGGTGAGCTGGCCGCCCGGGCCGCCGTCTGCATCGACAACGCGCGCTGGTTCCAGCGGGAGCGCAACACGGCGCTCACGCTCCAGCGCAACCTGCTGCCGCAGCGCCCGGCGGTCCGGGCGGGACTGGAGATCGCGTACCGCTACGAGCCCGCGCAGGCCGCGGGCGAGGTGGGCGGCGACTGGTTCGACGTCATTCCGCTGAGCGGCGACAAGACCGCGCTGGTCGTCGGCGACGTCATGGGCAGCGGCGTCGACGCGGCCGCCACGATGGGCCGGCTGAGCGCCGCCGTGCGCGCCCTCGCCGATCTCGACCTCGAACCGGACCAGGTGCTGCGGCACATCGACCGCAGCACCTTCGGCCTGGAGCAGTCCATCGCCACCTGCGTGTACGCCGTCCACGACCCGCACCAGGGGCAGTGCCGCATCTCCCTGGCCGGCCACCTGCCGCCCGCCCGGGTACGCCCGGGCCGTCCCCCGGAACTGCTCGACCTGCCGACGGGCACACCGCTCGGCGTCGGCGACGTCCCCTTCACCACCACCACCTTCCGCCTGCGGCCCGGCGACGAACTCGTCCTCTACACCGACGGCCTGGTCGAGAATCGCGAGGAGGACATCGACACCCGCCTGGCCCTCTTCCTGTCCCTCCTCGACGCCCCCGGCCGCCCCCTGGAGGAGACCTGCGACGGGCTGCTGCAGGCCCTGCGGCACCCGGACGACCACGACGACGTGGCTCTGCTGATCGCGCGCGTCCAGCCGTTCACCCCCGGCCCGTGAGCGCGCGCGGCTCCCTCGCACGTCGCCGGGCCTCACCGACCCTCCCGCCTTCAACAACCTGCACGGGCCTGGACGGGCCTGCACGGGCCATCGCCGCAGGCGAATTCGTTTCGTACGGTCGCGGGCGGTTACCCGCTCCCTGAGCCGCGGACACCGACGGGAAAACACGACCGACGGGAAAGGCAGGTGAACGTCATGCACTCCACCGACCACCACCCTCCGCCGAGCAGTACCGAGGCCTCGATGGGCGAGCTGGTGAACCGTGCGTCACGGCAGCTCTCGGAGCTCGTACGCGAGGAACTCCAGCTGGCCCGGGCCGAGATGACCGAGAAGGGAAAACGGTTCGGCATGGGCGGAGGCCTGTTCGGCGGCGCCGGAGTGGTGGCCTTCCTCGCCCTGCAGGCCCTGGTGGCCGCCGCGATCGCCGGGCTCGCGCTCGTTCTGCCGGTGTGGGGTTCGGCCCTGATCGTCTTCGGCGTCCTGCTCGCCGTCGCCGGTGTTCTCGCCCTGACCGGCAAGAAGAAGGTCCATCAGGCGGCGCCGCCGACCCCGACGCGGACCATCGACAGCGTCAAGGCGGACGTCGCCGAGATCAAGGAGAAGGCCCACCGATGAGCACCTCATCCCCCTATGACGGCCACAACCCCACGCCCGACGAACTGCGCGAGCAGGTGGAGGCCACCCGTAAGGAACTCGGTCGGACCGTCGAGGCACTCGCCGAGAAGGCCGACGTGAAGGAGCAGGCCAAACACAAGGCAGCCGCGCTCACGGCCTCCGCCAAGGCGGCCGCGACACAGGCCCAGCACAAGGCGGCCGACGTGGCCCACCAGGTCAAGGAGCGGGCCCCCGAGCCGGTGAGGGAGAAGGTCGCCGTCGCCAGGACCGAGATCCCGCGCCGGGCCGCGATCGCGGCGGACGCCGTGGCGCACCGGACGCCGGAGCCGGTCAGGGACAGGACCCGGCAGGCCGTCGGCTTCGTGCGCCGCCGGCCGGTGCCCTTCATCGCCGCGGCCGCCGTCACGGTCCTGGCCCTCATCAGGGTCCGCCGGGCGAGGAGGAGCCGGTGAAAGCGGCCGCACTCGCCTACAAGCCCGTCGGGATGACGCTCGGCATGGTGAGCGGCCTCCTCGCAGCGGCGGCGTTCAAGCAGACGTGGAAGATCCTCGGCCACGAGGACGACGCTCCGGACTCCACCGATGAGCACCGCACGTGGCAGGAGGTCCTGCTGGCGTCGGCGCTGCAGGGCGCCATCTTCGCCGTCGTCAAGGCGGCGGTGGACCGCGGTGGGGCCGTGGCCACGCGACGCCTGACCGGCACCTGGCCCGACTGAGCTCTCGCTGTTCCCGCGTCCCGCCGCCCTGGTTCCCGGGGCGGCGGGACGCTCGGCTGTGTCGGTTCCGGGCTCGGTCCGCCTCCGGGGCGCTGTGAGCGTGCGCCGACGGTCGATCGTGCTCGGCCCCCGCCCTCAGGACCTCCGCGCGTCCTCCCTCTCGACGCCCGCGCGCCTTTTCGGCTCACTCGCCGGGGCGGCCTTCCGTCGCTCCCCCGGCCCCGCGGCCGGGGGAGCCCCATTTCGGCTCACTCGCCGATTCCGGCGGTCCGCTGTTCGTTGGTGTCCTGACGGATGCGGTCCATGTGGCTGGTGACGCCGTCCACGCGGGCCGCCAGGTCCGGGTGCGCGTCCTGCAGGTGCCGGCGCGTGTCGGCCAGGGGCCGGACGAGCTTGGCGGCGTCGTCCTCGGCGAGGGCGCGCGCGAGGTGCCCTATGGGGGCGTCGGCGTGGGGCGGAAGGTCGGTGAGAGCCGTGATCTGACCGGCGAGCTGGCGCAGTTCGGCCGCGTTCCCCCGGGCCCAGGCGCTGACGGTACGGTCGGCGGCGCGGCGGTCGCGGGTGGCCTGGACCCGCTGCTCGCCGGTGGTGCCGGCGGCCCCGGGCCGCAGCCGCAGATAGCGGCGTTCGGCCGCCTGGCGGCTGGTGACTCCGAGCGGCTGGGCGAGTTCGGCCCAGCTCGCGCCGGCGTCGCGGGCCGCTTCGATGAGGCCCGACTCCCACCCGGCGAGCCGGTGGCGCACCTCGCGCAGCAGAAGGAGAGCCGACAGGGCCTGCTCGGGCCCGGTGGGTCCGCCGTCGTGACCGGCGCCGGCCGGGGCGGCGCCGGCTTCCCGTACGGCCTCGTCGATGGCGTCCAGCGCCGCCGCCGCGGCGACGAAGGAAGCGGGGCTCACGGAGGGCGAGGGGCCCACGTCGGAGGGGGGCTGGGCTGCTTCGGCCACGGTGCGACTCCTTCGCTGCTTGTCATCCTTTCGACGACATCAGGCTTGTCATCGTTTGGATGACATGTTACAACGGGAGACAGGTGAAGCGCATTGGCAGGTACTGCCTGAACCAACTGGAGGTGTTTCGCGATGTTGATGCGCACCGACCCGTTCCGCGAACTCGACCGGCTCACCCAGCAGTTCCTGGGCTCGTCCGGCACCTGGTCGCGACCGTCCGCGATGGCGATGGACGCCTATCGCGAGGGCGACGAGTACGTCATCGCCTTCGATCTGCCAGGTGTGTCGACGGACGCCATCGACATCGACGTCGAGCGGAACATGCTGACGGTCAAGGCCGAGCGGCGCCCGGCGCCGAAGGCGGAGAATGTTCAGATGGAGCTCTCGGAGCGTCCGCTGGGCGTGTTCTCCCGCCAGATCATGCTGGCCGACACGCTCGACACGGAGAGCATCAAGGCGGACTACGACGCGGGGGTGCTGACCCTGCGCATCCCGATCGCCGAGCGTGCCAAGCCCCGCAAGATCGCCATCGGCGGGGAGTCGGCGCCCAGGCAGATCAGCGGCTGACGTCAGAAGCACACCCCGAGCGACGGAGGGCGGGAGCCCGGACTCCCCTTCCCGGACCCGCCCTCCGCGCCGGACCCGAACAGGGGGCAGTGGTGGTGCACATGAGGTGGGACGCATTCCTTGACCAGGTCCGGGAACGCGGCGAATACGACTCACAACAGGAAGCCGAGCGCGCGGCCCGGGTGGTCCTCGCGCTGCTGGGCGCGCATCTGGTGGGCGAGGTGAGAACCGAGCTGGCCGCCCGGTTGCCGGAGACCTTCGCCCTGATCCTGCTCAATCCCCTCCAGGCGGCCGAACCCCTGGCTCCCGAGCGATTCGTCCGCGCCACCGCGGCCTGGATCGACGGGGCCAGCGAGGAAACCGCCACCTGGGACACCAGCGCCGTCCTGAGCGTGGTCGCCGACGCCGCCGGCGACGACCTCATGGAACGCGTGCTGCTCCAACTCCCCGTGGGCTACGACCTGCTCTTCGGTCGCCCCCGGGCGATCTGAACCCGCGCCGCCGGGGTGACGGCGCGCGAGACAACGCCAGAGAAGGAAGGAAACGAACTGTGCAGTGGCACGAACTCGTCCAGCAGGTGCGGACGTCGGGCCGGTACGACACCGACGCGGAGGCGGAGCGCGTCCTGCGCGCCGTGCTGACCGTACTGGGCGGTCATGTCACCGGCGAGGAGCGCTGTGAACTCGCCGCGGCCCTGCCCCTGCGGGCCGGCCGCCTCCTCGCCGCACAGATCCCCTTCACCGAGCCGCTGGCCGCGCCCGCCTTCGTCGAGGCCGTCGCCGCCCTGCTGGAACCCCGCACCCTGCCCGCCGCGCGCTGGGCCACCGGCACGGCCCTCGCGGCCATCGGCGCGTGTGCGGGGGACGACCTCACCGACCGGATCCTCGCCGGGCTCCCGCGCGGCTACGCCCTGCTGTTCGGCCAGGCGGAACTCGCCCCGGCCGCCTGAGCGGCGCCAGCGCCCCTCCCTCGCGCGGGCGGCCCGGAGACCTGCCCCTCGGCAAGCCCCGGACCCGTTCTCGACTGGGCCCGCCCGGGAACCTCATCCCGCGACGAGCCGCTCGAACACCGCGGCGTCGAGGACCGCCGCGCCGCCGGGATCGTTGTTGAAGTAGGCGTAGACGTCCGCGTCCTTGGGCCAGGTGTCGGCGATCCGCGCCGCCCACGACCGCAAAGCGGTTCTCCCGTACCGGGGCCACGGGCGTGCGCGGCCCTCGTGGAAGCGGACGTAGCCCCATTCGGCGGTGCGCCACAGCGGAGTCACCGGGCGCGATCCCCGGTCCGCCCAGCACAGCGTGGCTCCCCTCTCGGTCAGGACGGCGCGTACCTCGTCCGTCCACCACGAGTCGTGCCGGAGCTCGACCGCCACCCGCGTCCCTCGGGGGAAACACGCGAGACAGGCGTCGAGCGCCGAGGCGTCCGCGCGCAGGGTGGGCGGGAGTTGCAGCAGGACCGGGCCCAGGCGGTCGCCGAGCCCGGCGCTGTGCGTCATGAGCCGGTGGACCGGCTCCCGCGGTTCCCGGAGCCGCTTGATGTGGGTCAGATACCGGCTGGCCTTCACCGCCATGACGAAACCGGCGGGGGTGCGCTCACGCCAGTTCGCGAACGTCTCCGGGCTGGGCAGCCGGTAGAAGGCGTTGTTGTTCTCCACCGTGCGGAAGTGCCGGGTGTACTCCTCGAGCCACAGCCGCTGGGGCCGGTCGGGAGGGTAGAAGATCCCTGCCCAGTCCCGGTACTGCCATCCGGACGTTCCCACGAGCACGGGCATGGCACCCATCATGCGCGCGGCCGGGAACCGGCGCATGCGGGTGCCGGCCGCGCTCCCCCACCCGGGTCAGAGGCGCACCTTCCACGTCACGGTGGACTTCATCGTGGCGGCGGTCCTCGGGTCCCGTACGGCGGCTGTGCGGTCCTCGGCGGTGACCGAGAGCTTGTGGGCGCGCCGGTCGAGCAGCCGCCCGCCCAGCTCGGACACCCGCACCTTGGTGTGACCGCGCACGTGCTTCAGTTCCTTGCCGTCGAGGTACCACCGGACGGACGGACGGCGGGGGTCCGGCCCCATGAACGCGGGTACGGTGACGCGTGCCGAGTCCCGCAGCCGCAGCGTGCGATCGGTGGGGGTGAGCGCGGTGGCGATCTTCGCGTGCCGGTAGAAGCCGCCGATCATCGCTTCCACGCCGGGCAGGTTGAACGGCTTGCCGAGGACGCGCATCAGCGAGTTGTCGGTGGGCCGGTTCAGCCCGGCGACGTAGTAGCCGCCGCCTTCGTACGCGCCGACCGTGCCGCCGTCGGGCGACTCCTCGCCGAGCCAGCGGTACCACTTGGCGCGGCCGGCCGTCATGTCCGCTGCGGTCAGGGTGGAGATGTTGGAGTCGGCGGGCTCGGGTCCCGTGTACTGCTCGTAGCCCGGGTAGCCGGGATAGAAGTACTCGTCGGCGAGCTTGCCCAGGGAGTGGCCGGTCTCGTGGATGGCGACCTGGCCGGACTTGGCGTTGCCGGCCGAGGCGGTGGAGATGCCGTCGTAGCCGAGGGTCGCGCTGGGCTCGTTGTAGCCGGCGCCGCCGTACTTGGCGCTGTTGGCGAGGACGATCACCAGATCGGCCTCGGGGGCCTTCGCCACGTACCCGTCGACCTTGTCCTGGTCGACGCAGAGCAGCCGCTCGATGTCCTCGCACCAGAAGTACGACCCGACGGCCGTGTCGCGGACCGTGCCGGGGTCGGGGTCGCCCGAGACGCCGGACTGGTTCGACACGGCGTCGACGGTCCACACGTTGAACAGCTTCTGGTAGGTGCTGTACGGCTCGACCGCCGCCAACTCGGCCCACTTCTCCTTGGCGTCGGTGTGGAACGCGTCCAGCTCGGCGGAGGTGTAGCCGTCCCCGATGACGACGACGTCGAGCCGGTCGGCCGTGGGGCCGTTGTCCAGCAGTTTGGTGACCGTGCCGTCGGCGGCCGCCTCGGACGCCGAGAGCCGCGACTGGGGCCGGTCCAGGCCCTGGGGCGGTACGTGCTTGTGGCCGGACCCGGCGACCGTGCCGTGCTCCGGCCCGGGTATCTCGACCTCGACCCCGGCCCTGGTGGGCGCCTCCGGGTCGTCGGCCGCGGTGGCGGGCGCGGCGGTGAGAACGGCCGCGACGGCGGCGGTCACACCGACCGCCGCCATGGCTCTGCGCAGGGCTGCGCGCATGGAATCCCCTCCCCGACAAGGAAGTTAAGTGAATGAGTAAACGGAATGAACCGGCTGCTTAAACTAGGCGGCGGCACAGGACGTGCGCAATGCCTACTGCCCCTGAATACTGGGGAGTTCGAGCTACCAGGGGGTTCCCATGGACGAACCGGTCGAGATCGGCCGCCGGGTGCAGCGGCTGCGCGGCCAACGCGGCCTGACCCAGCGACAGTTGGCGGAACCCTCGTACACGGCCGCCTATGTGTCGACCCTGGAGTCCGGCAAGGTCCGCCCCTCCGAGACCGCGCTGCGCTTCCTCGCCGAGCGGCTCGGGACCTCGTACGAGGAACTGGCCACCGGGCGCCCCGCCCATCTGGCCACCGAGCTGCGTCTGGCCCTCACCGACGCCCAGCGGGAGCTGGCCACCGGCGCCGCCGACGAGGCCGCCGTGCACTACCGCCGCCTGCTCACCGACGCGGAGCACCTGGGCATGGCCCCCGAGCGG
This sequence comes from Streptomyces sp. NPDC038280, assembly GCF_055600045.1. Lineage (NCBI taxonomy): Bacteria > Bacillati > Actinomycetota > Actinomycetes > Kitasatosporales > Streptomycetaceae > Streptomyces > Streptomyces sp. NPDC038280. Next base: position 13,458 of record NZ_JBVJYZ010000001.1, read on the forward strand.
GCCGAGGCGCTGCTGGGTCTGGGCGACTGCGCGCTGGAGACCGGTGAGCTCGCCGACGCCCGACGGCATTTCGAGGCGGCCGAGCGGCTCCTCGCGCGGGAGCCGCTGCCCCGCCGCGCCCGCGCGGTCCGGGGCCGCGCCGTCGCCCACCTCCTCGCCGGGGAGCTGCGCTACGCCTGCTACCTCCTCGAGTCCACCATCGACGAGCTCGGCGCGAGCGGTCTGACCGACCCCGAGGCGCTGGTCCTGCTGTACGCCGCCGTCATCGGCCCCTACATCGACATGGGCGCACACGCCCGCGCCGCCCACGCCGCCGAGCTCGCCCTCGCCCTGGCGCCGCGGGTGGACGACCCGGCACTGGTGGCGGGCATGCACCGGCAGGTGGCCCGTACCTTCCTCGCCGAAGGGCGCACCGCCGACGCCGACGCCTCCCTCGCGAAGGCCCAGGCCATCTACCGGCAGCTCAGACTGCGCACGGACCTCGCCCACTGCCACTGGATGCGCGGCTACGTCCACGCGCAGAACGGCGAGCTCGCGCTCGCCGAGGAGGAACTGCGTACCGCCCGGGAAATGCTGACCGCCAAACGCGCGCTGCTCTACACCGCCCAGGTGGAGGTGGAGCTGGCCGACGTCCTGCGGCGGCTCGGGCGGCACGAGGAGGCGACCGGTCTGCTCTCGGCCCTCCTGGAGCTCGGCGACCGGCACGGCGCGGTGCACGCGGCCGGAGCGCACCGGCTCCTCGGCATGATCGCCGAGGAGCGGGGGGAGCCCGAGACGGCCGAGGAGCATTACGTCCTGGCCCTGGCGCTGCTGGAGCGCAGCGGCGCCAGCGGTGACCTGGCCGACCTGTGCCGCCTCCTCGGCGACCTGCTGCGCCGCACCGGCCGCACCGAGGCCGCTCTGGACGTCTACCGCACGGGCCTGGGCCACCGGGCCGCTCCGGGCACGACGACCCTGGGGCCGGCGCCGGCGGCGCCCTTCCCGCAGCGATAGCGGGGCTTCGCACGCGCTCACTCGGACGTGTCCGAAGGATCAGTTCAGTGTTACAAAGGACACGTGGTCGATCGTCGCAACCCGTGCCGGGCACGTTGGTGCGGTCACTGAGCGGGAAGCGCCCGCGGAGCGTCGCCGGGCAGGTGTTCATCCTCCAGGTGGCGGTCGTGGTGCTGCTCGCCGCCGGTGCCGTGCTCGCCCTGGTGCTCCAGTCGCGGCACGACGTGGACCGTGAGGCCCGTACCCGCTCGGTCGCGGTCGCGGAGACCTTCGCCCACTCCCTCGGGCTCCAGGCGGCACTGAAGACCCCCGACCCGTCGAAGATCCTCCAGCCGCTCACGGAGGAGACGCGAAAACAGGCGGGCGTCGACTTCATCGTGGTGATGGACACCGAGGGCATTCGCTACACCCACCCCCAGCCGGACCGCATCGGCAAACGGTTCGTGGGCACGATCGAGCCCTCCCTTGCGGGCCGGGTGCACACGGAGAGCGTGGAAGGTCCCCTCGGCCAGGAGATCCAGGCCATCGTGCCGGTGACCTCGGCCGACGGCCGGGTCGTCGCCCTGGTCTCGGCCGGTCTCACGGTGAAGAACGTCACCGGCGTGGTGGACCGGCAGCTCCCGGTCATCCTCGGGGTCAGCGCCGCCGGGCTGGCCCTGGCCACCGTCGGCACCGCCCTGATCACCAGACGGCTGCGGCGGCAGACCCACGGGCTCGGACCGCTCGAGATGACCCGGATGTACGAACACCACGACGCGGTTCTGCACGCCGTCCGCGAGGGCGTCCTGATCACCGACGGGGAAGGCCGGCTGCTGCTCGCGAACGACGAGGCGAAACGGCTGCTGGACCTGCCCGCCGACGCCGATGGGCAGTACGTCCGGAAGCTGCCCGGGCTCGACCCGCGGATGGCCGAACTCCTGCTGTCCGGCAGGATCGCCACGGACGAGGTCCTCGCGGCCGGGGACCGGCTCCTGGTGGTGAACCAGCGGCCGGCGAAGCCACGCGGCCAGCCGGAGGGCGCCGCCGTCACCATCCGCGACTCCACCGAGATGCGCGTTCTGACGACCCGGGCCGAGGCGGCCCGCCGACGGCTGAAGCTGCTGTACGACGCGGGAGTGGGCATCGGCACCACGCTCGACGTGGTCCGGACGGCCGAGGAGCTGGCGGACGTCGCCGTCCCCCGTTTCTCGGACTTCGTGACCGTCGACCTGGCGGACGAGGTGCTGCACGGCGAGGAGCCCACCGGCAGCAGCGCCGACATACGGCGTACGGCGGTCAGCGGCATCAGCGACGACCAGCCGCTCTATCCGCGCGGCAAACTGATCGACTTCCTGCCCTCCACCCCGCAGGCCCGGGGGCTCGGCACCGGGCAGGCGGAACTCGTACCCGACCTGTCGGACGCGCCCGGGTGGTACGCCCAGGACCCACCCCGGGCGCAGAGCATCATCGACTACGGCATCCACTCCCTCATCACCGCGCCGCTCAAGGCGCGGGGCGTCGTCCTCGGGGTGGTCAACTTCTGGCGCACCCGGAAACCGGAGCCCTTCGACGACGACGATCTCTCCCTGGCCGAGGAGCTGGTCGCGCGGGCGGCCGTCAGCATCGACAACGCCCGGCGCTACACGCGCGAGCACGCCCTGGCGGTCACCCTGCAGCGCAGCCTGCTGCCGCGCGGCCTGCCCGAGCAGAGCGCCGTCGAGGTGGCCCACTACTACCTTCCCGCGCAGTCCGGTGTGGGCGGCGACTGGTTCGACGTGATCCCGCTGTCGGGCAGCCGCGTCGCACTCGTCGTCGGCGATGTCGTCGGCCACGGGCTGCACGCCGCGGCCACCATGGGCCGGCTGCGCACCGCCGTCCACAACTTCTCCTCCCTCGACCTGCCTCCCGACGAGCTGCTCGCCCGTCTCGACGACCTCGTCCGGCGCATCGACCACAACGGCGAACCGGACGACCACGAGGGCGGCATGCTGGGCGCCACCTGCCTCTACGCGGTCTACGACCCGGTGTCGCAGAACTGCGCCGTGGCCCGCGCGGGCCACCCGCCGCCGATGGTGGTCCGGCCCGACGGCACGGTGGACGTCCCCGACGTGCCGGCCGGTCCGCCGCTGGGCCTCGGCGGCATGCCGTTCGAGACGGCGGAGCTGACCCTGACCGAGGGCAGCCAGCTGGTCTTCTACACCGACGGGCTGATCGAGGGCCGTACCCGCGACATCGACGAGGGCCTCGAGCTGCTCCGCACGGCCCTGAGCCATCCCGACCGTGATCCGCAGGAGAGCCGCCGGGCGATTCTCGAGGTACTGCTGCCGGCCCGTCCGCGCGATGACGTGGCCCTGCTCATCGCACGGACCCGCGCCCTCGGCCCGGAGAGCGTCGCCGAGTGGGCGGTGCCGTTCGAGCCGAGCGCGGTGGGCGCCATGCGGGCGGTCATCGGCGAGAAGCTCACGGAGTGGGGACTGTCGGAGCTCGAATTCGGCACGGAGCTGGTCCTCAGCGAGCTGATCACCAACGCCATACGGCACGGCTCGGCACCGGTCCGGGTACGCCTGCTGCGCGACCGCACCCTGACCTGCGAGGTGTCCGACGCCAGCAGCACCGCACCGCACCTCCGCTACGCCGCCACGACGGACGAGGGCGGGCGCGGGCTCTTCCTGGTGGCCCAGATCTGCCAGCGGTGGGGCACGCGGTACACCCCGGAGGGCAAGGTCATCTGGGCCGAACAGTCGCTGCCGGGCGCGTCGGACGGCGCGGAGGCGGCCCTGCCGAACTTCCTCGACATGGACCTCGACAGCGACATCGACACCTTCTGACGGCTGGGCGGGCACGTGCGGAGAGCCGGCGCCCGGCGGGAGCTGCCTCGCCCTCCGCGTCCAGTGCGCGAACCCCTCGATGTAAAGGAAGCTTGACACCGTGTCGGAAGTACTTGACACTCCTGAGTGTCAGGTTTTCTTTACATGGGGAGTCGGCGTGGCAGTCGAAGAGAAACGTGCCTGGATCCTGGTCCTGGTCAGCATCGCGTCGTACGCGGTCTATCTGGCCGTCGTCCTCGGGCGGCCCGGGGACGCGCCCCTTGCCGAGGCCCCCTATGTGTCCGCACTGCTGTGGACGGTGATCTCCGCGATCGTCGCCTCGATCGTGCTCCACATCGTGGTGTCCTCCTTCTCGCCCAGGGAGGCCACCGTCAAGGACCAGCGCGACCGGGAGATCCACCGCTTCGGGGAGCACATCGGGCAGTCGTTCGTCGTGGTCGGCGGCGTCGCCGGGCTCGCGCTCGCGATGGCCGACATCGACCAGTTCTGGATCGCCAACGCGATCTACCTGGCGTTCGTCCTGTCGGCGATCCTCGGTGCCGTCGCGAAGATCGTCGCCTACCGGCTGGGCTTCCACCCGTGGTGAGGCCGACCAGGGTCACCAACACGATCCGGGCCCTCCGCTTCGCCCACGGCGAGATGACCCAGGCAGAGCTCGCCCGCCGCGTCGGGGTGACACGGCAGACCGTCATCGCCATCGAACAGGGCCGCTACTCCCCCTCGTTGGAGATGGCGTTCCAGATCGCCCGGGTGTTCTCCGTCCCGCTCGACGACGTGTTCCAGTACCCCGACTCCGAGGGAGACACCTCATGAAGGCCATCGTCCACGACACGTACGGACCGCCCTCGGTGCTGCGTCTCGAAGAGACCGCGAAGCCGGTGCCCGGCAAGGGCGAGGTGCTCCTGCGGGTCCACGCGGCCGGCGTCGACCCGGGGGTATGGCACCTCACGGCGGGCCTGCCCTACCTGATCCGCGGCATGGGCTTCGGCCTGCGTGCGCCGAAGACCCGCGTCCGGGGCCTGGACGTCGCCGGACGCGTCGAGGCGGTCGGCCCGGGTGTCACCCGCTTCCGGCCGGGCGACGAGGTGTTCGGCAGCTGCGACGGCTCGTTCGCCGAGTACGCGTGTGCCAAGGAGGACCGGCTCGCGCCCAAGCCGGCCGGCCTCGACTTCGAACAGGCCGCCGCCGTACCGGTGTCGGGGTGCACCGCCCTGCAGGCGGTGCGGGACGCGGGTCGGCTGCGGGCGGGGCAGACCGTCCTCGTCCTCGGCGCCTCGGGAGGCGTCGGCACGTTCGCCGTGCAGCTGGCCAAGGCCCTCGGCGCCCATGTCACGGGCGTCTGCAGTACCGCCAAGACGGACCTGGTCCGCTCCATAGGCGCCGACGAGGTACTCGACTACACCCGCGAGGACCCGACCGACGGCACCCGCCGGTTCGACCTCGTACTCGACACCGGCGGCAACCGGCCCCTCTCCCGGCTGCGCCGCGCCCTCACCCCGCGCGGAACCCTTGTCATCGTCGGGGGCGAGGGCGGCGGCGACTGGGTCGGCGGCTTCGACCGGGCGCTGCGCGGACTCCTCCTGTCGCCGTTCGTCGGCCAGCGGCTCCGCGGGCTCGCCGCGGTGGAACGCCACAAGGACCTCGTGTACCTCGGCGAACTCATCGAGGCCGGCTCGGTGACCCCCGTCGTCGACAGGACGTACCCGCTCGCCGAGGCTCCCGACGCGATCCGCCACCTCAAAGAGGGCGAAGCGCGCGGCAAGTTCGTGGTCCGGGTGCTCCACGACCAGTGAAGCGAAGGTGGGGAACGACGTGCTCGTGTTGGGTAGGATCCGGTGGCTCGATCTGACGGACTACGGGGGTAAGTGGCGTGAGCGGACACGGAGGAGGCGGGTTTCCGGGTCCGCAGGGCGGCCCGGGCGGCCGGCCGCCGGGACCCGGCCCGCATCGCGGACCGTATCCGCCGGTGCCACCCGGCGCCGTCGGCCCCTACGGCCCGCCGCGGCCACCCGTTCCGCCCCAGGGGTATCCCCATCCCCCACGCCCGTACCCTCAAGGGCCCTATCCCCAGGGCCCGTACGGCGGCCCCTGGCCGCCCGGCCCACCGCCTCCCCCGCCGACCCGTCGCCAGAAGATCGTCCGCTTCGTCTTCAATCCGCTGTACGCGGCCCAGCGGGTCTTCCGTCCCTCGCGCCCGGGCGTCATCCAGGACCCCACCATCCGCAAGCTCCAGTTGTGGCGGACGGCGCTGGGCGCGGCGGCGTGGCTCGCGCTGACGCTCACCTACACCGCCATCAGCAACGCGCGGCAGGCCGAGGCCGTCGCCGCGGACCGCTTCGACCAGAGCTGGTCCAGCGTCCTCGTCCTGGTGTGTACGTTCCCCGTCGTGGTCGGGTCGTTCATCGCGGCCGCCCGGGGGAGCACGCGGCGCGTCTATCTGCGCCGGTCGCTGCGTTCCGCGGGGGCGGTGTTCGCCCTGATGGGCTCCATGTTCACCTTCCCCCTCGCGATGGCGCCCGAGCTGCAGCCGGTGCGGGACCTGATCGGGCTGCCCGGGAAGATCGTCCTCTGGCTGCTCTGCCTGTGGTCGCTCGGCTTCGCCATGTACGGCATCGGCCTGTCGCTCGTCCATGTCTTCCGTACCGCGGACATCCACGAGCTGGTGCCCCCGGCCCTCGCCACCATTCTGGTGTGGGAGATGGCGCTCCTTGACCTGGTGACCGGCGCCTATCCGAACGTCCCGCCGCTCGCCCGCGTCGTCTTCATCCTCGGCGCGCCGGTGACGGTGTCGGCCCTCTCCTGCTGGGAGCTGTACCGGCTGCGCCGCCACCACGGGCTGAGCCTGCACGCGGCCCTGCGGCCGCCGGCCTGAGCGGAGCCGCCGTCGGTCCGCGTCGTGTCCGGCCGGTCCGACACGGCCCCGGCGGGTTCACGCCCCGCCGGGGCCGTGTCGGAGCAGTACCGCGCGAACGGTCTTGCCCCGGGGACCCGGGAGCACGCTGACCCTCTCCGCCACATTGCGCACCATCGGCCAGCCGAATCCGCCGGTGCCGCCCGTGAGGTCCGGGGTCCGCTCCCGAGGCGGACGAGGGTCCGCGTCAGTGACGGCGACGGTCACGGCGTCGGGCCGCGCCTCCAGGCGCAGCGCGCACGTGGCGCCACGCGCGTGCCGTACGGCGTTGGTGACCAGTTCGGACACCACGAGCTCGACGCTCGCACCGACCTGGGCGTCCACGGTCGGCGTGAGCGTGCGCAGGAAGGCGCGGGCGACATCGCGCGCGCGGGCGATCGCTTCCGGTCGCCTTTCGAGGACCGCGTGGCCCGGCGGTCCAGTGGCCAATCGGGTATGGGCGTCCACGAGTCCCTCCTCGTAGCTGTGGTCGGACAGATTCGCTTGCCCCGAAAACGGACTTTTCAACGTCTCCGGGAACCTGAGGAAAGCGGGTGTAGCCGCACCGATGCGGGGAATCTTCGACACCCCGATGCCCGGCGCACAAGGCCGGCACGGAATCCGGCAGCAGGCCCGAGAAGGCCCGACAGAAAAGGCGATGCTCCACGATGTCCGATGACGCGTATCTGTTCCTGCTTCCTGAGCGACATCCCCGGCTGGGCGCCGCCCTGGGCGCCGTCGGCGGCCTGGAGTGCGCCGAGACCCCGGCCGTACGGGCCTGGCTGGACGCGCACGAGGTGTCCGCCTCTTCGGAGCGGGTCAGGATCCTGCCGTCCGAGGCGAAACTCTTCATCCCCGCCGACGTCGAACGTCTGCCCGTCCCGCTGACGGAGGAGGAGACAGTACGGGTGCGGCAACAGGGCGCGCCGCAGTCCGTCACCGACATGGAGGCCGAGCTCCTGGAGTTCCGGGACACGACCCAGGACTGGGAGGCGCTGGTGCACCGGGCGCTGGCCGCCGGTGTCCCCGCGCCGCGCATCGCTCAGCTCACGGGCCTCCCCGCCGAGGACATCGCCCGCCTCACCGTGTGAGCGGGCCGCGCGGGCGTGACCGGCGTCGGCCCGGTCATCCGGCGGGGGCCCGGGACCGCCGCGTGAAGCGGTGCCACCAGCGCTCACGCCGGGGATGAACGGCCCGCGCCAGCCTGCGCCCCATCAGGAGGTACCCCAGCAGGGCGCCCGCGGTGTTGAGCAGGACGTCGTCGATGTCGAAGGCGCGCCCGGTGATGAGGGCGCCCTGGACCAGTTCGACGAGCGTCATGACCAGCGCCGTGACCACCGTGATGCGGATGCGTCCCCTGGTCCGCGGCGCCAGGACCGGCAGGAGCAGACCGAAGGGGACTCCCAGGGCGATGTTTCCGCCGAGCTGCTTGACGGTGTCGCGGAACGCGGGCTGCGCGAGGTACTGTCGGATCGAGTTGCCCGGTCGCAGGTTGGTGTGCGTCAGCGCCTCCGAGGCGGCCGAGGGCTCCAGCGTCAGACGGGCCAGCACCACCGCGAATCCGACCGTCGCCCCGAAGGCCACCAGCATGGCCGCGGCGCGCGCCACGGGAGAGAGTCCCGTTCTCTCGGCGCTCCTCTGCCGCCCTGACCCCTTCCCGGTCCGGCGGTGCGGAACGGTCCGTGCCATCTCGTGCCCCCCTCGTCGGGATCGTGGTCAAGCTCGGTCGGGTCGTTGGTCGCGGTCGGCCTGCTCCGCGAACCGGGAGTCCGTCGCACGCGTCCGCGACGGCTGGAGGACGAGGTCCGCCACGTCGAGCAGCGACACCCCGTCGCGGGCGCTGACCTCCTGCAGTCGCACCAGCGCCTCCGCGACGGCGCACCCTTCTCCGGCCGCGACATAGCCGGCGGCCCGGTGAATGCGTTCCCAGCGCGCCGCGCGGGTGTCGGTGGTCCACACCGGCCGTCGGCAGTCGGACCCGGCGTGCACGGGCCGCCAGCGCATGAGCGCCTCCAGGGCGAACCCGGCCGCGGACTGCGCGTCGGCGATATGGCTGCCCGTGACCGGGGTGGCTTCGGTGTAGTACAGGCAGATCACGCCGATCGGTGTGTGCTGGGCGTGCAGCGGGAGCGCCAGTACGCGCTGGACGTCGGGGAGGTCCTCGGCCAGCCGGGGACCGGTACGGCTGTGGTAGTCGCGCAGGTCGGTCACGAGCACCGGCCGCATCTCGAGTGCGGCACTGATCGAGGGCCCGTCGGCCAGCGCGAACTGCGCCGCCTCGCCCTGCAGGGCCGACTCGTCGGTGGCGTGGAGAAGTTGCCAGTCCTCCAGACGCGGCAGCAGCGAGAGGGCCGCGCGGCGCGCACCGAGCGACTGCGTGAACGCGGCGCAGAGGCGCTGCGGCAGGGCGCGCCTCCCCACGGCGGCGGCGACGGAGACGTCATGCACGATCGATGGTGGTTCCTCCATGGCTCCATCCCTCAACGGTTGAGGGTTCGTCTACCACTCCTCGGCGACGTCATGTCTGCTCTGTGCGAACGGCCTTCATCGGCGGGCCGCCGGAGGCACATCACGGGCACCCGGCCGGGTAGGCGTAGCGGTATGACCATTCATCGGAGGGTACGGAGCGAGGAACCACGGGTGGGCACGCGCGCCTACGCCGACGTCGAGCGGGCCAGGCGGCGGCTCGAGGCCCATGCGGCCGAGGGCGCCCGGGCGCCGCAGTTCTCCAGCGGGGCGTCGGCGGCTTACCAGTGGTCGCTGGGGCGCGTGGAACGCGGGCCGGTCACGGGGGCCGGCGTCGCGGAGGGCGTGCCGGATCTGAAGGTGCTGACGGCCGAGGTGGACGCGGCCGTGGTGCAGATGGAGGATCCCACCGGGCGCCCGGGGCAGCGGGACTACAGCCGCGGCGTCCACGACGCACTGGCCTGGGTCTGCGGCCACCGCGACGAGGCCCCCTGACGGGCGAAACGCGGACACGAAGAGGCGCCCTGACCTGGGCATGCGCGGGGTCGGCTCCCTACGCGGCCCCCGACCCGCGAAGGTGCACGGAACCGCCACGACGAGGCCTGATGGGCGGGGGCGCGCGGCGCCGGTTGCCGTCGGCAACCGGCTCGTCCGCGAACCCTCCCCGCGTCCGCGGCGTACGGCGTTACGGCCGCCCGTGCCAGTCGAGGCAGACGACCATGGCGTCGTCCTCCGCGTCGATCGGCCCGCGATGTCCCGCGAGCTCCTTGAGCACCGCCCCGGGCACCTGGGAGGGCGGGAGCAGCCGGGTCGCGGCGATGGCCCGGGCCAGCGCCTTCTCGCTGTAGCGCTCGCCCGCCGGTGAGGTCACGTCGTAGACGCCGTCGCTGAGGAAGAAGAGCCGGTCCCCGGGCAGGACTCGGATGGACTCGGCCGTGTAGATGCTGTCCTCGAACATGCCCAGCGGCAGCTGCGCCTCGAGCTCGATCGGCTCGGCCTTCCCCTGCCTCAGGCGCCACATCTTCGGCGATCCGGCGTCCACGATCTCCACCTCGCCGGTGGCCAGGTCGAAGCGCAGCAGCAGTACGGAGAGGTGGACTCGCCCCTGGTAGTGCCCGTAGACGGCCTGGTCCGCGAGGAAGGCCTGATCGACCAGCGACAGTCCGGCCCGCCGGGCGTTGCGCAGTGCGTTGACCGCGAGGTTGGTGAGGAGGGCGGCTTCGATGCCCTCTCCCATCCCGTTGGTGACGGTCAGGGTGAGGTGGTTCTCCGAGGTGGACCAGTCGAAGTTGTCTCCGAAGATGGCGTAGGCGGGTTCCAGCTGGGCCCCGATCTCGTACTCGGGACGGGAGCAGGAGCGGCCGGGCAGGAGCTGCCACTGCATCTCGGCGGCGAGGGTGAGCCGGCTCGCGCGGCTGGCCTGGAGGTACAGGTCCGTGTCCCGCTCGGCGACGACGATCTCGTGGCCGAGGACCTCGGCGATCTCCTGGAGTTCGTATTCCGCTTCCGCCGTGTACGCGTCGGCGGGGAGGCAGACGGTGAGGACGCCCATGCGGTCGCCCCGCACGCTCACGGGAAAGTGGGCGTTCACCTGGCTGGTCCGGTCCAGCTTCTCCACGTAGGGTTGCTGGGCCCCGAAGGCCCGCCCCGGCCCGCTGTTGTGGACAGGAACCGGGTCCGCGGTGTAGGGGAGCGCGTGGACCGGTTGCAGTATGGTCATCGCGTAGTCGGCCATGAGCAGGTCAACGGAGGCGGCTGTGTAGTGGGCGATGAGCGCGTCCCGCACTGCGTTCACGAGAGCGTGGGGCGCGGAACCGCGCAGAGCCCGTTCCACAGCCTTGAATCTGTCCACCGTTCGATTACCACCTATTCGTGAAGATAGAGCAAAAGGAGCGGTTGGCCTCTTATGTCTCAGCGACTGACAGGGCCGTTGCGAAGTGTCACAGTTGGGGGCATGCATCCCGAGACTCCTTCTGGCGACGGTCGGCAGGCTGCCGTGCGCGCCACTGGGGAGATCATCGAGCTGCTGGAAGTGCTCTGGAACAAGGGCCGGGACATGGCGTCGGCCGGCCCGGTCTCGTCCTCGCAACTGCGCGTGCTGTACATCCTGGATCGCGAGCAGCCGATCAATCTGCGCACGTTGGGTGACATTCTCGGATCGGCACCGTCTTCGGTGAGTCGCATGTGCGACCGTCTCGACGCATTGGGCTTCATCGAACGGTCCGCCAGTTCCGCCAGCCGCCGCGAACTCGAGCTGCGTTTGTCGAACCGTGGAGAAAGTTACCTAAAGGACCTGCGCTCCCGTCGGGAAATCGCCCTGCTCGAAGTCGTCTCCGCGATGACGGGGGCCGAGCGCGCTTCCCTCGTGGACGGCCTGAACGGTTTCTGTTCCGCCGTGGAGGACTCCACTCCGAAGAGGGACACGGTGCACCCGGGTGCGGCGGAGTCCGCCTGACCGCTCCACGCGGTCGGCACGTCGACCGCTTCACCCGTCACCAGCCTTCATCTCTCCTCTGAACGCGCGGAGGGCGCACACACGATCCGCACGGGGAAAGAGTGTTTCCTCGGGCATACAGTTGTCAAACTGCAACTGTTGACGTTCATATGGGCCCCCTCACTCCTCCCCCCGCGGGGTGGCGCCCTGAACCCCCTCCCCAGGTGGGCGACTTCCGATGGTCCCCCGGCCTCCGCTAACTTTTTCCCTGCGACAACTATTGCGAAGGTGGGATCGCATGACCGTCCAGGACGCCGAGGCGCGGCTCCATGTCAGCGTCGCGCTGCGCGAGCAGAGTGAGAAAGTGGCCGACCGCTGGGTCCAGTTGCAACTCGAGCAGGCAGTGCTGGGGACCGGCATCACCGAGATCGAGCTCCGCGAGGAGGCCGACGCCGTGGTCGAAGCGCTGCGCTCCGGCCTGGAGTCGGACCGGCGCACGGAGCGCGTCGTCGCCGCTCACCCGGCCCTGCGGCAGGCGTTCACCGAACTCTCCCTGCGCCGCGCACGGGGCGGCGCCTCGCCGACCGCGACGGCGATGGCGATCCTGGCGCTGAAGGAGGCACTGCTGGAGACCGTGCAGCAGGTCACGCGCGACGCCGACACGCTGTACTCCGCCGTCCTGCTCGTCAACCGGCTGGTGGACGCGGCCGGCGCGCTGTCCTTCACCACCTACGTGGAGGGGCGCGAGGAGATCATCCGGCGGCAGAGCCGGCAGCTGCTCGAAGTGTCGACTCCCGTCGTACGCCTGTGGGACAAGGTGTTGGCCGTCCCGTTGATCGGCGCGCTGGACACCAGCCGTACGCAGGTGGTCGTGGAGAACCTCCTGGAGGCCATCCAGCGGGAAGAGACCCAGGTGGCGATCATCGACATCACCGGCGTCCCGACGGTGGACACGGCGGTCGCCCACCATCTGATGCAGACGGTCAACGCCGTGCGGTTGATGGGCGCGGACTGCCTGATCAGTGGCATCCGCCCGCCGATCGCCCAGATCATCGCCCAGTTGGGCATCGACCTCTCGTCCATCCTGACGCGCGCGACCCTCGCCGACGCGCTCGCCGCCGCCATCTCCCTGACCGGCCAGTCCGCGCACCTGGCCGGTTCCACGGCCGCCCGGTGACCGGCTCCTCCTACGGAGGCGTACCGATCCTGCGCCTGGGCGACGTCCTCGTCACCGGTCTGCTCGACGAACTCGACGACAAAGCGGTCGTGTCGTTCACCGACGAACTGACCCAGCGGATCGTCTCCGACCGGGCGCGGGGCGTCCTGATCGACATCTCGCAGCTGGAAGTCATCGACTCGTTCGTCGCCCGGACGCTCATGCAACTCACCACCACGGCACGGCTGTTGGGTGCCAGGGTCGTGGTGGCCGGCATGCGGCCGGCCGTCGCCATCACCCTGGTGGAGCTGGGGCTGCGACTGCCCGGCGTGGAGACCGCGCTCAACGCCGAGCTGGCCATGGCAGCTCTGGGCTGGTCCCGTACTCCCCCGTCCCCTTCGAAGGGAGCCCCGGGTGCTTCCCTCCAGTGACCTCGGCCGGGCTCCGGCTCCTGGCGCGGACGCCGGTGAGCAGCACGGCGCGGGACCCGTGACGCACCAACTCCGCGCCGAGGAGGACCTGCTCACCGCCCGGCACGCCGTCCGCGCGGTCACGCAGCGCGCCGGATTCGGTCTGGTGGACCAGACGCGCATCGTCACGGCCGCGAGTGAACTGGCCCGCAACGCCTATGTGCACGGCGGCGGGGGGACCCTCGCGATCGAGCTCGTCCAGCGGGCCGGTCGACGCGGTCTGCGGCTGTGCGTGGCGGACCAGGGCCCCGGCATCGCGGACCTGGACAAGGCCTTCAGGGACGGCTACACCTCCGGCGCGGGCCTGGGGTACGGCCTGGGCGGCGCCCGGCGCCTCATGGACGAGTTCCACGTCCGCACCGCTCCCGGACAAGGCACCACCGTCATCGCCCTGCGCTGGCACACCCGGCCGTGAACACGTCCTCCACGCCGACGTCATTCGTCCCCATCGATCACCACAGCGCCGTGTCGATGGCGGCCCGGCGCGCCCAGGACCTCGCCCGCGCCTGCGCGATGCCCGGCGCGCTGCCCGAGCAGGCGGCGGTCGTCGCCGGCGAACTCGCCAGCAACATCGACAAACACGCCCGCAATGGGGCGGTGTATCTGCAACCCGCCGCCCGGGGGTCCGGCCTGGACGTCATCGGCGTGGACCGGGGGCCCGGCATCGCCGACATCGCTCTGAGCTTCACTGACGGCTACACCACCACCAACACCCTCGGGGCCGGCCTCGGAGCGGTACGGCGCATCGCGACCGACTTCGCGTTCCGCTCCGAACCCGGGTTCGGAACCCTCGCACACGCCTGGCTCGCCGCCCCGGGCGGGACGCGACAGCCCGCCGACGTAGGAGCGTTGTGCCTTCCGGCGGCCGGTGAGCAGGAGTGCGGGGACGGATACGCCGTCGCCCGCCGGGGGGACACCTGGACCGGGCTCGTCCTGGACGGGCTGGGCCACGGCCCCGAGGCCGCGATCGCGAGCCGGCTCGCGGTGCGCACGTTCGTCCACCGCGCGGATCAGCCGCTGCCGGACATCCTCACGGCGCTGCACAAGGCGCTGCGCCACACTCGCGGCGCGGCGGCGGCGGCCGTACGCGTCCACGCGGACCGGGCCGAGTACTGCGGCATCGGCAATGTGCGCGCTGTGACGCTCACCCCCGAGGGTGTCGACCAGCAGCTCACCGGGCAGCCGGGAATAGTGGGATACACCATGCCGGCCCCGCGCGTGCGCACGCTGGGGCTCCACTCCTGCCCCTCCGTCATCGTGGTGCACACCGACGGCATCGACCACCGCTGGACGCACGCGGCGCCCTCCCCGCCCTCCGGGCTGCCCCCGTCGCTCCTGGCCGCCTCGCTGCTCCACACCCACCGCCGCCGTCGCGACGACGCCACCGTCCTCGCGTTCGGCCCCCTCCAAGGGGTCACATGTCCCGAGACACCTTCCGTACGCTGAGCGCCCTGCGGCGCACGGCTCGGAGCATCGCCCTCACGCACCGGCTCCCCGCCGAGCAGAGAGCCCGGCTCGTACTGACGCTCAGTGAGGTGTCCGCGGTCCCGCTGGGCCACGGACGCCAGGTCACCCTCACCACCGCTCACGAGTCGACCGGTGACGGCCCGGGCCTGCTCACCATCGCGCTGGGCTTCCCGCAGCAGGGTGTGGGTGTCACCCCGGATCCCGACCGACTCCCCCTGCCGGGGTGTGCGACGGCCGACGGCACGATCGTCTGGCATCTGCCGCTTCCCCCGGACCTCGAGCGCCCCGACCGGTCCGGGCGCGTCGTGCTGCCGTCACCGGGCCCGCCGCCGTCGGGACGCACCGCTCAGGCGCTCGTCACGGCGTCACCGGACAACGGCCACGCCGATCTGGCACTGATGGAGGAGGAGCTCCGCGCCGCCCTCGCGCGGGCCGACGCCCTCTCGGAGGCGCACCGTCGGCTGGAGAACGAACTCGCCGAGACCAACAGCGGGTTCCTTGCCCTCTACGTCCAGCTGGAAGAGCGGGACG
Source organism: Streptomyces sp. NPDC038280 (assembly GCF_055600045.1). Lineage (NCBI taxonomy): Bacteria > Bacillati > Actinomycetota > Actinomycetes > Kitasatosporales > Streptomycetaceae > Streptomyces > Streptomyces sp. NPDC038280. The sequence goes on from NZ_JBVJYZ010000001.1 coordinate 28,672, forward strand.
AGCACCTGCGCAAGGCGCACGGCCGCACACTGCGCGCCCTCGAGGACGCGCTGCGGCCCCGCCCGCTGAAGGTGGACGGGGCCGAACTCGCCGTCCACTACGCGCCCGCCGGCGACGACGACCCCACCGGCGGGGACCTGTACGACTGGTTCACGCTGCCGGACGGAACCGTCCACATCACCGTCGTCGACGCGCTGGGCCACGGCGTCACCAGTACGCGCACCGCCCTGACGGTGACCCATGCCGTACGGACGCTGGCGCTGGAGGGCCACCCGCTGGAGACGATCGTGGCGCGCACGGACGAGATCCTGACGCCGTTCGACGAGAACGTCATGGCGACCCTGCTCCTGGCGCGCCTCGACCCCGCCACGGGCGAGCTGAAACTGGCCAATGGCAGCCACCCGCCCGCGCTCCTGGTCCGCCCCGACGGGACGGGCGCGTACCTCGAGGTGCGGGGCCGCGGTATCGGCTATCCGCAGCCGGGCAGTGAACGTGTGCTCACCACCGACCTGGAGGCCGGAGATCTGGTCATCCTCTATACGGACGGCCTCACGGAGAACCGTCGCGACCCCCGGCTGGGAGAGGAGCTTCTTCTGAAGTCGGCCCTGCGGCATCTCGGTGAGCCCACCGCCGGTATTCCGGGCGCCATTGCCGAGGACATTCTCACGCATGTTCTGCATCCGGACGACACGCTCGCCATCGCCATTCGTCTGGGTTCCCGCGATGCGACGGGTTCTTGATCGCCCTCCGCGATTCCTGTCTCCATGATTCCCCGTTCCTGGTTCCCCTTATATGCGTAATCGACCACTGGAAACACCGCTGGGGCGGCACCCCGAAAGGTGCCGCCCCGACGAATGCGATTAAGGCGCGTCAGAGAAGAGGGCCGCCGTAATAGCCACCGATCGTCCGGTGGTATTCCGGGTCCTCCAGATGCTTGTCCGGGTGGAACTCCGGGGCGTCCTTGATCTGCTCCTTGGTGCGATCCACGTGGATCGCCTTCTCGTCGACGTCGATACGGGTCACCGTGCCGGCGGGCAGGAGCACGTGCTTGCCGAAGATCCAGGGGCCGGTGTCCACCACCAGATAGGAGGAGCCGACCTCGTCGGAGTGCTTGTCGACCTTGCCGATGCTGCCGTCCGTGGCCTCGACCTTGTAGCCCTCCAGCGACACGCCGTCGAGACGGCCGGACGCCTGGCGGTAACCCCAGATGTTGTCAGTCATGAGCACCTTCCTCGCAGAATGGAGATTCTGTCGGATTCGTTCTGCCATCCGACCGCTTTTCGCCCTACCAGCGATACCAGCGGCCACTTCCGCCACGGGGACGGGCGACAAACCCGATCAGCCACAGGACGAGGAGCACGACCGCGATCCACCAAAGGGCCTTCAGCGCGAAGCCCGCACCGAAGAGGATCAGGATGAGCAGGAGTACCAGAAGCAGGGGAACCATGTTTATCAACCTCCGGAATCGATGGTGCCCCCGAACATGCGGACCACACCTGCCGAGTTGAGTCGTCATTCGCCCGGACCGCTTCGCTCCATTCCGGCGGCATGTGACAGGGATCGCGCTTTTCCGCGCCGATCCGACCGCCGCCCGGCTCGAGGCGGCCGGAGCGGGCATCAGGTGCGCGGTGCGCCCGGCCCGGGCCGGGAGGCGGGAAGGCGGCCGGTGAGGAGCCGGCGCCGCCGGCGTACGCCCCTGCCGAGGACAGCCACGGGAAGCCCCCGAAACCGGTCAGCCCGGCCGGAAAGCGGCCTGACGCTCGATTGCCCAGGTCAGCCGCCGTGCGTTAGCCTGCGACGTATTTTGTCGTACGGCAATGGTTAAGTGCCGAAAAGATTTGGCGGTGAGCATGCCACCTCCGTGGCACGCCCCTGTCGGGTCTTTCGTCGTGGCATCCGAGCGGAACGAGGTTGGTCATGGCAGAGACGGTGGCCGAAGGCTCACGTCCTGTGCATCGTTCGCGCCCTTCCAGGGAGAGCGGCAAGGTGGGCGAACCGGAGCTGCGACAACTACTGGCAGGGCTCACGGCCGTGCGCGACGGCGATTTCGGTACGAGGCTGCCGGACGAGGCGGACGGGCTGCTCGGCGAGATCGCCACCGTGTTCAACGGCATGGTCGACCAACTGTCGCTGTTCACCTCCGAGGTGACGCGCGTGGCGCGCGAGGTGGGCACCGAGGGCACCCTCGGCGGTCAGGCCGAGGTTCCGGGCGTCTCCGGTACGTGGGCGGACCTCACCGACTCGGTCAACGCGATGGCGGGCAATCTGACGGCCCAGGTGCGCGACATCGCCCAGGTCGCCACGGCCGTGGCCAAGGGCGATCTCTCCCAGAAGATCGACGTCGACGCGCGCGGCGAGATCCTCCAGCTGAAGGAGACCGTCAACACGATGGTCGACCAGCTCTCCTCCTTCGCCGACGAAGTCACCCGCGTCGCCCGCGAAGTGGGCAGCGAGGGCCAGCTCGGCGGACAGGCCGAGGTGCCCGGTGTCGCGGGCGTCTGGCGGGACCTGACCGACTCGGTGAACTTCATGGCCGGCAACCTCACCGACCAGGTCCGCAACATCGCCCAGGTCACGACCGCCGTCGCCAAGGGCGACCTCTCCCAGAAGATCGACGTCGACGCGCGCGGCGAGATCCTCCAGCTGAAGAACACCATCAACACGATGGTCGACCAGCTCTCCTCCTTCGCCGACGAGGTCACCCGCATGGCCCGCGAAGTGGGCACCGAGGGCCAGCTCGGCGGCCAGGCCGATGTGAAGGGCGTCTCCGGCACCTGGCGCGACCTGACCGACTCGGTCAACTCCATGGCCGGCAACCTCACCGCGCAGGTCCGCTCCATCGCCCAGGTCGCCACCGCCGTCGCCAAGGGCGACCTCTCCCAGAAGATCACCGTCACGGCGCGCGGCGAGATCCTGGAGCTGAAGGACACCATCAACACGATGGTCGACCAGCTCTCGTCCTTCGCCGACGAAGTCACCCGCGTCGCCCGCGAAGTGGGCACCGAGGGCAACCTCGGCGGCCAGGCCACCGTGCGCGGCGTGTCGGGCACCTGGAAGGACCTCACCGACAACGTCAACGTCATGGCGTCCAACCTCACCGGCCAGGTGCGCTCCATCGCGCAGGTCGCCACCGCCGTCGCCAAGGGCGACCTCTCCCAGAAGATCACCGTCGAGGCCAAGGGTGAGGTCGCCGCCCTCGCCGGCGTGATCAACACCATGGTGGACACACTCTCCGCCTTCGCCGACGAGGTCACCCGCGTGGCCCGCGAGGTGGGCACCGAGGGCCGCCTCGGCGGCCAGGCCCGGGTGCCGAACGTCGCCGGCACCTGGAAGGACCTCACCGACAACGTCAACTCGATGGCGAACAACCTGACCGGACAGGTGCGCAACATCGCTCTGGTCACGACCGCCGTCGCCAACGGTGACCTGTCGAAGAAGATCGACGTCGACGCGCGCGGCGAGATCCTGGAACTGAAGACGACCATCAACACGATGGTCGACCAGCTGTCCTCCTTCGCCGCCGAGGTCACCCGCGTGGCCCGCGAGGTGGGCAGTGAGGGCCGCCTCGGCGGCCAGGCCGAGGTCGAGGGGGTCTCGGGTACGTGGAAGCGGCTGACGGAGAACGTCAACGAACTGGCCGGGAACCTGACCCGTCAGGTGCGCGCCATCGCCGAGGTCACGAGCGCCGTCGCGGAGGGCGATCTGACCCGCTCCATCACCGTGGACGCCTCCGGCGAGGTCGCCGAGCTGAAGGACAACATCAACTCGATGGTGGGGTCCCTGCGCGAGACGACCCGGGCGAACCAGGAGCAGGACTGGCTGAAGTCCAACCTGGCACGGATCTCCGGGCTGATGCAGGGCCACCGCGACCTCGCGGTGGTCGCCGAGCTGGTGATGGACGAGCTGACCCCGCTGGTGTCGGCCCAGTACGGCGCCTTCTACCTGGCGGAGGAGGCGCCCGGGGGGATCGAACTCACCCTCGTCGGCTCGTACGGACGCCCCGCCGACTTCGACGGCCACACCCGCTTCAAGCTGGGTGAGTCGCTGGTGGGGCAGGCGGCGCGGAGCAGACGTACGATCGCCGCCGACGGCGTGCCCGGCGACTACGTCACCATCTCCTCCGGTCTCGGCCGGACGGCCCCGGGCAGCCTGATCGTCCTGCCGATCGTCGTCGAGGACCAGGTACTGGGCGTCATCGAGCTGGGATCCTTCACCCCCTTCACTCCGGTGCACCGGCGCTTCCTCGAGCAGCTGATGGAGACCGTCGGCGTCAACGTCAACACGATCGTGGCCAACGCCCGTACCGATGAACTGCTGGGCGAGTCACAGCGGTTGGCGAGCGAACTTCGGGCCCGGTCGGAGGAACTCCAGGACCAGCAGGAGGAGTTGCAGCGCTCCAACGCGGAGCTGGAGGAGAAGGCGGCGCTGCTCGCCTCGCAGAACCGCGACATCGAGACGAAGAACCTCGAGATCGAGCAGGCGCGGCAGGAGCTGGAGACCAGGGCGCAGCAGCTGTCGCTGGCCTCCAAGTACAAGTCCGAGTTCCTCGCGAACATGAGCCACGAGCTGCGTACGCCCCTCAACAGCCTGCTCATCCTCGCTCAGCTGCTGGCACAGAACCCGACGCGCAATCTCACCCCGAAGCAGGTCGAGTACGCCGGGATCATCCACTCCGCCGGCTCCGACCTGCTCCAGCTGATCAACGACATCCTGGACCTGTCGAAGGTCGAGGCGGGCAAGATGGACATCAACCCGGAGCCCGTCCAGCTGCGTCAGCTGCTCGACTACGTCGAGGCCACGTTCCGTCCGATGACCACCCAGAAGAACCTCGCGTTCACGATCAGCACGGCGCCCGGCGTTCCGACGGACGTCCTGACCGACGACTCGCGGCTGCGGCAGGTCCTGCGCAACCTGCTGTCGAACGCGGTCAAGTTCACCGAGCAGGGCAGTGTCGAGCTGCGCATCGAGCCGGCCCGGCCGGAGGAGCTCCCCTCCTCCGTGCAGCGCGGCGAGGGCGTCGTGGCCTTCCGGGTGAAGGACACCGGCATCGGCATCTCCGAGCAGCAGCTGGAGACGATCTTCGGCGCCTTCCAGCAGGCCGACGGCACCACGAGCCGCAAGTACGGCGGCACGGGCCTGGGGCTCTCCATCAGCAGGGAGATCGCGCATCTGCTCGGTGGCGCGGTCGTCGCCGAGAGCGTCCAGGGCAAGGGCAGCACGTTCACGCTCTTCCTGCCGGTGGCGCGCACGGACTGGGGGACCTACTCCGCCGGTCCTTCGGGGGAGGCGCCCGCGACGCACGGCACGGCCGGTGTCGAGCTGCTGACGGCCCGCCCGGCTCCCCTGCCGCGGCAGAAGCGCCGGCTCCTGGTCGTCGAGGAACGCGCGCGGGGCCTGCTGTCCCTGGTCGCCGAGAGCGCGGTGGCCGATGTCTCCGGACCCCAGGATCTGGGCGAGCGCCGGGACGACATCGAGGTCATCACCGCCGTCGGCGCGCAGGAGGCCGCCGCAAGCCTGGCCACGGCGCCGTTCCACTGCGTCGTCCTGGAACTGGACATGCCCAGTGGCGAGGCCATGCGCTTCCTGGAGGCCATGGACGGTGACGCCGCCGTCATGACCGTGCCCGTCCTCGCGCACAACAGCCGCAGGCTGGACCCGGCGCAGGAGGAGAGCCTCCAGTCCCGGGCGGGCAGTCGGCCGCTCGAACTGCTGTCGAGCCTCGACGAGTTGCGCGAACGCATCGCCCTGCACCTGTCGGCGGACGAGCCCGGCGACGTCCTGCCCCTCGTACGTCCGGAGGAGACGCGCAGGCCGTCCTCGCAGCCCATCGACGGGAGCCTGCTGGGCCACACCGTCCTGGTCGTGGACGACGACGCCCGCAATCTCTACGCCATCAGCGGCATCCTCGAGCTCCACGGCATCGAGGTGCTGCACGCCGAGAACGGCCGCAAGGGCATCGAGGCCCTGCGCGAGCATCCCGAGATCGGCCTGATCCTGATGGACGTGATGATGCCGGAGATGGACGGTTACGCCGCCACCGCCGCCATCCGGGCCGAACCCGCCCACGCCAAGCTGCCCATCATCGCGGTCACGGCCAAGGCCATGCCGGGCGACCGTGAGAAGAGCCTGGCGTCCGGGGCGAGCGACTACGTCGCGAAGCCCGTGGACGCCGACGACCTCATCGCCTGCGTACGGCGCTGGCTGAACAACTGAGGCACGCCGAGGGGGAGGGGCACCGCCCCTCCTTCACACGCCTCTCCCCCACCACCGCCGACCGAGGAGCCAGCAGTCCAGTGAGCACTCCCGAACGACCGGGGCAGCCCGTGCGGGACGACGGGCGGTCGGCACCCGCCGTCCCGCACGATCCGTCCCCGCCGGCTACCGCGCACGACCCGGACCCCGTCCTCTCCCCATCGGTCGACGCCCTGACGGACCCCTCGCTCAGCAGAGCGGCCAACGTCGGCAGGCTGGCCGCGACCGTGCAGCGCCTGCGGAGCGAGATCCGCGCCGCGCAGGCGGCGGCCGACGGCCGCGCACTGATCGAACTCGCCAAGGGCGTCCTCATCGAGCGCCTTCGGTGCGGGCCGTCTTCGGCCGCCCAGCAGCTCGCGACGCTCGCCGAGGAGGCGGGCCTCTCGCAGCTGGAACTGGCGGCGGACATCATCAACCAGGCCGCCCGCGACCAGGTCGCCGAGGTCGTCGACGCCTTCGTCCACCGGACCGCCGGCCTGCCCGTGGACGGGGAGGAGAGCGGCGTCTCCGTCGCCGTGCGGCTGCGTACGGCGGAGAGCGCCGCCCTGGCGGCGGGAGATACCCAAGCGGTCGCGGAATCCCTGCTGGAACACGCGCTGACCCCGCTCGGGGCCACCGCCGTCGCGGTGTGGACGGCGGGCTCCGACGCCTCGCTGACCCTCGCGGGCCACGCGGGTTTCACCACCGACGAGGCAGGCCGCTGGCGTTACGTACCCCCCGGTGTGGCGACCCTGGCCCGCCAGGCGCTGAGCGAGCGCCGGACCGTGTGGGTACGGTCCCACTCGTCGGCGGTCCTGCCGTCCATCGGCTCCGCGCAGAGCGCCGGCGGTGGCCGGGTGGCGGTCCCGGCCGGCACCGGCGGCCGGATCCACGGCATCCTGGAGATCTGCTGGCCCGGACCGCTGGAGCCGCAGCCCCCGCAGATCGAGCGCCAGATCGAGGCGCTCGCCGAGTTGTGCGCCCACACGCTGGAGGCCATGCCGGCGTCGGCCACGGCGTGGGACACGGTCAGGCCGTCGGCCGACCTCACCGAGCTGGTGGACCTGTCCGACGGTCTGTACGACCCGGCCCTGGTCCTCACGCCGTTCTTCGGGCCCGAGGGTGAGCTCGCCGACTTCCGCATCCACCATGTCAACGGCCACTTCGTCGACCCGGCCGGCCGACCCCGTACCGCCGTCAACGGCGCCCTGCTGCTCGAGGCCTATCCGAAGGCGGTCGGCGACAGCGACCTCTTCGAGAAGATCGAGCGGGTCTACGCCACCGGAGAGCCCTACCGCACCGAGCGGATGACGCTCACCGCCCTGGTGGACCAGGTGCCGCTCGCCGCCGTCGCCGACATCAGCGTCAGCCGCCACGGCGGCAGCGTGCTTCTCATCTGGCGCGTCGAGGACGAGACGGCGCGCCTGGCGAGTCTGCTCCAGCACGCCCAGCGGCTGGGCCGGATCGGCGGCTTCGAGGAGAACGTCGCCACGGGTGAGATCACCTGGAACGGTCAGCTCTTCGACCTCTACGGCCGCCCCCCGGGGTCCGACCCCGTGCCCCTGCACGAGCTGGCCGCCCATGTCCACCCCGACGACAGCGTCCTGATCGGTCGCTTCCTGCGTTCGGTGCTCAACCAGCGGCGACAGGCCTCAGCCGCGTTCCGGCTCCAGCGCCCCGACGGCATCACCCGGCACCTGCGCGTGATCGCCGAGCCGGTGCTGGACGCCGGCCGGCGACTGCTGGCGGTACGCGGCGCCTACCAGGACATCTCCGCCCAGCACTGGACCGAGGTGGCCCTGGCGGCGACCCGCGACCAACTCGCCCACACCGAGCAGCAGGCCGCCGAGCGCAACCGGCTGACGCTGCAGCTGCAGCACGCCATCATGCCGCCGACCCAGGCCCCGCTGGACAGCCCCGGGCTGCAGATCGCGGTGCGCTACCGTCCCGCGGAGTCCGAGTCCATGGTGGGAGGCGACTGGTACGACGCCGTCGTCCTGCCGTCGAAGCAGATCATGCTGTGCGTGGGAGACGTGGCGGGCCACGGCATCGAGGCCGCCACGACGATGGTGGTGCTCCGCAACGCCATGCGCGGACTCGCCGTGACGGGAGCCGGCCCCGCCCAGCTCCTGTCCTGGCTCAACATCGTGGCCCACTATCTGACCGAGCAGGTCACCGCCACGGCGGTGTGCGGATTGTACGACCCCGAGACCCACATCCTGCGCTGGGCGCGGGCGGGGCACCTTCCCCCGGTCCTGATCCGGGGTCAGCGGGCCACCACACTGCGGCCGCTCAACGGGATACTCCTCGGCGCCCTCGCGGAGGCCACGTACGAGGAGGAGGAACTGCGGATGGAGGCGGGCGACACCCTCCTCATGTACACCGACGGTCTGGTCGAGCGGCGGGACCAGTCGGTCCAGGACTCCCTGACGCATCTGCTGGAAGGGGCCCGCACGCCCAGCACCACGCTCGAGCGGCGCCTCGACGGGCTGCTCACGCACAGCAAGTCGGACACGGACGACGACACGTGTCTGATCGGCGTGCAGGTGATGTGAGACGGACGCGGCCGCGGGCGGCGCGGGCGTGGAGCGGGGCCGCGGTCCGGAGGGGAACGGACCGCGGCCCCGCGTCGTACTGGGCGCTCAGCGCGTGGTGAGCAGGCCTTCGCGCAGTCGTGTCAGCACCCGCGTCAGCAGTCGCGAGACGTGCATCTGGGAGACGCCGAGCTGCTCGCCGATCTGCGACTGGGAGAGCTCCTCGACGAAGCGCAGGTGCAGGATGCGCCGGTCGCGGTCGTCGAGCTGCTCGATGAGCGGGGCCAGGGCGTGGAAGTTCTCGACGAGTTCCATCGCGGGGTCCTCGGCGCCGATGAAGTGGGCCAGCGAGGCGTCGTCGTCCTCGCCGCCGTTGATGGCAGCGTCGAGGGAGCTGGAGGTGTAGCCGTTGGACGCCAGCCGGGCCTCGATGACCTCGTCCTCGGAGAGGTTCATCAGGGCGGCCAGCTCGCTGACCTTGGGGGCGCGGCCGAGGCGGGTGCTCAGCTCCTCGGTGGCCTTCGCCAGTTCGACGCGGGCTTCCTGGAGGCGCCGCGGCACGTGCACCGCCCAGGAGGTGTCGCGGAAGAAGCGCTTGATCTCGCCGACGATGTACGGCACGGCGAAGGTGGCGAACTCCACCTCACGCGAGAGGTCGAAGCGGTCGATGGCCTTGATGAGGCCGATCATGCCGACCTGGACGATGTCCTCCATCTGGTCGCCACGGCTGCGGAATCGGCCGGCGGCGTAGCGCACCAGGGACATGTTCATCTCGACCAGGGTGTTACGGGCGTACTGGTACTCGGGCGTGCCTTCCTCGAGCGTCACCAGCTGGTCGAAGAACAGCTTCGACAGGGCGCGTGCGTCCTTGGGCGCGACCTGCTGAGGGTTCTCGACCACCGGCAGCTCCGCGATGCCGCCCTCCGTCACCGTCCCCGTCGCCGTCGTCGCCGCCGTCGCCACCACAGTCGCCATCGTCCTGTTCCCTCCCATAATCAGCACGCACTCTGTCTTGGTACCGGAGTCGTCCAGTGAGCCGCGTCTACCCCGGGCTCCACCTCCTATGCCCACATCTTCTCCGCGAGTTGCGAAAAATACGGGGCCGCGCGCCTCAGAGAAAGCGCCGAAGCGGGGTGACCGCCGCCTCCTTGACGCGTTCGGCCAAGGGGCGGGCCTCCCAGTCGGCGAGGGTGACGGCGCGGCTGCGGGCGAGATCCTCGTCGAAGTGCCGGTCGAGGGTGGCGGTGAACTCCTCGTCGAGCACGGCGAGCATGACCTCCTCGTCGTGGTCCATGGAACGGCGGTTGAAGTTGGTGGAGCCGATCAGGGACGCGACACCGTCCACAGTGATGATCTTGGCGTGCATCATGGTGGGCTCGTACTGGCGGATGGCGACGCCGGCCGCGAGCAGGTCGCCGTAGTGGCCCTGGCCGGCCAACTGGCTGACGCGCTGGTCGGTGTGGCTGCCCGGCAGCAGGATCTCGACCCGTACCCCGCGCCGCGCGGTCTCGCAGAGCAGTCCGATGAAGTACTCGTCCGGCGCGAAGTAGGCGGTCGCCAGACGGAAGCGGTTCTCCACGGAGGTGAGCATGATGCGGATGAGGGTCTGCATGTCCTGCCAGCCGATGCTGGCCGACCCGCGCACCACCTGGACGATCGCGTCGCCGTGCTGGGCATGGGTGGAGAAGCGGTCGCGGTGGTCGAACAGTTCGGCGTGGCACTCGGCCCAGTTCTGCGCGAAGGCCGCGGCGATGCCGTCGACGGCGGGCCCGCGGACCCGGACATGGGTGTCGCGCCACTCGCGGGGGCCGCCCGCGTCGCCGCACCACTCCTCCGCGATGCCGACGCCGCCGGTGAACGCGGTGTGTTCGTCGACGATCAGGGCCTTGCGGTGACAGCGGTGGTTCTGCTTCAGCGGGGAGAGCCACAGCGGCTTGCGGAACCAGGCCACTTGCACGCCCGCGGTGTCCATCTCCTCGAGCAGGGCGGTCTCTATCTGCCGCGCGCCGAAGCCGTCGAGCAGCAGTCGTACGCGTACTCCGGCGCGGGCGCGGCCGGCGAGGGCGGACGCGAACTCGCGGGCTATCTCGCCGCGCCAGTACACGAAGGTCATCATGTCGATGGTGTGTTCGGCCCCTCGGATGGCCTGGAGCATGGCGGGGAAGATCTCCACGCCGTTGCGCAGCGGCAGCAGCTCGTTCCCTTCGGTGGCCGCGACGCCGATGAGGCGCTCCAGGCGGCGGCGGAGCCTCTGTTTGCGGTCCTCGGTGTCGCACCGCGCCACGTCGAGGGGCGTGGCGTCGTCGTGTCTGACGAAGTCGGTGACGCTCATCCGTGTCCTCCGGTCCTCCGGGTCCGACGGCGCCGACTCGCTCCCGTGGTGGCGAAGCCGCGGACGGCGTGTGCTGACGTGGCCCGCTTACCCGGCCGACGATCAGTCACGCCGTCGCTCTTCACTCCCCCGCGCTACTCCCCCGGCCTCACTCCCCGACGGCCCTGGCCCGGCGGCGGGCGGTGCGCCGCTTGAGTATGCGGCGTTCGTTCTCGTCGAGGCCGCCCCAGACGCCAATGTCCTGACTCGCCTCCAGCGCCCACGCCAGGCACCGCTCCCGCACGGGGCAGGGCCGGCACACCGCCTTGGCCTCTTCCGCCTGCAGCACGGCGGGGCCCGTGTTGCCGAGGGGGAAGAAGAGGTCGGGGTCCTCGTCCCGGCAGGCGCCGTCGTGTCGCCAGTCCTGTCGCCAGTCCGTCATTGGCTGGTGATCCTTCCTCTCCAGGGATGTGCGGATGTGGTGCGCGTACGGTCGGGTCCGCCCGGGATCACGGGCGGGACCGTCCCCTTCGGCTGACCGTCGGAGCCCGGCCCCAAACCCGGCCGGAAGTCCTTCGGGAAAACCGTGTTCAGACGGCCTCCTCCCAGGGCGCGGGGCCCGCGCCGTCGGTCCAGGCGACGAGGCCGTCCAGATCGACGCAGCGGATCCCGCACTGCTCGGCGTAGTCAGTGGCGGGCTGGGTGAACTCGCTCGTGGTCACGACCGCCGCGACATGGGCCTCGTGAACCGCGAAGCACGTCCCTCCGAAGCGTTGTACGTCCTGGGAGCCGACCTTGTTCAAAGGGCCGTAGCGCTTGCACTGGATGACGACGCGGCGTCCGTCCGGGGCGGTCGCCGTGACGTCGGCGCCGAGGTCGCCCGCGCCGCCGACGACCTCGACGTCCAGGCATCCGTCCCGCTCGCACAGGGCCGCGACCGCCTGCTCGAAGACGGCCGGATCCATGGCGGCGTAGTCCGCGGCCTCGAAGGTCCGCGGAGCCGCTCCGGCATCCTGCGCCGGCCCGGCCGGGAGCGCGGCGGCGGGGTCGTCGCTCAGCGTCCCGGCCATCTGGTGCGTGGCCTCCACCACCGCTTCGGCGGCCCGGCCGACGGCCCGGCGCCGACGTGCCTTCCGCAGCCCCGCCGCGGCGCCGAGGAGGAGGAGCGCGGCGGCGACGCCCACGAGGGGATGCTGCCCGGCTTGTCTCGCGATCACCTTCAGCGTCAGCCCGACGCCGCACAGGACGAGCGCGAGGAGCCCGAAGAACAGGATGGTCTGCCGAAGGCTGAAGGCCGGTCCACGCCGGCGTACGGGCATCGTCATATCCGGTGGCCACCCCCGGCCGCGACAGCGTCAAGATCACTCATGACTGCCGTCTGCCCGGCCTCGGCCGACTTCAACTACCTTGAGTAGTACATCATCTGACGATCCATCAGAACCGGTGGGCGCGGGCAGGGAGGGGCAGGGGGCGTTACTGACGCGGGTGTGTCGTCCGGCGCGGCGTGCCGGACCTCAGGCGGCGAGGGCGTCGTCGACGCTGGCGTACAGCGGGATGACGTCGTCCAGGCACACCAGCTCGATCACCTTGCGCACCGGCGGCTGGAGGCACGCCAGCCGCATCCAGCCGCCGGAACCCTGCGTGCCCTGATAGGCCCGCAGGAGGGCGTTGACTCCGGAGGAGTCCATGAACCTCAGGTCCGACAGGTCGAGCAGCAGACTGCTGCTCCCCTGTGCCCGGAGTGCCGTGAACGCCTCCAGAAAGGCGTCGACCCCGTCGAAATCGAGCTCGCCGCCGACTCTGAGCACCCCGATTCCAGATGGATGTACCTCACCCCGTACCTCCACCCGCGCGAGCTCCATTCCGCTTCTCCTCCTCCACACCGCGTCGGCGCCGCGCTCCGGCGCCGAGGTCCTCGACTCGACACTCGCCCGGGGATGTCAGTGCACCGCGAGCCGCGCCCGCACCCGCTTGCCCGAAGGGAGCGGCTCGACCTTCACGCTCTCGCAGACGGCCAGGACGATCTCCAGCCCATGCTGCCCGATCCTGCCGGGATCGGGTGCCTCCGCGACGGGAGCCTCGGGCCGGGTGTCGGAGACGGCGATGTCCAGTACTCCGCCCTTCAGTCCCAGGTCCACGCGGCACGGGCCGGGAGCGTGCCGGACGACATTCGTCACCAGCTCACTGACCACCAGCCGTGCGTCGTCGATGGTCCGCGGCCTCACCGCGCCTCCGGCGGCCCGCACCGAGAGAAAGACTCCGACGAAGTCCCTCGCCGCCGCGATCGCCTCCTGCGAATCACTGAAAGCCGCTGACGCGCGCTCCGACCGCTCACACGCTTCGTCCGTCGGCGTTGTCCCCACCGCCACCTGATGCCCTGCCTTCCGCTCAAGGGCTCGGCATGTCGTCGTGCCTCGTGTGAAAGTCACGCGCTCGCCCGTCAACACCACGGTTCCCCCCTCGCCCGCTCGACTCCCCCTTACCCGCACATGCGGCACCTTGCACCCATCGACTTTCATGACGAAGGCCACAGGTGGGAGGGCGGCCCGGAGCGTACGCCACACCTTCACTCCCCCTCGGCACGCCCCCACGCGCCTCCGCCGCGCCTCCCGACACCCCGTTTACGGGAAGGGCCACGGGTAAGGCGCTCCGGGCAGGGCGCGGCGACAGCAGAGCGAGAAACAGCGAGGAGCAGCGATGATTTCCCAGGAACGGTTGGCGACGCTGGCCGGACAGCCGGTCTACGCCGCGGAGGGCGTCGGCGTCGGAACCGTCGTCCATCTCTTGCTGGACGACACCACGGGTCGGCCCGAGTGGGCGCTGGTACGTAGCGATTCGTCCGGTTTCGGCGAGAGGTTCGTCCCCCTGAGGGACGCGATCGCCGCTCCGGACCGTCTGCTGGTCCCCTTCACGTCGGCCAAGATCGCGGCGGCCCCCGCCGTCACCCGGCAGAGCCTGTCCGTGGCGGACGAGAAGCAGCTGTTCACGTACTTCGGCGTGGAGGACGCCCGCGAGGAGGTCCACGCGGAGGCCGGCGCGGGCTGGGCCGGGATGGACAGGGCTCAGGCCATTCGGGCGGGCACCGCCGGAGCGGAGTCCTCGCGCAGCCGCCTGCGCGTGTTCAATGAGCACAGTGTCTGAAGCGGTCCACCTTCGTCCGAGGAGAGCCACGTGACCACGTACGTCATCACGATTCCGGGCACGTTCCTGCGGGAGCCGAACGACGACGCCAGGGCCGCGTTCGTGCGGCGTCTCCGGCCGGCCGATCCGCGCCACACCACCCTCGGCCGGATGGAGGACCTGGACATTCTGACCGTGAACGACGACGGCACCTTCACGGTCCGCCTGGAGGTCGAGGCGGACGACAGCGGCAGCGCCGAGGACGCGGCGCGGCGCGCGACGGCCGCCGCCCTGGGCGAGGCGGGCCTCTCCGAGGACGAGGCGCCGATGGGTCCCGCGGCCGTCACCGGTATCGACTCACAGACCTGACACAACCCCCGGGGGTCGATTGCCGTCCGCCCGTCGTACCCTTCCCTTCCTGAACGCCTCTTTGGACCCGGCACGCGCCCAACAGGAAGAGACCGATCTGCTGTGAATCGCCACGACGGGGGCGCCCCCACGACCAGCGGTGAACGCATGCTGCAGCACAGCCTCGGTACGGCCGAGCGGGCCGCGGGCTTCTACGACCGCCAGGTTCAGCCGCATCTCACCCCCGACATGCGGCGGTTCATACGCCAGCAGACCATGGTCTTCCTGGCCACGGCCGACGCCGGCGGCGCCTGCGACTCCACCTTCCGCGCCGGACCGCCGGGATTCGTCGTCGACCTGGACGAACGGACCCTCACCTACCCGGAGTACCGGGGGAACGGCGTCCTGGCCAGCGCGGGCAACATGCTGGAGAACCCCCATCTCGGGCTGCTGTTCATGGACTTCAGCCGCCACCACATAGGGCTGCACGTCAACGGGACCGCCCGCCTCCACGGCGACGACGACCAGCGGCGGGCGTATCCGCATCTCCCCTTCGACACCGCTCCGGGCCGACGGCCCGAATTCTGGGTGCACATCACGGTGGACGAGGCCTACGTCCACTGCTCCAAGCACATCCCCCATCTGGAACCGGCGCCCCGCCCCCGCGTGTCCCACGATGTCCGGCCGAAGGACTCCGACTACTTCGTCACGGGCGCCCCCGGCTCCTAGGGCCTCGCATCCGGCGCTTCCGGGCCCGCTCGTCCTGCGTACGCGGGACCACGCGCCGAGGTAGCCGGAGCGTCCGGGGGTGTCACGTTCCGAGGGTACGGGCGAGGAGCACGGCCACATCGTCCTGGGCGGCGCCGGGGAGCAGCCGGCCGAGGATGCCGTCGCAGAGTTCGTCCAGCGGCTGGTCGAGACGGAGCAGCGCCCCGGCGAGCTGGTCCATCCCCTGGTCGAGGTCCCTGTCGCGGGCTTCGATGAGGCCGTCGGTGTAGAGGACCAACAGGCTGCCGGGGGGCAGCGGCACCTCTTCGGTACGGAAGTCCTGCCCTCCCGTGCCCAGCGGCGTGCCGGGCGGGCCGTGGAGGAACGTGACCGGTCCACCCGGCGTGGCCACCAGCGGCGGAGGGTGGCCGGCCCTGGCGATCACGCAGGCGCCGGACGCCGGGTCGTGGACGGCGTAGACGCACGTCGCCATCTCGTCCTCGCCCAGGTCGGCCACGACGGCGTCGAGGGAGCTGAGCATCTGCGCGGGGGAGATGTCGTGCCGCGCCAACGTGCGTACCGCCGTGCGCAGTTGCCCCATGACGGCCGCCGCATGGATGCCGTGGCCCATCACGTCCCCGATGACGAGCCCGGTTCTTCCCTCGGGCAGCGCGATGACGTCGAACCAGTCGCCGCCCACGTCGTGGTCGCTCGCGGGCAGATAGCGCCCGGTCAGTTCCAGCCCGGTGGCGGCGGGGAGCGCACTGTTCGTCAGACTGCGCTGGAGAGTCAGCGCCGCTTCCCGCTGGGTCGTGTACATCCGGGCGTTGTCGATGTTCAGCGCCGCGCGGGCGACCAGTTCGTCGATGAGGACGCAGTCCTGCTCGTCGAACGGCTCGCGGCCGCGGAGCCGGGTCACCACGACCGCGCCGAGCACTTTGCCACGGGCGACCAGCGGGATCATCCGCGCGGAGCCGATGCTGGTGGCGAGGTAGTCGCGCAGTTTGGCGGCCCGGGGATCGGTGATCAGCGCCGGGATGTCCGACTGGTAGAGGTTCATCGGCCGTCCGCCGGCGATGACCCGCTCGTAGACCGAGTCGATGGGCAGCTGGAGGGTCATGCCGGGCTTCAGTTTGGCGGTGGGGGCGGTCGGATCAGGGAAGGCGGCCGCCAGGCGGCGGACCACACCACGGGTGGAGGCGGCGGCCTCGTCCGGGTCGAGTACCTCCTCGAGGAGTTGCACGTCGGCCGAGTCGGCGAGGTGGGGCACCAGGACCTGCACCACTTCCTCGGCCGTCTGCCGCAGGTCCAGGGTGGTGCCGATCCGTGTGCCGGCCTCGGCGAGCATGGCGAAGCGGTGGCGGGCGCGCTCGGCGTCGATCTGGGCCTGCTGGCCCTCGGTGATGTCGATGAGGGAGGCGATCAGACCCAGGCGCCGGCCGGCGTTGTCGATCAGCGGGGCGTAGGAGCAGGACCAGGTCCGCTCGCGCTCGGGGTCGGCCGGGGTCCGGCCGGTGCGGCGGGCGTCGACGACGGGCGTGCCCCGATCCAGGACCTTCCGCATCATCGACTCCAGCGCCGTGGCATTGACACCGGGCACCACCTCGGTCAGCCGCTTACCCAGGTGCTCGGCGGCGGAGACCCCGTTCATCCGGGCCAGCGCGTCGTTCACCCGCAGAAACCGCAGGTCGGGGCCGAGCGTGCCCAGACCGATGGGCGACTGGGTGAAGAGGCTCTCCAGGGCCGCCAGGGAGTCCCGCATCCGCAGGACCTCCGAGGTCTCCACGGCGATCAGCAGAGCTCCCGGCCGTCCCCGCGCGTCGGTGGCGGGGACGATCCACATCTCCATCGTCACCTGATGACCGTCGCGGTGCCGCACGGGCAGCGTTCCGACGACGGTCTCCCCCGCCTGGACCTGCCGTGTCAGCTGGTCGGCCAGCTCCCGGTTGACGTCGGGGACGAGCAGGGACGCGGCAGGGCGGCCGATGACGTCCTCGGCCTGGTGGCCGAGCAGGTCCTGGGCGGCCAGCGACCACTCCTCGATGCGGCCGTCCGCGTCCTCGCGCCACAGCGCGATCGGCAGCAGCTCACGGAGCACACCCGCGTATCCGACGGCCGCCAGCGGCGGCTCCGGGACCTGGCTCGTCGACTGGTGTGTGTCCAACGCACCGACCTCACCCCGAGGGGCCCTCTACCTACCGATCCACACTAGCCGAGACGCCGATGCGGGGCGCTTCGCGCGGCGGCGGCTCAGCCCTCCGCCTTTCGCTCGGCCAGGCCCGTCACGTCTTGTACGTACCGCAGGCTCGGCGGTGCCAGGACGGCGTGCAGCTGCTGGAACACCTGCCGCGCGGCGACCGCGTTCCAGTCGTCCGGCAGCAGTTCCTCCGGGAGTCCCGGGTCCAGGTAGGGCAGCCGCCGCCACTGGGTCAGCATCGGCACGTAATGGCGGAAGGCCTCCGCGGTGTCCATGCCGTCCCGGGAGGCCAGACGGTCCGCGACGGGGCCGAAGGTGTCGGTGAAGGCGGCGTACTGCGCCTGGATCGCCGGGAAGTCCCACCAGGTGCTGACGGACGTGCGCAGCTCGCTGAACGCCGCGTACTCGGATGTGAAGAGGTGCACGTACTCGCTCAGCCCGAGGCGCACAAGCGCGCCCCGGGCGTCGTCCAGGAGCCGGCCGGGAGCCAGCCACACGCCCGGGGCCATGTTGCCGAAGCCCAGCCAGGTCAGCCGTGTGCGCAGCTGGTAGCGGTGCGAGCGCTCGGACTCGGGTACGGAGAAGACCGCCATCACCCAGCCGTCGGCCAGGTCGGCCGGTGCCAGGCTTCCGAAGATGCGCCGGTCGCCCTCGTCGAAGACGGGGTGGACGGCCGGGCTGAGGCGGTAGCCGGTGGCGCCCCGCCGCTCCGGCTCCAGGATCCCCCGCTTCTTCAGGCGGGAGATCGCCGATCGCACCGCCGGCCCGTCGACGTCGAGCGCGGCCATCAGGACGATCAGATCGGCGATGGAGGCCCAGCCGCCCAGACGGCGAAGGAACGCTCCGTAGACCGTGTTGATCAATGAGCTGGGCCTGATGGAGCTGTCCGACATGATCGCCTTCCGTCGTATGCGGTGGCGATCCTATCCAGTGCCCCGCGCCGCCCGAGGGGCGGACCGGGCGGCGCGGGGGCGGTCATGGGGTGGTCTCCTCCCACTGGGGCAGCGGCGCGTCGGCGTAGGCGCCGGAGAGCAGGTGCCCCGCTCCGGGGGCCGTCGCCGGGAGACCGAGCGCGCGCAGCATCTGGTGCGCTGTGCACACCGCGGCCGAGACGACCGGCTTGCCCAGAAGCTGTTCGGCCTCCTCGACGGCTCCCAGGGACGGCATCTGGACGCATGCCGAGAGCACGACGGCATCGGCGTCGGCATGGTCCAGGGCGTCGGCGAGCCCGGGCAGCCTGGCGGGATCGTGCGCGGCGACATCGAGGTTGCCGGGGATCTCGAGCGCCGCGTAGTCCAGCACCGTGATGCCCTCGTGCGTCAGATAGTCCACGACAGTCCGCGTCAGCGGGCGCATGTACGGGGCGATAAGGGCGATCTTCTTGGCACCGAGCGTGCGCAGGCCGTGGACGAGGGCGCCTGCGCTGGTGACGACGGGCGCCGGGGCGCCGTTCTCCACCGTACGGCCGTGGAGGCGCCGCTCGGACGTGCGGTGGTAGCCCGGGCCCATGCTCATGATGGCCACCAGGCAGGCGTAGCCGAGCACGTCCACCTCGGCGTCGGACAGTTCGACGGCGCAGCGGTCGGAGTCGGCGTCCATGGTCTTGAGCTGCTCGGGCGTCACATGGGTCATGCGCATACGGCTGGAGTGGAAGGTGAACCGTTCGGGCGCGACGCGCTCGCGTGCGCGCAGGATGGCCGGGATCTCGGTTTCCATCGTGACGTTGGAACTCGGCACGATCTGGCCGATCCGGTAGGTGCGGTGGGACACGGGGGTGCTCCTGACGGTCCGGTCGAAGGACGGAGGGGTCGAAGGACGGACGGGTCGACGGGGAACGGGGCGGCGGAAGGGACGGGAGACGGGTCAGCGGGCGTCGACGACGGGATTGGACAGGGTGCCGATGCCCTCGACGGTGGCTTCGACGGTGTCGCCGGGGACCAGGAACTCCGGGGGGACCATTCCGGCACCCACCCCCGACGGCGACCCGGTGGCGATCACGTCGCCGGGCTCCAGGGTCATGCCCGAGGAGATGTCGGCGATCAGGCGGGCGATGGGGAAGAGCATGTGCCGGGTGTTCGACTTCTGCTTGATGACACCATTCACCCGCAGTTCGAGGTCCAGCGCCATCGGGTCGGGGACGTCGTCCGCGGTGACCACGGCGGGCCCGAAGGGCGCGTAGGAGTCCTGGCCCTTGGAGAAGAACCACTGGCCCGAGCGGCGCTGGTCGCGGGCGCTGATGTCGTTGACGATGCTGTAGCCGAAGACGTGGTCGAACGCGTCCTCCTCGTCGACGCGGAAGGCGGTGCGGCCGATGACGACGGCGAGTTCGCACTCCCAGTCGAGCCGGCTCGTCAGATCGCCGTTGTGGAGGATCGGCTGCCCGGGGCCGGTGACGGCGGTGGCGGGCTTGCCGAAGAGGACCGGTCGCGGCGGAAGGTCCTTGTCGGTGTCGAGGCTGCGGCTGGACTCCTCCACATGCTCGACGTAGTTGAGACCGACGCCGATGATCTTGCCGGGACGCAGCGGGGCGCGCAGGGAGACCTCGTCGAGGCGGTGGACGGCTTCGGCCGGCAGGCCGGCCGGGTCGTCGGCGAGCAGTCGCCGCGCGGTGTCGTGGACTTCGGCGCCCGCCTCGATGAAGTCCTTGAGGGAGTGCGGCAGTTGGACGCCGCGATGCTGTGCGAGTACGGCGAGATCGATGACGCGGTCGCCGACCTGCGCGCCGAGCCGGGCGGAGGTGTCGGGGGCGGGGGACGCGTGGGCGGGGGTGTAGGTCACCAGGCGCATGGGGTGGAGCTCCTCGCGGGGATGCGGGTTGGGGGGTCGGTCGTGAGGCGGTCGGAAGGAACGCGGGCGCCTAGGCGGCGGGAGAGCCGGTGGACTGGGCGACGGGCTGGTGACCGCCGTTGTCGGGGTACGCCTCTTCCCGGTGGAAGCCGAGTGAGCGCATCACGGGAAAGTCGTTGAAGGAGAAGAGGCAGGCGTCCTCGCTCGGGTCGAGGTTCGCGTGCTCGTGCCAGGCCCAGGACGGCACACAGAAGATGTCGCCCTCACGCCACTCGAAGCGCTGTCCGGCGATCACTGATACGCCGTGCCCCTTGGCCGCGGTGTAGATGACCGAGCCGGTGTGACGGTGGGCCCGGGTGGCCTGCCCGGGCCGCAGCAGCTGCATGTGCGCGCCCATGGTCGGCATGACGGAACCGCCGGTGAGCGGACTGGTGTACTCGGCGATCACTCCGTCGTACGGAGAGCCTTCCGTGGCCCTGGCCAGGTCGCGCAGCGACTCATAGGTCGGCTCCCACGGATAGGCGAGGAGCGGCGAGTAGGGCCGGGTCCACTTCTCCGCACCGTAGGGAAGCAGGTGCGCGCCATAGGTGAGGACGGAGGAATTGATCACCTTTCCGGGCTTCTGGTAGAGCTCCGGGTGGACCTCGTAGAAGCCCGCGTCGAGGGCGTTGACGAGGGGGATGTCCAGGCCGTCCTGCCAGATGACGGGGCCGTCGTCGGAGTCGTTGCCGTGCTCGTGCCAGGTGCCGTTGGGTGTGATGGCGAAGTCGCGCGGCCCGACCTTGAGCTTCTGTCCGTCGACGATGGTCCAGGCGCCGGTGCCTTCGTGGACGAAGCGCAGGGCGGCGGCCTGGTGCCGGTGGGCGGTCATGGCCTCGCCGGGCCCCATGATCTGCAGGCCGGTGTAGAGGAGACCGGCGGCGGCGCTGACGTCGCGCCGGCCGGGGTTGACGAGCATGACCACCCGGCGGCCCGCGTCATCGGCCGCGACCAGGTCGAGCGCCTTGCGGACCAGGGGGCGCAGCGTCTGGTAGCGCCACAGGACGGGCACGGACTTCGGCTGTGGGTACCAGGGCTCGATGTCGTTGGCGACGGTCCAGAGCGCGCCGGCTTCCAACTCGGCGAGTTCGCCGTAGTAGGCGGTGAGTTCGGGGGTGTCGGCCACGCGGGCCCGGCCCAGCCTGTCGTCGTCGTACTCGGTGGTCATGAGTCCTCCTTGGGGGTGCCTGTGCCTGTGGCTGTGCGCTTGCCGCCGGTACGAGTGCCGGTGCTGCCGCTCGCGAGAGGCGCGGGGGCGGCGCTGGAACCGGCGGTGGGAAGGGGCGGTGGGGTGGGATGGGACGCGGGGTTGGGAAGGGGCGCGGGGGCCGGTTCGCGGCCAACGGGTGGCGCGGCGAACGTCATGGGGGTGCGCGGGGTGTTGTCGACATGCAGCTGGAAGACGTCGAAGCGGTTGTAGTGGCCGACGATGTCGTGCATCTGCTTGGGCTGGACGCACGCGGCCAGGTCGATCTCGGCGTAGACGATGCCCTCGTCGTCGACCAGCGGTTCGGTGACGGGACGGCCGTCGGGTCCGAAGATGCCGGACAGCGCGCTGCGGGGACGGGCGAGCATGCGCCGTACGTCCTTGTCGTCCCCGGCCACGGTGTCGACGATCTCCGGCGAAATGGTGGAGCAGGCCACGACGGAGAAGACCTTGCCCTCGAAGCTGTGCGCGGCGGTACGGACGGCGATCGCGTCCGCCATGTCGTAGTCCTCGGGGGCGACCGGGAGCGCGATGTAGCCGGCCGCGTGCACCAGCTCGCCCTGCGCGAGCAGGGTGAAGCGGGCCAGTGTGTTGGTGTTCTCGCCGCAGGCCAGCACGCCGAGCGGCCCGATGGGCGTGTGGTGGACCGCGAGGGAACTGCCGTCGCCGCCCGTCCAGGTCAGTTTCTCCGCCCAGGTGGGCACGAGCTTGCGGTGCGCCCCCAGCAGTTCGCCGTCCGGGCCGATGGTGAGGAGCGTGTTGTAGAGGACGCCGAGACTGCGCGGGCTGCGCTCGTTGACGCCGATGACGACCACGACACCGTGCCGGCGGGCCGCCGCGCGGAGTGTGTCGACGTGCGGTCCGGGGACGTCGACGGACGCGTGGCGGAGCCGCGCGAACCACGGGGAGCCCTGGACCGGGTTCATCGTCCAGTTCCAGTACGGATATCCGGCGACGAACACCTCGGGCAGGACCACGAGGGAGGCGCCGTTGCCGGCCGCCTCCGCGATGAGGGCGACGGCCTTGTCGACGGTCGCGTCGGGGTCCAGATAGACGGGGGCCGCTTGGACGGCGGCGGCCGTGAAGCGGGGCAGGTTCTGCATCACTCTTCTCCTCGGACCCTGGGCGGGCGGGCCATGTCGGCGCCCCCTCCGGGCTGGTCGGGCGGGCGGGCCATGTCAGCTGACCGTCGCCGGTGCGGCGGCGGCGCTCCCGGTGGGCGCGGCCCAGCGCCTGCGTGCGGGAACGGGAGGTTCGCGCAGCAGCTGGAGGCGGGGCGGAACGCGGTCGGTGCGGGCACCCGGCGGTCTGCCGCTCCCCGCCTTCCACGACGCCGGCCAGGGCGCGGCAGGGCCGGTGTACTCCTGGGCCGCGGCGGCGTGCAGCGTCCAGAGGGGGTCGTGCAGCTGGGCACGCCCCACGGCGCACAGGTCGGCCCGGCCGGCCAGGATGATCGAGTTGACGTCGTCGTACGTCGAGATGGCGCCCACGGCGATGGTGGGGACGCCGGTCGCGTTGCGGATCATGTCGGCGTAGGGCGTCTGGTAACTGCGTCCGTAGCGGGGCCGTTCGTGGGCGACGACCTCGCCCGTCGAGACGTCGACGGCATCCGCTCCCGCGTCCGCCAGGGCGCGGCAGATCGCCACGGCGTCCGCCTCGCTGGTGCCTCCTTCGGCCCAGTCGGTGGCCGAGACGCGGACGAGGAGCGCCTTGCCCGCCGGCCAGACGGCCCGGACGGCCCGCAGCACCTCCAGGGGAAACCGCAGCCGCCGCTCGAGGGTCCCGCCGTACGCGTCGGTGCGCACATTGGTCAGCGGCGACAGGAAGCCGGACATCAGATGGCCATGTCCGTATTGCAGTTCGAGCACGTCGAATCCGGCCCGGTCGGCACGGCGGGCCGCGGCGACGAAGTCGCGGGCGATGACGTCCATGTCGGCGCGGGTGGCCTCGCGCGGGGTGGCACTGGCCGGGTCCCACGGAAGCGCGGACGCGGCCACCAGGGGCCGGCCGCTTTCGCCGAGGGGCAGGCACCGGCCGTCCGCCCGGGGCGTGCCGGTGGCGGCGCGACGGCCGGCGTGGGTGAGCTGGATGCCCAGGAGCGCGTCGGACTGCCGGTGGACGAAGTCGGTGATCCGCCGCCAGGCGGCCTCGTGTTCGTCCGCGTACAGGCCAGGGCACCCGGACGTGGCGCGCCCGTCGGCGCTCACGGCCGTCATGCCCGCCAGGACCAGACCGGAGCCGCCGAGCGCCTGGGTGCTGAGATGGACGAGTTCGAAGTCGCCGGGCACACCGTCGTGCGCCGCGTACAGCGCGGTGGGCGGCACGACGATCCGGTTGCGTACCCGCAGGCCTCCGAGCTGAAAGGGCCGGAACATCGGCGGTACGGCCCCGAGGGCCGGGGAGGCCGGTGCCGCCGCGGGGTGACGGCTGCCGCCGGACGACGGGGCCGGCGCCCCTGCTGAGGAGCGGCTGTCGCTGGGCGCGGCCGCCGGGGAGCGGCTGCCCGCGGACGCGACCGCCGTGGTCTCTGCCGCGTGCCAGGCGTCCACCGCTCCGGTGAACCGCTCGTCGCGCGCCCTCAGGTTGTCGTAGGTGACACGGCGGCTGCGGGTGAGCAGGTTGAAGGCGAACTGGAGCGGTTCCTGCCCGGTGTAGCGGCCGATGTTCTCGAACCACTCGAGGCTCGCCTGGGCGGCCCGCTGGGTGGACTCGACGACCGGCTTGCGCTCGGCCTCGTACGCGGCGAGGGCCGTGGGGACGTCGGGGTGCTCCCGGAGGCAGGCCGCCAGGGCGAGCGCGTCCTCCATGGCCAGCTTGGTGCCGGAGCCGATGGAGAAGTGCGCGGTGTGGGCCGCGTCCCCGAGCAGCACCACGTTCCCGTGCCGCCACGTCTCATTGCGCACCGTCGAGAAGCGGATCCAGCGGGAGCCGTTCGGGATGAGGCGGTGGCCCCCGAGAGGGCCGGCGAGGATCTCCTCGCACAGCCGGATGCTGTCCTCGTCGCTGGTTCCGGCGGGATGGTCGCGTTCGGCGAACCTGTCGAAGCCCGCGCGCCGCCAGGAGTCCTCGTCGATCTCGACGATGAAGGTGCTGCGGGTGGCGTCGAACGGATACGCGTGGACCTGGAGCGTGCCGAAGTCCCGCTCCGCGACGATGAAGGTGAAGGCCTCGAAGACCTTGTCCGTGGCGAGCCACATGTAGCGGCAGCGCCGTTCGTCGAGATCCGGCACGAAGGTCTCCGCGTACGCGCTCCGCGTCGCCGAGCGCACACCGTCGCTCGCCACCACGAGGTCGTAATCGGCGGAGAGTTGAGCGGCGGGCGGCGCCTGCGTGCGGTACCGGACGTCGACGTTCAGCGCGGCGCACCGCTCCTGGAGGATCTCCAGCAGGCGCTTGCGTCCCAGGGCCGCGAACCCGTGGCCACCCGAGGTGAGGACCTGGTCCCTGTAGTGGACGTCGATGTCGCTCCAGCGAGCGAACCCGGCCGACATGGCCGCGAAGATCTCCGGGTCGGCCTCCGCGATTCCGCCGAGCGTCTCGTCGGAGAAGACCACACCGAATCCGAAGGTGTCGTCGGCCGCGTTGCGCTCCCAGACGGTGATCTCCCCCTCCGGGCAGAGCTGCTTGGCCAGAGCCGCGAAGTACAGCCCGCCGGGCCCTCCGCCGATGACTGCTATGCGCACGGCGTCCTCCTTGTGGATCCGGGCAGTTCGGGAGACTGCGGGCCGGCCGTGGACAGGACCTCGCGGACCTCGTCGGGCCAGGGCGTGGAGCCGGTGGCCCGCGCGGCCGAGTGGACGATCGTCATTCGGCCGGTGGCCACGGCTTCGCCGACGCCCTCGCCGCCCTCGCCGCCGCGCACCGTGAAGGCGTAATGCAGCGACGACGTCCCGACCTTGGTGACGCGCAGTTCGATGCGGACCGGGTCGCCGAACCACAGACGCGCGCGGTAGTCGGCCTCGAAGTGGACGCGCGGGGTGCTCCCGAAGAGATGGGCCAGCCCGAGCCGCCGGAGCAGGACCGCCTCGGCCGCCTCGGCCCAGCGCACGACGGTGGAGTGGTGGTAGTGGCCGGCGGCGTCGGTGTCGGGCCACTCGACCCGTCGCTCGATGACGACGCTGGGCAGGTCCGGTGGGGGTGCGGGGGGGCGGAGTGGACGCGTGCATGGGGGTCGTGCCTTTCGTCGGCCGGCGTCGCCGGATCCGGGGCTGTGAACGTGCGGAAGCTGAGCGGGACGGAGAGATACAGGAGTGGAGGGAGAGGAGTGGAGGGAGGGAGGAAAGGGGAGGAGGGGAAGCGGGAGGAAGCGGCGGGGCCTGGGGCGCGGCCGGGCACCGGGGTCGCCGGGCCGGCGCTCGGTGCCCCGGGTGGGCGGCGGGCGGGTGAGGGGCGTCAGCCGATCGCGCTGCCCGCCCGCCTGCGCAGCTCCCCGCGGCGGAGCTTTCCATTGCTGGTGCGCGGCAGTTCGGCGACGAACTCGACGGCGCGTGGGTACTTGTAGGGCGCGATGACGCCCTTGACGTAGTTCTGCAGTTCCTTGACGGTCACGTCCCCGGGTCCGACACCGGGGCGCAGCACGACGTACGCCTTGACGACCATTCCGCGCGTGTCGTCGGGAGCGCCGACGACGCCGCAATCCACTACGTGGGGGTGGGTGAGGAGCGCCTTCTCGACCTCGGGGCCGGCGATGTTGTACCCGGACGAGACGATCATGTCGTCGCTGCGGGCCACGTACCAGAAGTAGCCGTCGCGGTCCCGTATGTAGGTGTCACCGGTGATGTTCCAGCCGTTCCTGACGTACGTGCGCTGGCGCGGGTCGTCGAGGTATCGGCACCCGGTGGGGCCCGTGACGGCGAGCAGGCCCGGCTCTCCGTCGGGTACGGGCTCTCCCGCCTCATCGACGACCCTCGCCCGGTAGCCGGGGACCGGCCGGCCGGTGGCCCCGGGCCGGATGTCGTCGTCGGCGGCGGAGATGAACACATGGAGCATCTCGGTGGCGCCGATGCCGTCGATGATCCGCAGGCCCGTCGCGGCGTGGAAGCTCTCCCACACCTGGGCGGGCAGGGCCTCCCCGGCGGACACGCACCGGCGCAGGCCCGCCAGACGGTCCACGGCCCCGGCCGCCATGATCGCGCGGTACGCGGTGGGCGCGGTGAACAGCACCGTGACGCCGTGTTCCGCGACGAGGTCGGCGAGCCGCTCGGGCGAGGCCTGCTCGATGAGCAGCGTCGCCGCCCCGACGTGGAGGGGAAAGACGACCAGGCCACCGAGTCCGAAGGTGAAGGCGAGCGGCGGTGTGCCGGTGAACACGTCGTCGTGCCGCGGCTTGAGGACATGGCGGGAGAACGTGTCGGCGTTGGCGAGCACGTCCCGGTGGAAGTGCATCGTCGCCTTGGGCCGCCCGGTCGTCCCGGAGGTGAAGGCGATCAGGGCGACATCGTCCGCGGCGGTGACGACCGTGGAGAACGTGTCGTCCTTCGTCGCGCAGCGCCGCGTGAGGTCCAGGTCACCAGGACCGCCGTATGGAACGACGACCAGACCGGGGGTGTCGGCGGCGTGGAGTTCGTCGACGTAGCGGTGGTCGCACAGGGCGACGGCGGGGCCGCTGATGTCGTGCAGTTGGGCGAGCTCGGCGGCGCGCAGCATCGGCATCGTGGTGACCACGACGCCTCCCGCCTTGAGGACACCGAACCAGGAGGCGACGAGCCAGGGGTTGTTGGGTCCGCGCAACAGGACGCGGTTGCCGGGGCGCAGGCCCAGGTCTTCGGTGAGCACGCGAGCGACCTGGTTGGCGCGGTGCTGCAGTTCGCCGTACGTCCACCGGTCGGTGGGGGTCAGCAGGCAGGGGCGGTCGGGGCCCCATCGGGCCACGGCGTCGTCGAGCAGACGCGCGGCGCAGTTGAGACGGTCCGGGTACCGCAACTCGGGGAGGTCGTAGTGCAGTTCGGGCCAGAGGCGGAGGGCGGGGAGCCGATCACGGCAGAACGTGTCCACATGGGCGGACGGGGAGAGCTCCATGGGGCGCACCAATCTCGGGGCAGCAGAGGGAGTGCCGCAAGTATTGCGCTTAATTGACGGGCGTCAAGATTTCTCGATGAAAATCTCTGTCGGCGGTACGTTGCCCGGAGACCGACCCATGGGGACCGTGAGGCGGGAGCAGGCTCGGCAGAGACGGATGTCGCCCAGGGGGAGTGAGCGGCGCGGAGGCGGGTTCACGAGGCGCGGGCGGGGGCGGGTTCACGAGGCGCGAGCAAGCTCGGGCGGAGCGTCAGGCTGCGGGAATGCGGACCCGGACGACCTTGCCGACGCCGTCACGGAACGCCGCGACCTCGCCCTGGACCTCGGCCACCAGAAGGCCGACGATCATGAGACCCCGGCCGCCTTCCGCCTCCATGTCGATCAGCGGCTCGCACCGCGGGAGGCTCGGCAGAAACGGATCACCATCGGCGACATCGAGCCGGAGCCACCCGCCGCCGAGCGTGAGCGTGGCGCGCAGCCGGTCGGTCACGGCTCCCGCGTGCCGCACGGCGTTGGAGACGAGTTCGCTCACGGCGAGGAGCAGGAGCTCCGACCGGTCGGGAGCGATGCGCCACGTTTCGAGGGCTGCACGGGCGGCCGCGCGCACCTTGGGAACCGTGGCGAGGGTCGGCTTCACCGCCCACTGGACCGAGCAACAGCCACGAGGCGGAGCGGGCGCGATCACGGGGGGACGCGAGGAGGAAACGGCGGTGAGCATGACGGGCTCCCGGCAGGAAGGGCGGCGACGCCGACACCACTCGTGTAACCGACTACAGATCAGCTGAGCTGTGAGCCTTGCGGTGACGTGTAGGGTGTCGCAAGATTTCGGTGTTACACGTGTAACAGCCTAAGCAGGCCTCTCGTCGAGCGCAAGGCATTTCGGACATAAGTTGCGACGGCCGGCACGCTCGCCGACATCCCGGCCTCAGGCCACCCACCCACGCCGATCAGCGATCAGACATCAGAGATCAGAAAGAGGCGGACATGACGCAATCACCACCCAAGGGCGCGGCCGACCAGGCGGCGGGGCCGGCCACCCGGCTCGACGCGGCCGGCCCGGAGACCGGGCTCGACGCGGCCGGGCTCGACGCCGGGTGGCCGCCGCCGCCGTTCCGCGCCCCCGTCCCGCCCGTGGTCGGCGAGGACGGCGTGCGCCGCTTCGACGCGCTGACCTACGCCAACACGCCCGGATACCGGCCGCGTCTTCTCGATGTGCACGTACCGGCGTCGACCGCCCCCGTACCGGCCGTCGTATGGATCCACGGCGGCGGATGGCTGGAGGGCGACCGGCGCTATCCCCCGCCGACCGTCCCGGTGGAGCTGCTTCACGGCACGGTCCTGCGCGCCGGTCTTGCCCTGGTGTGCATCGACTACCGCCACAGCCTGGAGGCGCCGTTCCCGGCGCAGCTGCACGACGTGAAGGCCGCCCTTCGGTACGTGCGGCGGTTCGCCGACGCCCTCGGCATCGACAAGGACCGGATCGGCGTCTGGGGCGAGTCGGCCGGCGGCCATCTCGCGGCCCTCGCGGGGCTCGTCCACGACGGCTCCGGCGGTACGGCGCTGGAAGGCGCCGAAGGAGTACGCGACGAGGACTCCGCCGTCCGGGCGGTCGTCGACTGGTACGGGGTCTCCGACCTCGGCCCGCTGCTCACGCAGACCCTGCCGCCCTCTCCGACGGGCGTCGAATACCCCGATCCGTTCACCGCCCTCCTCGGCGGCACGGACGAGCAGCTGCCCGAGCTGGCTCGCGTCGCCAGCCCCGTCACGTACGTGGGTCCCGCGACGCCCCCGCCGTTCCTCCTGATCCACGGAACGGCGGACGGCCTTGTGCCGTACAGCCAGAGCGAGACCCTGACCGAGGCACTCGAACGCGTCGGTGGCGAGGTCACCCTGCGCCCCGTGGACGGCGCGGACCACATCTTCCTCGGCGCCCCGGACGTGACGCCGATCGTCACCGAAAGCGTCGCCTTCCTGGCCCGCCACCTGGGCGTCTAGGCCCGGGCCCGGGGGCCCGGGGGGGGCGGCGCCGGGCCGGTTCGCGGCACCGGGTCCGGGGTGCCCGTGGGGGGCGGCGCCGGGCCGGGTTCGGTCCCGAGCCCGGCGCCGGACCCCGGCTCCAGCCCCCCGGCCGGGTCTCGGGACCCGGCTTCGCCGCGAGCCCGCGCCTCGGGCACCGGGCGCCGGCCCCGCGCCCGCCCCAGCCCGCTCACGCCCCGCCCCCGGCCCCCGCCCCGGCGTCCGGCGCCATGCCCGTCCCGCCCGTCCGTTCCTCCCCTCCCTGACATCCCACCCGCACCCACACCGCCTGCGCGAGAGGTAGCTGTTGCCCCATGACCGGCATTCCCGCCGCTGATCTCGACCTCCCGGCGGCGGCCCCGCGCCGCCGCTTCTCCCCCGTTCCCCCGCCGTCCGGCGTCCTCGCGCTCGGTACGGTCTTCCTCCTGGTCACCGCATCGGCGGCCGCCGTCGTGCTCGCCCGGCCCGAGCGACCCGTCGTCCAGGGTCCTGACGACGCGTGGCTCCGGTGGATGGGGGGACCGCACGACGGCCTCTACGGCGCCTTGGCCGCCGTGCTCGACTGGTTCGGCGGACCCCTCGGTGTGATCGTCCCCGTGGGACTGCTGGTCCACCTCGCCGTACGGAAGCGCTGGCCGTCGCTGCTCTACCTGCTCACCGCGTACCTCGTGGGCAACATGCTCGTCGTCCAGGGCCTCAAGTACCTGGTGGACCGGCCGCGCCCCGACAACCCTCTGGTCAGGGTGGACCACGGCTCGTTCCCCTCCGGCCACGCGGCCGGGACCGCCCTCCTCGTCGTGGTCGTCGGCGCGCTGCTGGTCCCGGCGGCCCGCAGACGGACGTGGTGGTGGGCCGGTGCGGTGTTCACCGCGGCGATGATGTGGAGCCGCACATGGCTCCACGCGCACTGGCTCAGCGACACGCTCGCCGGCGCGACCGTCGGCGCCGGTGCCGCGCTCGTCCTGTGGTGGGCCTTCGCCCCCCTACTGGCCCGGGAGCCCGGACCTCACGAGGACTGACGCTGGACCAGAACCGCCCCCATGCGCGGCACATCGGGGGGTGTGCCGTGCTCGACCAGCTCGTGCAGGGCGTCCGCGATGAACGCGGGGGTGGGCAGATCCAGTCGTACGGTCGTGAGCGGCGGCCGCTGCAGGGCCGAGAGCACGAGGTCGTCGGATCCGACGACCGCCACGTCCTCCGGTACGGACATGCCCCCGTTCTGAAGGGCGTGCAGCAGCAGCGCCGCGTACTCGTCGTTGTACGCGAACACCGCGTCAAGGCCCAGCTCCCGGGTCCGCCGGGCGACCTCGTCGGCCGATTCCTGGGTGTACGCCATGTCCAGCGGGGCGACGGTCGCGGTGCTCCGCGCCGCGACGCCCTGGGCCCCCGCGAGACGGGGACGCGCGAAGGTGTCCAGACCACGCTCCCTCGGCATGATCACGCCGAGGGTGTGCCGCCCGCGCGAGACGAGGTGTTCGGCGGCCAGGGCGCCGATGAGCGTCTGGTCGAAGGGCATGGTGTGGACGCCCTCCACCGGCTTGGAGCCGAAGGCGAGCACGCCCCGCACACCTGCCCGGCGCAGGACCTCGGCGGCCTGGGGCGTCAGGCTGTCACCGTCCAGGGCGACGACCGCGGCGGGGCGCAGTTCCGCCCAGGCGCGGGCCGCGCTGACCGCGTCGGGGAAGCGTCCGGCGTGCAAGACCGTGGTGTAGCCGCGCTGTTCGAGCTCGCCGTGCAGTCCGTCGACCCAGGCACTGACCAGACTGCCGACCGCCGAGACGGACGCCGGCATCAGCACGAGGTTGCTCCGGCCGGCGCGCAGGGAACGGGCGGCGGCGTGCGGGACGTAACCCAACTGGTCCGCCGCGGCGAGGACGCGCGCGCGTGTGGTGTCGCTGACCCGGTGCGCCTGGGTGTTGTTCAGGACGAAGGAGACGGTGGCTCGTGACACGCCCGCCAGGCGCGCCACATCCGCGCTGGTGACGGCTGCGGGCGTGGTCGGCTCCTTGGCCATGGCGTCCTTCCCGGGTCGGTACCGGTCGTCCGACCGGCCCTTCCCAGGTTACACGCGTCAGAAGGCGCGGCCCCGGGCACCAGGCTGCCCGGGGCCGATGGACGTCCGCTGCCGCGCGACAGCCCATCCCGTGAACTACACGTGTAACGCAGCCCTCCCACCGCCTGCGTCGAGGCCGGACAACGGGGCGGCCTCCGGCGCGTGCATTCCGCCCGTCCCGGACGCCACCGGCGGGTGGGCGGCGCTGGCGGGTGGGCGGCGCCGGCGGGACGGGGTCGGGCCCGCCCGGCGCCGGCACAGGTCCCGACACGACGCCGGCCTACTTCCCAGCCGCGGCCCCGGCATGCAGCCGTCGCGCGCACCCGGCGAGATCGTCCACGGGCCCGGTGACCGAGTCGAAGCGCATGGTGGTCCGGGTGTCCGCGCCGTACCGCTCCCACCTGGGCATGCCGGAGTGGTTGGGGTCCCCGGTCCGGACGAAGGAGATCCACGCCTGGTGCATCGCCCTCGCCAGCCCGTCCCGCGCGGCCGGGCCGAGCCCCTGGACGAGAGGGGCGTGCGTCCACTGGTCGAAGTTGTCGAAGACAAAGGGGAGCTCCAGGCAGTGGGCCGCGCCCAGCCTGCCCTCGTACGCGGCGGCCGGGAAGTCGAACTGGTACGCCCAGACGGGCCGGCCCAGCGCGGCCCTGGCCTCGGCCAGTTCCACGGCGGGCACCCGGAACAGCTCGTCCGTGATCAGATCCATGAGGACGTCCGCGGGCCGGGCTCCGGGGCGGGCGCGTTCGTACGCCGCGTACACGTCTCCGGCGTCGCCTCCGAAGGTGTCGGCGATCCTGTCGGTCACCTGCTGCTTCGTCGCAGCCATGGACCCCTCGTCCAGCGCGAAGCCGAAGGTGGCCTCCTCGCGCGTCCAGCCGATCAGGACGTCGATCTCGGCCCCGGCGCCCTGGAGGAGCGCCTCCGCGGGGTGACGGAACAGGGTGACATCGTCCCGCACGGGCAGGAAGGGGGTGGGCCAGTACCCCCATCGCATGATCCGGGCGAACAGCCCTCCCGCTGCCTCGATCAGCCGGGACCAGGGCAGCGCGCGCAGCTCGTCGACGCTCCGCACACCCGCGATCTCCAGGTACGCGTCCACCCTTTGCCGGTACTCGTCACGGGTCGGGATGTGCAGGCCGAGCGGTGGACTCTGGAGGATGGCACGCCGGAACAGGCCCTGGGCGTCGGGATGACCTGCCAGAGCAGCCGTAGACATGGCGCCTCCCGACTGACCGGCGACCGTGATGGCGTCCGGGTCGCCCCCGAAGTGCGCGATGTTGTCCCGTACCCAGCGCAGCGCGGCCAGTTGGTCGGTCAGCCAGAGGTTGGCGGTCTCTTCCCCGGCACTTCCCGCAGCGTCGGACTTCTCATCGAAGGACAGGTAACCGAGCGGCCCCGTGCGGTAGTTGAGGGTGACGACCACCATGTCGCCGTCCCGGGCGAACGTTTCGCCCGAGTAGATCGGCAGTGAGCCGGAGCCCGAGACGAAGCCGCCGCCGTGGATCCAGACCAGCACGGGCCGCCCCGCCCCGTCGGCAGCCGGCGTCCACACGTTGAGCGTCAGGCAGTCGTCGTCGAAGGGTGGGGATCCATGGCCGCCCAGGACGGGGTCGCCGCCCTCCAGGAACATCTGGGGGGAGCTGGGGCCGTACGCGGTCGCGTCCCGGGTGCCGCTCCAGTCGACGGGGGGCTGTGCGGGCCGCCATCGCAGCTCGCCCACCGGCGGCGCGGCGTAGGGCACGCCCTTGAACACGGCGACTCCGCCTTCGACGGCACCGCTCAGCCTGCCGGCCCGCAGCTCTACGACGGGTGGCGTCCGAACTTCCGCGTCAGCCATGAATGCCCTCCTGGGTCAACGGTCGGCGCTTGGGCGCACCGGCGCATGACGAGTAAGAATATTGCGTTGTTTTTTTGACCGTCAATAAAAAGCGAGACCTGGCCCGGCGGGGCGGCTGTCGGCTCATTCCCACAGGCGGTCGGCCGCCGCACGCACCGCCTCGTCCTCCAGCAAGCGGGAGAACGCCCACCAGAGCACCAGCACGACACCCGCACCGGCGGCGGCGCCGGCCACGGTGTCGCTCAGCCACTGCGCGTGGAGCCAGGTGCGGCTCCACGCCATCGCGACCTGCAGCGCGAGGGCGAACAACCACCACCAACGGCGCGCGACGGGGGGAAAGAGCACCACGCCGGCCGCGAGGACCAGGGTCGTCACCATGAAGACCTGGCCCGACGGGAAGGATCCGTCGTTCACCAGCACCCACGGCCGAGGGGGGCGCGGGCGGTCGACGAACTGCTTCACGGGGAGGACGACGACGATGTTCGTGACGACCGTCGCGGTGAACACGAACAGCGCCGATCTCCATCGCCCGTAGATGCCGAGGCACCCGGTCAGGGCGAGGGGAAGGATCAGCCCCAGCGGTCCGCCGAGAGTGTCGAGAACGCGAGCGAACCCGGTCGCCGCACCCGAGGGCGATCCGCTCATCAAGATCATCCAGCGATCGTCGACACTCTGGAAGAACGGCCGCCCGCCGCCGGTGGCGGCCAGGCCGATGGCCAGGAAGGCGGTCAGCAGCGCCGATCCGGCGATCAGCGCTCCGCGCGGCGGGGCGGCCGGGACGGGGTGACGGGGAGGGCGACCGGTCGGTGATGGCCGGTCGGTGACGGAAGACGATCTGGGCATGGAGCCCTTTCCAGTGACGTCAGGGAGTCCGACGCGCCTTACTCCGGGGCTCACCACGCAAACGTCCGCCGCGCGGCCGTGCGGGACGGGGCGGGGAGTACGTCGGCGAGCGAACGACGGCGGCGCGTCGTGGCGCGAGCCGTGAGGCGGCGAGCGTGGCGCATGCACCACCCCCGGCACAAGTGGTGACCGGCTGGTAGCAACACGTGTAACAAACGGATCGTCTCCCGGTGTCACGATTGCCGCGAAATTAGGGGCTACCCCTACCCAAGGCTGGACCGCGAGTGCTACACAGTGCCTGTTGCCGCCGCATGACACGTGTAACTCTCACGTGTGGCTCCACGGTCAGGTACGGAACGTCCGCGGCCACCCCTCCCCCACGCGGCTCACCCGACGTTCCCCCTGCTCCCCTTCCCCTTCGCCCCTTTCCGGCCTCG
Source organism: Streptomyces sp. NPDC038280 (assembly GCF_055600045.1). NCBI lineage: Bacteria > Bacillati > Actinomycetota > Actinomycetes > Kitasatosporales > Streptomycetaceae > Streptomyces > Streptomyces sp. NPDC038280. The sequence goes on from NZ_JBVJYZ010000001.1 coordinate 63,358, forward strand.
CCCCGCCTCCCGCCCGTCCCCGAGGAGTCGCCATGACCACCGATGAACTGATCCAGCCCAGCGCACCCGACGACGCGACGGATCCCCCGCGCCGCCACGGCCTGATGCTTCTGCTCCTGATCGCCAACTCGGCGATGCTCGCCGTGTACATGGGCGTGGGCGCTGTTCTGCTGCCCACCCAGATCGCCGCGATCGACCCCGCCAACAAGGTCGCCATCCTCGGCATCGTGGGCGGTGTGAGCTCGGTCTTCGCCACCGCGTTCAACCCGATCGCCGGCGCCCTGTCGGACCGTACCGGCCGCCGCAACCCGTGGATCCTCGGCGGCGCGTTCGCTTCGCTCGCCGGACTGGCGTTCCTGGGGAGCGTGCGGACCGCGCTGCTCGTGGGCATCGGCTGGTGCCTCGTGCAGGCGACCATGAACGTGTACCAGGCCGCGGTCACCGCCGTCGTGCCCGACCGGATACCGATGGCCCACCGCGGCCGCGCGTCCGCCGTGGTCGGTCTGGGGCTGCCGATCGGCGGCACGGCCGGCGTGATGATCGCGTCGAAGACGGCGGCCCACTTGACGACCGGCTATCTCGTGTTCGGAGCCGTGGTGGCGGGAGCGGCCGTTCTGCTCAGTGTCTTCTGCCGCGACACACCCGGTAGTTCGCTGCCCGACGACCTGACCGATGGTGACGCGTCCGGTCGTAAGGCGGACCCTTCGTCCGAGGCCGGGTCCCCGACGACGCCCGCGGCCGCTTCCCCGCCTGCCCGGCGCGCGCGGCTCGCCGCCTTCGTGTCCGCCCTCGCGGACCACGACTTCCGGTGGGCGTTCATCGGACGGGCCCTCATGGTGCTCGGCTACTTCTCCGTCGTCGGCTACCAGCTGTACATCCTCGACGATCACATCGCGCTGCCCGCGGGTCTCGCCCCGACCGAGGCCATGGCGATCCTCACGCCGGTGTCGATGGCCGCCATGGCCCTGTCCACCGTCGCCGGTGGCGTGCTGTCCGATCGCTGGAACCGGCGCAAGATCTTCGTCGCCATGTCGGCCGCACTCGCCGGCCTCGTGATGGCGGTCCCCGTGATCAGCCCCACCTGGACCGGCATGCTCGTCTTCAGCGCCCTCAACGGTCTCGCGTTCGGCTGCTTCATGGCCGTCGACACCGCGGTGGTCACTCTCGTCCTGCCCCGGGCGGAGGACGCCGCACGCGACATGGGCGTACTGAACATCGCCAACGCCGGACCGCAGATCGTCGCGCCGTTCGTCGCCTCCGCCATCGTGACCGCGCTGGGTGGATACACCCCGCTGTTCCTCCTGGGCGGCGCCCTGTCGCTCCTGGGGGCGCTCGCGATCCTCCCGATCCGCGGCGTCCGCTGACCACCCCTCCCCGGCCGTCCGGCCGACCGGATCATCCCGCCTCCCCCTTCGAAGGAGCACTCCGTGAGACGCAAGTACGTCCTGCCGCTGGTCGGCACGCCCGTGGCCGCACTGCTGCTGTGCACGCCCGCCCTTGCCGGTACGAGCACCGCGGCGGCGGATCCGCAGGACGCGCCGGCGGGTCCGCTGCGGATCCTGCTGACCAATGACGACGGCTACAACGCCCCGGGCATCCGGCTGATGTACCAGCGGCTCACCGCCGCGGGTCATGACGTCACCATCGTCGCCCCGCTCACCAATCAGAGCGGTAGCGGGACGAAGATGATGAGCGCGACCAGCGTCAAGGTCAGCCACCCCGAGCCGCGCGTCTGGGCGGTCGACGGCACCCCCGGCGACTCGGTCTCCTTCGGCCTCTCCGAGGTCTTCGCCGACAAGGCGCCCGACCTCGTCGTCTCGGGTACCAACTTCGGCCCCAACGTGGCCGCGCTGGCCACCCACTCGGGCACGGTCGGCGGCGCCGTGGCAGCCCTGGAGCACGGCGTTCCCGCGATCGCCGTGAGCACCGGCGGACTCACGGCCCCTGTGCTCGAACCCGTACTCAACGCCATGCGGCCGACCAATGACTTCACCGTCAAGCTCATCGACCGTCTCCGGTCGCGGGCGATGAACGGGCGGCTGTTGCCGCCGGGCGTGGGACTGAACCTCAACCATCCCGTGGTCGGTGCGGACGGTACGGGGCTCGCCCGCGGCGCCGCCGTCACGACGCAGGACCCGCAGCCGGTGCTCGCGGCGGACTACACGGACGCGGGCGACGGCACCTGGAAGGTGAACGTCACCGTGGTCTCCGAACCCGCCGTGAAGGGCGGAGACGTGGAGGCGGTCAGCGCCGACAAGGTGTCGGTCACGCCCATCACCCCGAACTGGAACACCGGCCCCGCCGATTTCGCCAGGACGGCGACGCTCCTCGCCGGACTCCGACCCTGAGTCATGTCCCTTGCCGCGCCTGCTCGTTCGGGCCGGTCTTCCTCGCCTCTCCTCAGGGGCTCGGAGGCCCGGGCGGGCGGCGCGGCCCTCCCCCGGCTCGCTCACCCTCATCAACGCCTGTCATGACTATGACCATGCTGGAGGACACGTGAAGAGATCGCGCACGGCCCGGCTCCTGGGGGCTCCGCTCCTGATGCTGGTGCTCGCCGCACTGGTCGCTCAGTTGTCGGCGGCCCCGCCGGCCCCGGCGGCTCCCCGGTCTCCACGTCCGGTGGCCGCCACGGACCAGGGCCTGCTCGCCGGGCAGATCCACGACGACGCCGAGGAGTTCCTGGGCATCCCCTACGCGCAGCCGCCGGTGGGCGACCTCCGCTTCCGCCCGCCGAGGCAGCCCGCACGGTGGAGCGGAACGCGGGACGCGACCCGACTGGCGCCCGCCTGCACGCAGTTCTCCCCGTTCGGCCTCCGGGACCCGGGGAACGCGAGCGAGGACTGCCTCTACCTCGATGTCCACCGCCCGCGCGGTGTCCGGCCGGGTGCCCGCCTGCCCGTACTCTTCTGGATGCACGGCGGCGCCTACAGCCAGGGCACGGGAACCCAGTTCGGCGGCCGTACGATGGCCGATCTGACCGACAGCGTGGTCGTGTCCGTCAACTACCGGCTCGGACAGCTGGGTTACCTCGCGATACCGGAGCTGACCAGGGAGAACGCGCTCGTCTCAGGTTCGTACGGCCTGATGGACCAGATCGCCGCGCTGCGCTGGACGCACGACAACATCGCGTCCTTCGGCGGTGACCCGGCCGCGCTCACCATCTGGGGCCAGTCCGCCGGCGGCGGCTCGGTCTGCGCGATGCTCGCGTCGCCGCGGGCGGCCCACCTCTTCTCGCGCGCCATCGTGCAGAGCGGGCCCTGCACCCCTCTGCTCGGCGCCCCCGCCCCCGACCGGGCCGCCGCAGAGGGCCGCGCCTTCGCGGCCGCGGCCGGCTGCCCGGATCCCGTCACGAGCGCCGACTGCCTTCGCAAGGCGCCGGCCGCCGACCTGATCACCGCCGCCCGTACGCATCCGACGTTGGGACCCGCCTTCGGCGACCGCCTCCTGCCCGTGCAACCGTCCGAGGCCATCGCCTCCGGGGCGTGGAACAAGGTGCCGATCCTGATCGGCAGCACACGCGCGGAGAGCAGGCTCTTCGTCGCGTTCACCCAGCCGTACCTCACGGCGGAGCAGTACGCCGACCAGGTCACCGCGACGTACGGGCAGGCGGCCTCACAGGTGCTGGACCGCTACCCCGTCTCGGGCCACCCCTCTCCCTTCCACGCGCTGTCCGCCGTCCTCACGGACTCCACCTTCGCCTGCCACACCCTCCGCTCCGCGAAGTCCTTCGCCTCGCAAGTGCCGACCTATGCCTACGAGTTCGACGACCCGGACTCTCCGACGCTGTACGGGGCGCAGGTCCCGGGAGTGGACATGACCAACGCCCACAGCGCCGAACTCTCCTATGTCCACGACTTCACCATGGCCGACCGACCCCTCTCCGCCGACCAGGTCGCGCTCGCCACGGAGATGAAGCGGCGCTGGGGAGTGTTCGCCCGTACCGGAGACCCGAACATCCCCGGCGAGACCCGCTGGCCGGGCACCACTCCCCGGCAGCACACCATCCTCACTCTGAAGCCCCACGGAACCCGGACCTCGACCTCGTTCGCGGCCGACCACCAGTGCGCCTTCTGGTCCGGCCTGGACTCCTCCGGCGACCGAGGGTGAACCCCCCGCCCTCACCGCATCGGGCTCACGGAAGTCCTCAGCCCTCATCTCCTGCCTGAGGCGGCGCTGAGTGAGGGCGGTCGGGCGGCCCGGCGTCTCCCCCCGCGCTCAGCTCCGCCGCAGCGGGTCCTCGCCCGTCGGTGCATCCTGATGCGCTGCCAGCGCGGCGGCCGCCGTGGGGTGGACGGGCAGGAAGGTGTCGACGCCGGTCATGGTGAGGACCCGGGCGAGCCGTTCGGGGATGGCGGCCAGGGTCAGCGATCCACCCGCCTCCCTGGCCGCGTGCCAGATGCCGATGAGGGCGCTGAGGCCGGCGGAGTCGCAGAAGGTGACGCCCGCCATGTCGAGGATCAGGTGGGTGTGCGGGCGTCGTTGCTCGATGAGCTCCAGGCTCTTGTCGCGCAGGGTCGGCGCGGTGTGCAGATCCAGCTGCCCCCTGACGGTGGCAAGGGTGAACGGTTCGTCGGTGGGCTGGGCGGTGAGATGGAGTTGCTCGGTCACGTCGCTCATCGTTCCTGGACGGGGCACTCGGATGCGGCGGTGGTGTGGGTCGTGGCGGCGACGACGGGGTCGGCCGCGGAGTCGGAGGTCGGTACGGACAGGGCCAGCAGGGCCACGTCGTCGCTCGCGCCGTCGGGCATGGAGGACAGCAGTTCGGCCGTCTCGTCCACCAGGGAGGTGGCGCTCAGGGGCGCGGTTCGCTCGTGGAGGAAGCCGACCAGGCCTTCGTCTCCGAGCATGGCCCCTTGGGCGGTACGGGCCTCCGTCAGGCCGTCGGTGTAGAGCAGGAGTCCGTCGCCTGGCGCCAGGCGGAAGGTCGTACTCGTGAAGTGCGCGTCGGGGAAGGCGCCGACGAGCATGCCGCCCTTGGGCCGTACCGACTTCACCCACAGCTCGTCGGTGTCCTGCTCGGGGTGCAGGTGGTAGGCCGGTGGGTGGCCGCCGGTGGCCAGCGTCACGGTGAAGCCGCCCGCCTCGCTCGGGGTGAGCAGGCCGAAGACGGCGGTGCAGAACCGGCTTCCGGCCATGACGTCGTTGAGCAGGACGGTGTTGAGCGCGCTCAGTACCGTGACCGGTTCGGGGTCGATCTGGGCGGCGGCGCGCAGGGTGTGACGGGTCAGCGCGGTGACGGTCGCGGCCTCGGCGCCCTTGCCGCACACGTCGCCCAGGAAGAACGCCCACCGGCCCTGTTCGACGGGGAAGACGTCGTAGAAGTCACCGCCCACGTCGTGCACGGACGCGGTGCGGTAGTGGCAGGCCAGCTCCAGGCCCGGCACCACCGGCAGCGCGGGCGGCAGCAGGGTGCGCTGGAGGGTCGAGGCGAAGGACGCGATGGCGGCCTTGTCCTTCTCGGCCTGCTCCCGCGCCGCGCGCTCGAGCTCGGCCCGCTCGTGTTCGATGAGGGCGTGGCGGCGCTCCGCGTGCCGCCGCTCCTGCTCGTGGCGCAGCGCGCGCAGCGCGGACAGTCGCAGCTCCAGCTCGTCCATCACGATCGCCGCGAGGTCGGACAGCGTGGCCGTGTCCTCCGCGGTGATGGATCGCGGCCTGGTGTCGAGGATGTTGACCGTGCCCAGGCGGTGGCCGTCCCGGGTGGTGATCGGCGCGGCCGCGTAGAAGCGCACCCCCATCGGACCGGTGACCAGAGGGTTCCCGCACGCGACCTCGTCGAGGAGAGTGTCGGGGATCACCAGCGCGTCGTCCCTGAGGACGGCCGAGCCGCACAGGCCCGGATCCCGGCCGATCTCGGCCACACCCTCCAGACCGTGAGCGGCCTTGAACCAGATCCGGTCGCTGTCCACGATCGTGACCGTCGCCACGGGGACGTCGAAGAGACGAGCGGCCAGCGAGGCGACCCGGTCGAAGGCGCCGTCGGGCGGGGTGTCGAGTACGTCATAGCGGCGCACGGCCGCGATGCGGTCGGCCTCCGCAGCCGCGTCCCCCACCAACTGCGGACGGGGCCTGGACTTCTGGTCCGGTACCGAAGCCTGCTGGGTCACCAGTCGCCACCTCCGTCGCGCCCCGGGCCGACGAAGACGGCACGAGACCGGCTCAGCCTAAACGGAACGCGCCCGTCCCGACCAATGTGATCGTCATGACGCGCACGACCGGGTGGCCGGACGTTTTGCCACCCGCTCCGAGGTAACCCGAATGGTGACGATCTGCCGAAAAGACAGCGAATCGAAGGAGATCGATCATGCCTGCAGGGTCCAGCTCCAAGCGGGAGCGGCAGTACGAGCACATCAAGGAGAGCGCTGAGGAACGCGGCGCGTCGACCGGCCGCGCCAAGGAGATGGCGGCCCGGACGGTCAACAAGCAGCGCGCGCAATCGGGCGAGGCCAAGTCCTCCAACAGCGGTTCCAGCAAGGGAAGGTCCTCCTCGCAGGGCGGCGGCGAGAAGTCCCGGAGCTCCGGCGGCGGAAAGTCCTCGGGTTCCGGACCGACGCGGGACCAGCTGTACGAGGAGGCGAAGAAGAAGGGCGTCGAGGGCCGGTCGACGATGAACAAGGACGAGCTCGCCAAGGCACTCGGCCACTGAGGCATTCCGGCGGACGGGCCGGCGCCGCGTTCGGCGGCGCCGGCCCGTCCCTGCTCGGCAGGCTCGCTTGGCAGGCGTCGCTCCGGGTAGAGGCGCTCCATGATCAAGCATCGCCGGGTCCGCGTTCTCCTCGTCCTCGTCATCTCCTGGGCCGTCCTGACGGGCGTGGAGCGCTGGGGCGGAAACGGAGCGGCATGGACAACCGCCGTCAGGAGCGGGCTGATATGGGCCTGTGTGGTCGCCGGCGCGTGGTGGTTCGCGGAATGGACGCAGTTCCCCCGGCGACGCGCGAGGACGAACAGGGGCAGCGACAGCGCGGTCGAGAGGGAAGCGACGCGGCGCTGACCCACGCGGCGGCCGCGGCGGCCCTTCCCGCCAGTCGACGCGGGCCGTGGACCCCCGGACCGTGCGCTCGGGCCCGGTGGACTCGGGCGCCCGTGGACTCAATGTCCCGGGACTCCGTGTCCTGGGATTCCGTGTCCTGGGATTCCGTGTCCTGGGATTCCGTGTCCTGGGGTTCAGTGGGAGAGGACGAACGCGGTCAGGAAGCCCAGCACGGTGGTGAGACCGGTCAACAGATGTGCCTTCTCGAAGGCTTCGGGAATCATCGTGTCGGCGATCATCGCCAGGATCGCACCGGCGGCCACCGCCGTGATCGCGGCCATCACCGTCCCGGACGCGTCCCCGAGCAGGGTGTAGCCGGCCAGCGCCGCCAGACCGCTCACCACCGCGATCGCGGCCCACAGGCCGAAGACGTACAGGCGGCCGCGGCCCGCCCGCTGCATCCCGGCGGCGCTCGCGAGCCCCTCGGGGACATTGCTGATGAAGACCGCCGCGACGGTGGCGACGCCCACATGGCCACCGCCGAGCAGGCTCGTCCCGATGACGACCGACTCGGGGACGCCGTCCAGGAGCGCGCCGAGGGCGATGGCGTTGCCCGAGCCGGGCTGCTCCTCCTCGGAGGGCTGATGCGCCCCGGACCGCTTGCGGTGCCGGGCACCGCGCCGCGCGAGCCAGGCGTTGGCGAGCGAGTACGCGCCCGCCCCGGCCACCGCGCCCGCGACCGCCGGTACGGCTCCGCCCTGCTCGTACGCCTCGGCCATCAGGTCGAAGGACACGGCCGAGATCAGTACTCCGCTGCCGAACGCCATGACGAGTGCGATCCATCGCGGGGGCACCCGGAGGAAGGATCCGGTCGCGGCCCCCAGGAGGAGCGCCGCTCCCGCGAACAGTCCCCACGCTCCCGCCGTCAACGCACCCGTCATGTCCGCCCCTTCCGCCCCTTCACCGTGATCGGTCGTACGGGGCGAGGCCTACCCCGGGACGCCGCGTTCACCGCGCCGGGCCGCGGGGCGGACCGTTCACGGCTTGTTGGCGATGGCACCGAGGTACTGGTTGAGGGATTCCAGCCGGGCGTCGAGGCTCTGGGCGCTCCGCGCCAGGTCCTGCAGTTCCTTCGTCGCGGCCAGGACGGCGAGCGCGATGGCCCGCGCGGAGGGATCGCCGACGTCCTGCAGGGACGCGCGTGCTTCCTCGAGAAGGACGGACGAAGTGGGAGCTTGCGAGTCCATGTCTGTCTCCAGTCGGTGGAGGAAGGGGCGGCGGGGCGGCCCGGGAAGGGCAGGCCGGCGGGGAGGCGGAGCGCCCGGACCGCCGGAGCGTCTCAGGCGGCGCGGCGCCGGTGCCTGCCGTGGGACGACGCCTCCGGAGCATCGGTGCGGAGCTCCTTGGGAGGCGGAGGGCCCGGCACGGCGTGCAGGTGCCTGCGGCGGGGAGCGGGGGCGGGGTCGCTTTCCGCCGGTTGCAGGACGCGTTCCTCGAAGCGGGCGAGCGCGAGGACGGCGCCCAGCAGAAGCGGCGGTATGAGCAGCGCTGTGAATACCACGGGAGGGTTCCTTAGGCCGGATGTCCTTCGGGAATGTCCTTCTGGGCCCTTCGGCAGAACGGCTTCTCCTTTCGCGCCTACCCCCTCATGCGAGGAGAAGTCCGGCTTTCCGGATCGCGCCCCCGCGAGGGCCTCTCCACGCGCCCCGCCACCTCCGGGTTCGGCCGGTCGCCCGGCGCTGTCCACCGAGCGGCCCGGGACCGGTTTCGTACGGGCGTGAGAGGACACCCGCCGGTCATGAACCAGACACCACGTCCTCCCGCCCGGGGCGACAACAAGGACGACGGGCGGCGCACGCCGGAGCCGGGGTCTCTCCCGGAGGTGGAGCGAAACGCACCGGACCAGCCCAGCGACATGCCGAAGAAGTCCTGGTGGGCGGTTCTGAAGCGGACCGTGCAGGAGTTCAAGGATGACGAGCTGGCCGACAAGGCGGCCGCTCTGACCTACTACAGCATCCTTTCCCTCTTTCCCGCCCTCCTGGTCCTGGTCTCGATCCTCGGGATCGCGGGGCAGTCCGCCACCGAGTCGGTCCTGGACAACCTGCAGAAACTCACTCCCGGCTCGGCGCGGGACATCGTGTCCGACGCCGTCCGCCAGCTGCAGGGCGGTGCCGGGGTCGGGTCCGTCCTCGCCGTCGTAGGTCTGATCGCCGCGGTGTGGTCCGCGTCGGGCTACATCGCCGCGTTCATCCGCGCCTCCAACGCCGTCTACGACATCCCCGAGGGCCGGCCCGTGTGGAAGGTCCTGCCGCTGCGGCTCGCCCTGACCGTCGGACTGATGATCATGGCGTGCGCCAGCGCCCTGATCGTCGTCTTCACCGGCTCCTTCGCCCGGCGGACGGGCGACGCCCTGGGCCTCGGGGACACCGCGGTGACGGTGTGGTCGATCGCGAAATGGCCGGTCCTGGTCCTCCTCGTCACGATCATGATCGCGCTGCTGTACTGGGCCTCGCCGAACACGAAGGGCCGCGGCTTCCGCTGGGTCACGCCGGGTAGCTTCCTCGCACTGGTGATCTGGATGATCGCCTCCGCGGGCTTCGCGCTCTACGTCGCGAACTTCGGCTCGTACAACAAGACCTACGGCACCCTCGCCGGCGTCATCGTCTTCCTCGTCTGGCTCTGGATCACCAACCTCGCCATCCTGCTCGGGCTGGAGTTCGATGCCGAGATGAGCCGGGAACGCGCCATCGTGGGCGGCCTGCCGCCCGACGAGGAGCCCTATGTCGAGCCCCGGGACACCCGCGAGTGGAGCGAGGAGGAGAAGCGACGTGCGGAGTGATCGCTCCGGGCTCCCGGGCGGTACCGGGCCCGGCCACGGGGATGCCGCGACGAGGAAGGCGGGTCCGCTGGAGCGCCTGTACGGCATCGACACCGCGCTGACCTGCGCGGCGGCCTCATGGAGCGGGACCCTTGCCCGCCGGGTGCTGCCCGCGGTCGAGGAGTCGGCCGAGCACACGAAACTGTGGTGGGGCGCCGCCGCGCTCCTGGCGGCCGGCGGCGGTCGGCGGGGGCGCCGGGCCGCGGCGGTGGGGATCGCGGGCATGTGGCTCGGGCAGGCCGTCGGCGGCGCCGCGAAGCACCTGTGGGACCGGCCGCGGCCGCCGAAGGAACTCATTCCCCATGCCGAGGTGAACGACCGGCCGGACAGCTCCTCCTTCCCCTCCGGGCACACGGTCGCCGCCGTGGCCTTCACCGCCTCGGTCGCGGTGGTGTGGCCGCTCGCGGGTGCGGCCTGCGCGGTGCCGGCCGTGGCGGTGTCGCTCCAGCGCGTCCACAGCGGAGCGCACTATCCCAGCGATGTCGCCGCCGGCGCCGTCATCGGACTGGCCGGCGCCGGCCTCGCGCACCGCGCGTCGGCCGTGGCCGCGGCTCGTGTGGCCGCCGCACGCGTGGTCGGCGGGAAGTGGGGCAGGCGCGTCGCAGCGACGATGCGTCCGAGGTGAGCGTTCCGGAGGTCATGCGTACATGCCGATGAGCAGGCCCGCTCGGCTGCGGCGGGCGAGGGCCGGGATCCGTGGGATCGGCGCGTACATCGGGAGGGGCGTCGCGTCCTCCGGCGCGGAGCGGGACGACCTGCTCCTTCAGGCGAAGACCGTGGTGGCGGCGATGGTCGCCTGGGTGCTTGCGCACCGCCTCCTGGCGCCGACGGTGACGACCTTCGCCCCCTTCACCACCATCGTCGCGCTGCAGGCGACGCTGTACCGGTCGGTTCGCGAATGCGTCCGGTACCTGGGCGCCATGCTGCTGGGTGCGACGCTCGCGGCCGTCCTGGCGGCGGCCGCCGGGATCCATGCCTGGTCCTTCGGGCTGCTCACGCTCGCCGCCGTGGGCGCCGGGCGCGTCAGGCACCGCGGTTCCGAGGGGCTTCAGGTCGCGGTCGTGGCGTTCTTCGCCTTTTCGGCCTTCTCCGCCGGTCACGGCCGGCTCGCCTACATCGGCCACCTGACCGGCTCGGTGACCCTGGGTGCTCTCTGCGGTCTGGCGGCGCACACGATCCTCGCCCCAGCCCGGCACGTACATCACCGGCAGCAGGCGGTCGACGGGCTCCACCTGCGCATGCGGGACGTCCTCACCGACCTCGCCCACGCCGTCGGGGACGGCGCCACGCCGAGCAGCGAGCGCGCCGGCCGGTGGCGCCGCGACTGCGAGGACCTGGTCGCCGAGGCGCAGGGGGTGCAGGCGGCGATCGGGGAGGAGTGGGAGAACAACCTCCTCCATCCGCGCAGCGACCGCCTCGCCGCCAGGGAGGCTCTCGGTCGCGCCCGTCGCGCGGGCAGGGCGGCCGGGCGCGGTCTCGTCCACCTCTGTTCGACGACGCGCAGCCTCTCCCACGCCGTGGACGGCGGTGACTTCGACCGTCTTCCCGATGACTTCCTCGCCGACTATGCGGCGCTTCTGCGTACCCTCGCAGCCGCCCTGGAGACGATCGGGCGGACCTCCGGGACCGATGGGACCGCTGTGGACGCGGTCCTGGAGGAGGGGCGGGCCCTGCACCGTGCTGTCGAGGACTCCATCGAGCGGACCCCTGCCGTACCGGCTCCGGTGCACACCCTGCGCGGCACGCTGCTCACCGATGCGGCCCGGCTGCTCCACGAGCTGCGGCAGTCCCTCCCGGAGCCCGCGCGCGCGTGAGGGCCCCGGAGCGGGCCGGATCGAGCAGCGCCGGGCCGCGACCGGCGGGCCTACTCGGGCCGCAGGGACCGCCAGATCCGGTCGGGCAGGATCCGCGCGGCCTGGGCCAGGTCGACGTCGTACGTACTGGACAGCCAGCGGCGGGCCGTCTCGGCCACCGGTCCGATCACCAGGGCCTCGATCAGTGGCACGGGGGTGGGCAGGATCTCGCCGGACTCCATCCGCGCCACGATGTCTCCCAGCATGTCGGCCTTGGCGGCGCGGATCCGGTCGGCGTGAGCCGCGAGAAAGCCGGAGTAGGCGGACGCGTGGATGAAGAGCGCGGCGTCGGGGCGCTCCTCGGTGAAGCGCAGGTAGGCCCTGACGAGCGCGGCGACGCCGGTGCGGGCGGTGCGGGTACGGGTCACGGCGGCGGTCAGTTCGTCGAACAGCTCCCCCATGCACCTGATGTAGAGGGCGGCGGCGAGACCGTCGAAGCTGCCGAAATGGTGGTAGAGACTGCCGAGGCTGACGCCACTGGCCTCGGTGACCGCGTTCACCGTGAACCCCTGCCGGCCGGAGGAGGCGTACACCTCGAGGGCGGCCGTCAGGAGGCGTTCGACGGTGGCCTCACCACGCTGTTGCTTAGGAGACACGACTCGGTCCCGTTGACGTCATGCGGGACACACTAGTGGACCGGAATTAGAGGGAATTACTAGAAGCCTGTCCCTTCTGCGGCACCTCTCCGGACGCCTGCCCCGGGCGGGCGTCCGGCCACGGCACGTCACGCCACCGGCGGCCGCCGCGAAGGTCTCCACCACCGGCCGGGCGGTGCCCGGAGACACGAGGGGCGGTGCCCAACCCCCTGACGCCACCCAGAGGTTTGGACGGGACGGACGATTCATCAGGTCATCTGTCCCGGACTATTGACTCCGATTGCAACAGTCACGATTCTCATCACCATCGTTCGAGGGGGACATGACAAACTCAGGAGTCATGTCTCCGGACGGTCCCGTTCCTCGACCGCGCCATCCGCTGACCGAAGACGTGAGTGATGACCATGACTCGACACCCCCACCGCAGGCCCGGGCGCAGCCCCGTCGCGCTGCTGTCGTTGCTCCTCGCCGTGCTGGCCACGGTGCTCGGTCCCGTGCCCAGTTCCTCGGCCGATCCCGGCTGGTGGAATCCGACCGCGCGGCCCGCGCCCGACTCCGGGATCAATGTCACGGGCGAGCCCTTCAAGGGGACCGACTCCCAGGGACAGGTACGGGGCTTCGTCGACGCGCACGACCATCTGATGTCCAACGAGGCCTTCGGCGGCAGGCTCATCTGCGGCAAGACGTTCTCCGAACAGGGAATCGCCGACGCCCTCAAGGACTGCCCCGAGCACTACCCCGACGGCTCGCTCGCGATCTTCGATTTCATCACCAAGGGCGGTGACGGCAAGCACGACCCCAACGGCTGGCCGACGTTCAAGGACTGGCCCGCCCATGACTCGCTGACCCACCAGCAGAACTACTACGCCTGGGTCGAACGGGCCTGGCGCGGCGGCCAGCGGGTGCTCGTCAACGACCTGGTCACCAACGGGGTGATCTGCTCGGTCTACTTCTTCAAGGACCGCAGCTGCGACGAGATGACCTCCATCCGGCTGCAGGCGCGCAAGACGTACGAGATGCAGGCCTTCATCGACACGATGTACGGCGGCCCGGGCAAGGGCTGGTTCAGGATCGTCACCGACTCCTCGCAGGCCCGCGATGTCATCCAGCAGGGCAAGCTGGCCGTGATCCTGGGGGTCGAGACCTCCGAGCCGTTCGGATGCAAGCAGATCCTCGACATCGCGCAGTGCGGCAAGGACGACATCGACCGCGGCCTGGACGAGCTGCACAAGCTGGGCGTGCGGAGCATGTTCCTGTGCCACAAGTTCGACAACGCCCTGTGCGGGGTCCGATTCGACGAGGGCACCCTCGGCACGGCGATCAACGTCGGCCAGTTCCTGTCGACCGGCACCTTCTGGAAGACGGAGAAGTGCGCCGGCCCGCAGCACGACAACCCCATCGGCCTCGCGCCGGCGGCCGAGGCGGAGAAGAAGCTCCCGCCGGGCGTGGGGGTCCCGTCGTACGCCGCGGACGCGCAGTGCAACACCCGCGGTCTCACCGAGCTCGGCGAGTACGCCGTGCGGGGCATGATGAAGCGCAAGATGATGCTGGAGATCGACCACATGGGCGTGAAGGCCGCCGGCCGGGCCCTCGACATCCTCGAGTCCGAGTCGTACCCCGGCGTGATCTCCTCGCACAGCTGGATGGACCTGAACTGGACCGAGCGGGTCTACCGCCTCGGCGGCTTCATCGCCCAGTACATGCACGGCGCCGAGGGGTTCACCGCGGAGGCGAGGCGTACGAAGGAGCTGCGCGAGAAGTACGACGTCGGCTACGGCTACGGCACCGACATGAACGGCGTCGGCGGCTGGCCCGGCCCGCGCGGCGCGGACACCCCCAACCCGGTGCGGTACCCCTTCCGCAGCGCCGACGGCAGTGCCGTCATCGACAAGCAGACCACGGGTGAGCGCACCTGGGACTTCAACACCGACGGCGCCGCGCACTACGGCATGGTCCCGGACTGGCTGGAGGACATCCGGCTCGTCGGCGGCAAGGAGGTCGTGGACGACCTCTTCCGGGGCGCCGAGTCCTACCTCGACACCTGGAAGGCCTCCGAGACCCACAAGGCCGGGGTGAACCTCGCCGCGGGCTCGTCCGCGTCGGCGGCATCGTCGGAGTGGAGCCTGTTCACGAGCTACGCGCCCGACCGGGCCGTCGACGGCAACCCGAACACCCGCTGGGCGAGCGACTGGAGCGACGACCAGTGGCTCCGGCTCGACCTCGGGGCCCCAGGCCTGGTCAAGCGGGTCACCCTCGACTGGGAGCGCGCCTACGGCAAGGCCTACCGCATCGAGCTCTCGAGCGACGGCACGAACTGGCAGACCGTATGGTCCACGACCTCCGGCGACGGCGGACTGGACACGGCGCAGTTCGCCGGGACGTCAGCCCGCTACGTACGCGTCCACGGGCTGGAACGCGGCACCACATGGGGGTACTCCCTCCGCGAGGTGGGCGTCTACAGCAGCTGACGGACGGCACCGAAGGCGTCTGCGGGGCCGGGGCGGGTCAGTTCTCCTGATCCGCCCCGGCCCCGGCCGCGTTCCCCGGACAATCCCTCCCGGGCACCTTCCCGGAACAGCCACCCCGGACAGCTTCCCGGGCGCGGCAGGCACAGGACCGAAGGACGGAAAGGAACCACATGGCACGCATGCCGTCGGCCGAACGGCGCCGGCAGCTGACCGAGGCCGCCATCCGCGCGATGACCCGCGACGGTGTCGCCAGGACGACGACCCGGTCCATCGCCGCCGAGGCGGGCGTCTCGCTGAGCGTCTTCCACTACTGCTTCGACTCCAAGCAGGCGCTGCTCGAGTCGGTCATGGCGACGATCACCGATCACGGCCTGGCGGTGGCGAGAGCGGCGATCCGGCCGAAAGCCACCCTGCGGGAGACCGTCCGGGCGGCGTTCCAGGCCTACTTGGACCATGTGGCCGCGCATCCCGGTGAGCACATGCTGACCTACGAGCTGACGCAGTACGCGCTGCGCCGGCCGGGGTCGGAGCACCTCGCGCGCCGGCAGTATGAGTTGTACTCCACCACTTTCGGCGAACTCATCGAGCAGCTCCGGCACAGCATGAAGCTCGACTTCAGCGTGCCCGTCGCCGTACTGGCCCGCTATCTGGCGGCGATGACGGACGGGGTGACGCTGAACCTCCTCGTCATCGGGGACGACACGGCCACGGCGCACATCCTCGACATGATCGCCGACCATGTCACCAGTCTCGTCCTCGACGGGGCGACAGCGCCGGCCTCGCCGTACTCCCCGACCGCTACGACGCGCTGACCCCGCTGCGCGCCAGCGCGAACACCCCGAAGACGATCAGGCCGACCCCCGCCAACTGGGGCAGCAGCCACCACCCCGCCCGTACGTGTTCCTCGTACAGCAGGACGCCCAGGGTCAGGCTGACCGTCGCGTCACCGAGGGTCAGCGCCGGCTGCGAGGCGACCAGCGGTCCGCCCTGCATGGCGTGCTCGAGCAGCAGGAGGGCGCCGATGCCGGTCGCGCAGAAGGCGTACGTCTGCCAGCTCGTCAGGAAGGCGCTCAGGCCCCCCTCGTCCAGGATGTGCATGGAGGTCTTCATCAGGGCAGCCGTCAGCGCGTAACAGATCGCGGTGCCGGCCCCGAGACACCCGGCGCGGCCGCGACCCGCGGGCCGGCGCAGTCCGGCCACCGCCAGTGCCACCACCGCGGCGCCGCCCACCGCGAGTGTCGGAAGCCAGCGGTCCAGAGGCACGTGCGTACGGTTCCCGACGGGCGAGGCGGCCGCGAGAGCCACCCCGAGACCCGCCACCACCCCCGCCACGGCGAGCCACAGCGCCCCGGGCAGCCGCTCGCGCGCGAGCAGGGAAGCGATCAGCAGGGCGAGCGGCAGCTCCAGGACGAACAGCGGCTGAACGAGCGCCAGGGGGCCGGTCGCCAGGGCCGCCGCCTGTCCGACACCGGCGGCGATCACCGCGAGGATGCCCCCCAGCCACAGTGGGCGCTTCAGCAGATCGAGGATCAGGCCCGGCCGGAACGAGTCGGACTGGCGGACGGTGAGGGCAGCGCGGCGCTGCAGCACCGTGGCGAGCGCGTTGCTGAAGGCGGCGAACAACGAGAACAGGACCGGCAGGACAACGCTCATTCCCCGATACTCGACCGCCCGGACGGACGTCCGCGCGACGACACGGCCCGCGCCGGGGCTTCGCCCGGCGTTCGCCCGTCCGGACCCCGGTCGGGCGAATGCCATGCCTCGGGCGTGGCCTCCGGCCCACGGTGGTATGTCGATGGCCATGAAGCCAGGCACACCGCCGCCGGTGTCTCCCTTCCTTCGCACGGCCGCCGCCTACGCATGGCGCCTGCTGGCCGTCGGTGCGGTCGTGTACGCCGTCTTCGCCGTGCTCGGGCGCTTCCACGAGATCGGCGTCGCCGTGTTCCTCGGTCTGGTGATCACCGCGCTGCTGCGTCCGGTCGCCGACCTCGTCGCGCGGGGGCTGCCCCGCGCGGTGGCGGTGGCCCTCACCCTCCTCGTCGGCATCGCACTCGTCCTCGGCATTCTCGCGCTCGTCGGTGAGGCGGTGGCCGATGAGCGGACGACGCTGGTGAACGAGTTCCGGGACGGCGTGGACCGCATCGAGCACTGGCTGGAACGGCCTCCGTTCCGGCTGAACCCCCAGGCACTCTCCGACGTCCAGGGCAAGATCGAGCAGTTCCTGTCGAGCCACCGCTCCACGCTCATCAGCACGGCGCTGAGCGGTGCGCACCGGCTGGTGGCGGTGCTCACCACCCTGGCCCTGGCACTGTTCAGTTCGGTGTTCTTCATCCACTCGGGCGACCGGCAGTGGGCCTGGTTCCAGGAGCAGTTGCCGCGGTCCGTGCGCGGGCGCGTGCGGATCGGCGGCCGTGCGGCCTGGCGGACCTTCACCGGCTACACGCACGGCATCGTGGTGGTTGCGGCGACGAACGCGGTTCTCGTCGGCCTCGCGCTCTGGCTCCTCGGGGTCCCTCTGGCGGTCCCGCTGGCGCTGCTGGAATTCCTGGCCGCCTTCGTCCCGCTGATCGGATCGCCGATCGCGCTCGCGGTGGCGGCCGTCGTCGCGCTCGCGTCGAAGGGTCCGCTGGTGGCGGCCATTGTGATCGCCCTGATCGTGGTCATCGGGCAGATCGAGGGACATCTGTTGCACCCGCTCGTCATGAGCTGGGCCGTTCGGCTGCACCCCCTGGTGGTGGCGATCTCGGTGATCGGCGGGGCGATCGCGGCGGGCATCGTGGGGGCCGTGGTGGCCGTGCCGCTGGTGTCGGTGGTCTGGTCGGTCCGCACGGCGCTGCGGGAGGCACGTGAGACGGCGGCCTGACCCGGCCGCCCGCCCCCCGGGGCGCGACGGGTGTCGTCGTCCGGGTCGTCCGGGCGACGGCCGACACCGCTGGACGGCCCACGCCGCCCTGTTCTCGCCGTCCACGCCGTCCAGGGCCTACCGCTCTTGGGAAGGTGGGCGCGGTAGAAAGTGGCCATGAAGGAAGAGGGGCGTTTCCGCCCGAAGAGCCGGTTGAGGCGCCAGTCCGTACGCCCTTCGCACGCTCACGACGGGCCCGCGGGAGGACGCCGCGGCGCCGGATCGGGACTGCGTTCCCTGCTGAACCTCCACAGCGCCGCCGGACAGGTGTTCGCTCTTCAGGTCGTCATCGTGCTGCTCCTGGTCGCGGCCGGTGTGACGGCACTGGTCGTCCAGGCCAATCGTGGCAGCGAACGCGAGGCCGAGCGGCTCTCGCTCACGGCGGCCGAGACGTTCGCGAACGCCCCGGGGACGGTCGAGGCGCTGAAGAGCCGGGATCCGACGGCCGTGCTGCAGCCGCGCGCCGAAGCGGCCTGGAAGAGGGCGGGCGTCGACTTCATCCTCGTCATGGACACGCAGGGGATTCGGCTGACCTATCCCGATCCGAAGGAGATCGGGAAGAAGTTCGTCGGCACCATCGCCCCGGCGCTGAGAGGCGGAACCGTCGTCGAGCACGCCGGCGGGCCGCCGCTGCCCGCGGGCGTGGGTACGGCCGTCCAGGCGGTGGTCCCGGTGACCGGCGCCGACGGCTCGGTCGTCGGTCTGGTGTCCGCCGGGATCACCGTGGAGAACGTCGGCGACCTCGTCGAACGGCAGCTGCCGCTGATCCTCGGCACTGGCGCGGCCGCGCTGGCACTGTTCACCACGGGGACCGCGCTGGTCTCCAGGCGGCTCCGGCGGCAGACGCGCGGACTGGGCCCGGAGGAGATGACGCGGATGTACGAGCACCACGACGCGGTGCTGCACGCGGTACGGGAAGGCGTGCTGATCACCGACGGCGGCGGGCGGGTGGTGCTGGCCAACGACGAGGCGCGACGGCTGCTCGGCCTGCCCGAGGACCCGGGGCACAGGCGCGTGGAGGAACTGGGGCTGGACGGGGAAACGGCACGGCTACTGGCGTCGGGCGGGCCGGTCACGGATGCCGTCCACCTGGCCGGGGACCGGCTGCTGGCAGTGAACAAACGGCCCACCGCGCCCTTCGGCGGGCAGGCGGGCAGCGTGGTCACCCTGCGGGACACCACGGAGCTGACGGCGGTGACCGGCCGTGCGGAGGTCGCACGGCAGCGGCTGAACCTCCTGTACGACGCGGGGATGCGGATCGGGACCACGCTGGACGTGACGCGCACCGCCGAGGAACTGGCGGAGGTGTCCGTCCCCCGCTTCGCCGATGTCGTCACGGTGGAGCTGCTGGACCCGGTCCTGCATGGCGAGGAGCCGCAGGAGGCGAGCACCGAGATGCGGCGCGCCGCGTCCGTCGGACGGGAAGGGGAGCATCCCCTCTACCCCGTCGGGGAACTGATCCGGTTCGTGCCCGCTCATCCGGTCGCCGCCGCGGTGATCGGCGGCCGGGCCGTTCTGGAGACGGACCTGAGCACCTCCGACGGCTGGCGGGCGCAGGATCCCGAGCGTGCCCGGCGGGTCCTGGACCAGGGCGTCCACTCCCTCCTCGTGGTCCCGATGCGGGCGCGCGGCATGCTCCTCGGAGTGGCGAACTTCTGGCGGGCGAACGCCTCCGCGCCCTTCGAGGAGGACGACACGTCCTTCGCCGAGGAGCTGGCCGCCCGGGCGGCGGTCGCGATCGACAACGCCCGCCGCTACACCCGCGAACACGCCATGGCCGTCACCCTGCAGCGCAGCCTCCTGCCCCGGGGCCTGCCCGAGCAGAACGCCCTCGAACTGGCCTACCGCTACCTGCCGGCCCGGGAAGGCGTGGGCGGCGACTGGTTCGATGTCATCCCGCTCTCCGGCGCCCGTGTGGCGCTGGTGGTCGGTGACGTCGTCGGCCACGGCCTGCACGCCGCGGCGACCATGGGCCGGCTCCGCACCGCGGTGCACAACTTCTCCACCCTGGACCTGCCTCCCGACGAGCTGCTGACCCGTCTTGACGAACTGGTGGCCCACATCGACGCCGACGAGGCCGCCGATCAGGAGCAGGACGGGCAGGAGATCACCGGCGCCACCTGTCTGTACGCCATCTACGACCCGGTCTCCGGACGGGTCGCCGCCGCCACCGCCGGCCACCTCGGGCCGGCGCTCGTCCACCCCGACGGAACCGTGACCTTCCCGGCCCTGCCGGTTTGCCCGCCCCTGGGCCTCGGTGCCGGCTTGCCCTTCGAAACCGCTGAGCTCGTCCTGCCCGAGGGCTCCCGACTGGTGCTCTACACCGACGGTCTGGTCGAGGACCGCGCCCGCGATCTGGACACCGGCACGGAGGCCCTGCGCGAGGCCTTGGCCGTCGGTGGCCGGACCGCGGAAGAGACCTGCGCGGCGGTGATCGAGGCCGTGCTGCCCGCCCGCCCCAGCGATGACATCGCGCTGCTGGTGGCCGGGACCCGGCGGCTCGACCCCTCGAAGGTCGCCGAATGGGATGTGCCGCGCGACCCGGCGGCGGTGGGCCGCGTCCGCGGCGCCTGCGCCCGCCGCCTGGCGGAGTGGGGGCTGGAGGAGATCGGCTTCGCCGCCGAACTCGTCCTCAGCGAGCTGATCACCAACGCCATCCGCTACGGCGCCGAGCCCATCACCGTCCGGCTGCTGCACGACGGCGCCCTGATCTGCGAGGTCTCCGACGGCAGCAGCACCTCACCCCGTCTCCGCCGGGCCAAGACCACCGATGAGGGCGGCCGCGGCCTGTTCCTCGTGGCCCAGTACGCCGAACGCTGGGGCACCCGTTACACCCCCACCGGCAAGGTCATCTGGACCGAACAATCCCTGCGCGGCGGAGCCGTCGAACCCGCCGGGAACCTGGGCGACATCCTGCTGGACCAATGGAACGACGAAGCCCTCTGACCGTGTTGCCCCGGGCGGGCGAGCCGTCGCCCGGCAGTGCCGAGGACACCGGCGGCCGCGCCGCGGCTCCCACCACGGCGCTGCCCCGGTCGGGCGCGGGCCTATTCGACCTTGGCCCAGTCGAGTGTGCGCTCCACGGCCCGCTTCCAGTCCGCGTACCCCTGCGCCCGCTGGTCCTCGGACCACTGGGGCTCCCAGCGCTTGGACTCCTGCCAGTGGGTGCGCAGTTCGTCCGTGTCGCGCCAGAAGCCGGTGGCCAGACCGGCCGCGTAGGCGGCGCCCAGCGCGGTCGTCTCGGCGACGACGGGCCGGCTGACCGGTACGCCGAGGACATCGGCCTGGATCTGCATGCACAGATCGTTCGCCGTCACACCGCCGTCGACCTTGAGCACGTCCAGGTGGACCCCGGAGTCCTGCTCCATGGCCTCCACCACGTCGCGGCTCTGGTAGCAGATGGCCTCCAGAGTGGCCCGCGCCAGGTGTCCGTTGTCGTTGTACCGGGCGAGGCCGACGATCGCGCCGCGGGCGTCGGAGCGCCAGTACGGGGCGAACAGACCTGAGAAGGCCGGGACGAAGTACATGCCGCCGTTGTCGTTCACCGTGCGGGCCAGCGTCTCGCTCTCGGCCGCGGTCTTGATGATCTTCATCTGGTCGCGCAGCCACTGCACCGCGGAGCCGGTGACCGCGATGGAACCCTCCAGGGCGTAGATCGCCGGGCTGTCGCCGAACTGGTACGCCACCGTGGTCAGCAGGCCGTGTTCGGAGCGGACCAGTTCGGTACCGGTGTTCAGGACCAGGAAGTTGCCGGTGCCGTAGGTGTTCTTGGCCTCGCCGGGCGCGTAGCAGACCTGTCCGACGGTTGCCGCCTGCTGGTCGCCGAGGACGCCGGTGATGGGGATGGCGGCCCGCAGCGGCCGTGAGCTGCGGGTCACGCCGAACGCCTCCCGGTGGGAGGACGGGTTGATGGTGGGCAGCATCGACCGCGGGATGTTGAAGAAGCCCAGCAACTCGTCGTCCCAGTCGAGGGTTTCGAGGTTCATCAGCATGGTGCGGCTGGCGTTGGTCACGTCGGTGGCGTGGATGCCGCCGTCGGGTCCGCCCGTGAGGTTCCACAGAACCCACGCGTCGGTGTTGCCGAACAAGGCGTGGCCCCGCTCCGCCGCCTCGCGGACGCCGTCGACGTTCTCCAGGATCCACTGGACCTTGCCGGCGGAGAAGTACGTCGCCGGCGGCAGCCCCGCCTTGCGGCGGATCACGTCGCCCTGGCCCGATCGCTCCAGGGCGGCCGCGATCGAGTCGGTGCGGGTGTCCTGCCAGACGATGGCGTTGTAGTACGGGCGTCCGTTGCGGGGGTCCCAGACGACGGTCGTCTCCCGCTGGTTGGTGATGCCGATCGCCGCCAGGTCCTCCGGCGACAGGTTCCCGTGCCGGAGGGCGTTCTGGATCACCGAGTTGGTGCGTTCCCAGATCTCCACCGGGTCGTGTTCGACCCAACCCGACCGCGGGAGAATCTGGGCGTGCTCCAGCTGGTGTCGCGCCACCTCGTTGCCGGCGTGGTCGAAAATCATGAAACGGCTGCTCGTGGTTCCCTGGTCCACCGCGCCGACGAAGTCCGCCATGGCATTCCGCCTCTTCTGTGGGAAGGACTGGGTGACGGCCTCACAGGAGGCCGCTCACCCCTCGGGGGTGGGAACGCGACCGGGCGGCTCCGGTTCCGCGGTCGGCAGGAACCTGCCGACGAAGACCTTGTACACGAAGGCTCCGAGCAGACCGCCGATGAGCGGCCCGACGATCGGGACCCAGAAGTAGAGGTTCCCGTACTGGTCTCGCCACGCTCCGCCGTAGCCGGTGAGGAAACTCGCCAGCCTGGGACCGAAGTCGCGCGCGGGGTTGATGGCGTAGCCGGCGTCGGTACCCCAGGCCATGCCGATCGCCACGACGACCAGGCCGATGATGAACGGGGCCAGATTGGCGCCGGGGGGCGTGTTCAGCAGGTCGGTGATCGCCATGATGAGCAGCAGCAGGATCGCCGTGCCGATGACCTGGTCCCGAAACGCGCCCCACTCGTGAACCGGCAGGTTCGGATTGCCGTTGGCCGGCAGCGTGGAGAACACGCCCTGCGTCTTGATGGTGTGCCCGGGGTCCGCCTTCGCCAGCGCCTCGGTGTAGTTCCACCGCACCAGCAGGGCCGCCACGAAGGCACCCGCCGTCTGGGCCAGCGCGTAGGGCGCCACCCTGCTCCAGGGGAAACCCTTGAACACGGCCAGGGCCAGCGTCACCGCGGGATTGAGGTGGGCACCACTCAGCCGTGCCGCCACGTAGACGCCGAGAGTGACGCCGAGGCCCCATGCCCAGGCGATGCTGTCGTGGTTTCCGAGGCCGCCCGGGGGGTCCGTGAGGGCACCGCCCGCCACCACTTGGGCGACCACGCCGCAACCGAAGAGGATGAGAACCATGGTGCCGAGGAATTCGGCCGACAGCTCTCCTACCAGCCCCAGCTTTTTGAGCCGCTCAGCCATGTGAGCCTGCTTCCTGCCGGCTCTCGACCGGCCCGTCGCTCGGCCCCCCGAGTGATCCACGATCAGCGTAGGCGGGCTCGCGGTGCTCCGCGCGCGAAGCACCTCCACTCGGGTGTCGACCAAGTCAGCGACCCCCTTGACCTCCAGGACCCGCCGGACGGTCCTAGAGACGGACGACGACCAGCGCGATGTCGTCTCGGGCGCCTCCGGCGACACCGAGGCGCTCGAGGAGGGCGTCGGCCAGGCGCTCGGGGCTGAGGTGGCGCAGGGCGGTCAGGGCGGCGGTGAGCCGGTTCAGGCTGGTGTCGATGTCCTCGTCGCGGTGTTCGATCAGGCCGTCGGTGTAGAGGACGAGGGTGTCGCCGCGGCCGTACGCGGCGCCGGCCTGGGGGCGGGGTACGTGCTCCGGCCGGGCACCGAGGGGCGGGTCCGTGGCCTGGTCCAGTAGTGCGAAGGTGCCGTCGGCATGCGTGAGGACGGGCGGGGGGTGACCGGCGCTGGAGTAGACGATCAGTTTCGAGCGGGTGTCGACCAGTACCGTGACCGCGGTCGCGGCCAGGGCGTCCTGCACCGACCGGGCGTAAAGGCCGAGTACTTCCAGCGCCTGGGCCGGTCCGGCGACCGCGCGGCTGGCCGCGGAGAGAGCGCTGCGAAGCATGCCCATGACGGTTGCGGCTTCGAGTCCATGGCCGACGACGTCGCCGACGGCGATGGTGAACCGGTCGTCCGCCAGGTCGACGGCGTCGTACCAGTCCCCGCATACGTTCAGTGAGCCGATGGCGGGCAGGTAGCGCACGGCGACGTCCGGGTGGTGGGCCAGGTCCGGGGTGTGCAGCATCGCTTCCTGCAGCGTGATGGCGACCTGCCGTTCACGGGCGTGCGCGGCGCGCAGTTCCTCGTTGAGACGTTGCAGTTCGCGGGCGCGGGCATACAGCTCGCTCTCCATCGACGCTTCCCGTCCCGGGTGAGGCTGCGCGGGCTGGTGGCTGCGGGCGCGGACGAAACTGGTGACGTCCTCGACCCGGTGAATGATCCACGCCACGTGGCCGTCCTCGTCGAGGACGGGGGAGTTGACCGGGGACCACCAGCGTTCCTCGAAGGCTCCGGGCTGGCCGACGAGAGGAATGTCGTACTTCTGCACGGCCATGGTGTCCGGCTCGCGGGCGGCCAGAACACGCTGCAGCGATGCGGAGAGATTGCGGACGCCGTCCGCGTGGGGGTCGGCGGGGTTGTCCGGAAAGGCGTCGAACAGGTACTGACCCAACAGGTCGTCGCGGGTGCGGCCGGTCGCCTGACAGTACGACTCGTTCACGCCCACGATCACGAGCGCCGGGTTCAGCACCAGATAGGGACTTGGGGTGGCGGCGAACAACGCCGCGTAGTCGACTTCCCCCGGGACCGCCTGCCCTCCTCCGGCTGCAGAAATGCCCACCCCTTCAATCTACGAGCTCGTGGACGGCTGTGCCCTTCGGGAGCCGGCTGTCCAGGCGGATGCGACCGGGCACGGGCCGGTGATGAGGGCGAGGGCCTCGATCACCCGGGCCGCCCCGCCCCAGGGCGGGTCGGTTCTCGGCGATGACCATGCCCTCCGGAGTGCGCCGGCCGTCCCGTCCCGTCCTGCGCTGCCACACGGGTCAGTCCGTCTTTGCGACCCGCGGCCGGACGGCGACAGCCGGCCAGTCAGTCGCAGGGATCCCCGGTGGCCGCACCGTCAGGGGTCAGTTCCTTCACGGTGCCCGACTCCACGGACGTCGCCAAGGCGGTGCACAGGTGGGCCGCGGCCTTGCCGGGGTCGGTGGAATACGCGTCGGCCGACCGGTGGACGAGCCTCTGCTCGGGGAGCCTTCCCTCCTGTCTGCCCACGACGCCGATCGCGCCTTCGGTGAACAACGCCAGGCGGGCCTCGCGGCCGTCACCCACGGCCTGCACGGATCGCCATCCCGAGGAGAGGCGCAGGGCGGACTTCCGCGGTTGGTCCCGCGCGCCCACGCGCCAGACCCAGACCCTCGTCGACGTCTTCTCGTCGAGGTCGTCCATGACCTTTTCCAGAGCGTCCATATGGGACGGGTCGATCGGGGGCACTTGGGGCCACTGCTCTCCCAGGTTGTCCATCCCCGTGGCGTACAGATTCCTCCCGGTCCCGTCGAGGGTGATGCGGGCGGAGCCGACCGAGTCGCTGAGGCCGCGGAGCCTCGCGACGACGGCCCCCGTGGCTACGTCCCAGACAGAGAGCTCCGTTCCCCATGTGTCGGCCGAGGGGGAGAGTGTGGCGGCGACACGCGTTCCGTCGCCCGAGACAGCGACGGCGCCGTTGACGGCGTACTGCGCCAGGACCGTTGCCTTCGCTTCCGCGTGGGCGTTGGCCTCCGCACGGGTGAGCTCGATCCTCCGGAGCTCATGACGGACGTAGGGTTGCTTGCCGCCCTCCCCCGTCGTCAGTACCAGCGCCGACTCTCCGCCCGGTGCCAGCCAGAAGCCGGTCACGGACCTGAGACCCATGTAGCTCTTCCAGTGCAGGGTCGTCGTGGTGAGGAGCCGGCCGGTGGCGAGGTCGCGCCGCTGCAACTCCCACGTGTCATTGGCTGTCTTGAGCAACAGCCCGATCACCTTGGCGGACGGATCGATGCTCATGGCGTCCACAGTGGCTACGCGCCCCACGCCGTTCACCGGGACAGCGACCGTGGGGCGGCCCGAGTCCGTGTCGAACACCGTCAGGCACGTGCTCTGCACCACCGCGTAGCGATCGGGTGGCCTGCACGCGTTCCCCTTGAAGTTCTCGTTGACGGCGGGGCTCATCGGGGTGATGAACGCCGCGTGCCGTCCGCTCGCGTCGATGACCGGCCGCTGTCCCTGCATCGCCGGGTCGAACAGGTCGAGCGAGCGCCGTTTCGCACTGTGGCCGTCCGCCGCGATGCGCCACACCGCGGGTTTGAGATCCGGGGCCGTCAGGACGAGCGTCCTGCCGTCCGCGCTGAACGGGTTGTGGACGGACATCACACCGTCGCCGCTCCCGGAGCCGCCCACCGGGCCTTTGGTACTGGGGTCGGGCAGCAGCAGATCCGCGGAGTGCAGATCGCCGTAGCTCCTCTGCACCCGGGCGCTGGTCTCCTTGGTCACCGCCGTGGCACGGGCTCGCAGCGCGAGTTG
The DNA here is from genome assembly GCF_055600045.1 of Streptomyces sp. NPDC038280. Taxonomy (NCBI): domain Bacteria; kingdom Bacillati; phylum Actinomycetota; class Actinomycetes; order Kitasatosporales; family Streptomycetaceae; genus Streptomyces; species Streptomyces sp. NPDC038280. The sequence continues at coordinate 89,634 of NZ_JBVJYZ010000001.1, forward strand.
CGCCGCGCCGTACGCGTCGTTGTATTCCAGCTTCGCGGCGCCTTGGGCAAGGGAGTGGGCCGCGGAGTGCGTCAGCTTCTCCTGCTGGTCGCTCCAGATGAGCGTGCCTGTCACGGCGAGCGCGGTGACCACGGCCGCGGCCCGCAGACCCAGTGCGCGGTGCCGGCGTCGGCTCACGGCGAGATAGCGGCGCTCTTCCTGACCGATCTCCTCGGGGTGCGTACGCATCCACCGGCGTGCCTCGCGTGCGTCGGAGAGCGGCAGCAGTCGTCGCTTCGGGCAGCCCTCGCTGTGCCACGCCTCGATCCGACGGCGCAGGCCGTCCTGCCAGATGCGGAAGTCGCGGTCGCGCAGCGCGAGTTGGTGGAGCCGTTCCCAGCGGGTGATCAGGGAGTCGTGCGCGAGTTCCACACCGAGCCGTGCCTGCTCGCCGTCCGACCCCTCCGCCGTCCCGGCGTCGGCGGCGGACCGTGGTACGTCGGCCAACTCCCGGACGACGACCACCCGGGATGTGGCCAAGCGGCCGGCCAGGGCCCAGGTGTCGTCCCCGAACTCCGCGCGGGCAGCGGAGCGCCGGGTGAAGGCCATCCGGTCCGGCAGAGGATGCACGAGCTGGGTCAACAGCCGGGACGCCAGGGCCTGTTCGCCGCTGTCGAGCCCCCTCCAGATGTGTTCGGCATGATCCGCGAGAGCGTTCTGAACGCCGCCCACGTCGTCGTAGGTCTCGTGGGTCAGCAGGCCGTTCCGCTGGCGTTCCCACAGCTGGGACAAGGTGAACTGGACGAGCGGAAGGCGCCCTGGGGCGTGTCCGACCTCGTCCATGATGCGGTTGACCAGGCCCTCCTCGTACCTCACCGTACGCAGCTTCCGGAGTGGTCCGAGAACGGCCTGGCGCAGTTCGGTGTCGTCGAGTTCACCGACGGTCTGCAGCCGTTCGCCGTCCGCCAGGAAGCCGAACAGGGGCCGCTTGAGGGCGCTGCCGAGGAAGTCGGCGCGCAGCGCGCACAGCAGCCGCACCCGGGAGTCGGTCCATGCGCCGGAATCACGGCCGCCCTCGCCCGCGCCGGATGCCGGAACGGCCGTCCGCAGCACGGCGGCGAAGTCGTCCGCGTCCTGGTCGGAGGCGGCGAAGACCTCCTCGAGTTGGTCGACGAAGATCAGCAGCCGCTCGGCGCCCCGGGCGTCGAGTACGGCTCCGGTGATCTCCCGTAGCCCATCCCGCGTGATGTGGGCGGCCAGCTCGGTCACCAGGTCGAGACGCCGGATGGTGTCCGATGCGTCGGTCGCGGCAGCGGCGGGCGCGGTCCGCTCCGGTGCGAGTGCGCGAACGAGCGCGAACGCGAGGGAGCGCAACGGCGTACGCGCCTCGGAGGGACGCATGGGTACGACCAGGGTGCCGGGCTCCGCGCGCAGCCGGGGGAGCACGCCTGCCCGGACGAGCGAGGACTTTCCGACACCGGAGGGCCCGATCACGGTGACGACCGGCGCGGCCCGGCTGCGCCGGACGATCTGCTCGGAGAGCCCGTCCCGCCCGAAGAAGACGTCCGCTTCCGATTCGGAGAACGGGCGCAGTCCCGGGAAGGGCGAGGGCGGCTGCGCCATGGCCCGCAGTTGGGGCCACCCCTCGAACAGGCCGGCCGTCGGCACCATGTAGGCGCTGCGGATGCCCGAGCCTCGCCAGGCGGTCACCACCATGCCGACGGCGGCCGCGCGCTCCGGGTCCCAGACCGGGACGCCGGAGAACCCTTTCCGGATGTCGAACTGGCTGGTGTCGTCCACATCGATCTGGACCCAGCCGCGCGCTTGCCGACCCCTCAGCCGCCCGATGCTCCACACCCCGCTGTCGGACAGCTCGGGAAATCCCAGCACCACCGCACCGAGATCAAAGGTCTCCGGGGCGTCGATCAGCGCCGCCACGGTGGCCGCGGACGGGGGCGGGGCCGCGAGATGGAGCCCGGCGATGTCCTCGGGGGCCGTTCCACCGGGCGGCACCCAGTGCTCGACCTCGGCGGTCAGCCGTACGCCCGGGGCCACCAGCGGAAAGTCCACCGTCACCGGCTCCGAGGGACGGGAGGAACTCTCGCCGTCCCTCCCGAGCGCCATGCTGACGACGTGAGCACAGGTCAGCAGGCGGTTCGGGGCGGCAAGGAAGGCTCCCCCCACCGGCCGCCCGTTCGGGCCCCATACCCGCGCGACCGCGGCACCCAGGGGACTGACGGCGGCCGGCACGGCGGCCCCCGCGGAACCGGTCGTCACACTGTCTGACTCACGGGCCACCGGTGTTGGGCCTCCCCCTGCGCTCTGCGACCCCGCAATTCTGATAAGCATGGCAGAACACCCCTTGTTCTGCAGGGGAGTTGCACTCTGCTTCCCACTGGACGGAAGGGTTCCGGAACATGCCCGAACTGATCGAGATGCACTTGGCCGAGGGTGGCACGGTCTGGGTGGAGGTTCAGGATGACCTTCCCTCGATCGAGCGCGTGGGCAGGGGCGACGACGCCCTGCGCTCAAGCGCGCGCACGCTGCAGGACGCCCTGTCCCGCGTGCGCCCGGCTGTCGACGCGGTCGTGGACCAACTGCGTTCCGCGGCGGCCCCTCCGGACGAGGTGAACGTCCAGTTCGGAATCAAGATCACCGCAGAAGCGGGAGCGGTGATCGCCAAGGCGGCCACGGAGGCCAACTTCACCGTCTCGGCCACCTGGTTGACCGGGCGAAGCGTGGGCGCAGGAGGCGGTTCGACCGCCGCGAACGGCGAGGGAGCACCGCTTCCGACCGCGGCGTCGCCACAGGACGCACGGAGCGCCTGAAACGGGGCGATCAGGGTCCCCTCGACGGCGCGTTGATCACGTGTGGATCATCGCCGCATAGGGTGTGTTCATGTCACGTACACGTACCACTGTTCTCGCCGCCCTCCTCGGTCTTGTCACTCTCACGTCCTGCTCCTCCAGCGACGCGCAGAACGCGGCAGACCAGGGACCGCTTGGCGATGCCGTCAAGCCGATCACGAAAAACCTCAGCCAGGGCGAGATCTCCCAGGCGTTGCCGGGCATCGGAGAGATACTCCCCGGCTGGGAGCCGTACCGCGGCAAGTCGGCGACCGAGGGCCAGTACTGCACCGAGTCGAAGGACACGAAGGACGAGTCCGCGCCCAGGGGCTGGGTGCGGGGCGGTGACGCCGATTACCTCTACCAGGGCTCCACGGACAACATGATGGAAGTCCGGATCTGCCTGTTCGACACCCCGGAGAACGCCCAGAGCACGTACACGGTGTGGAAGGGGAGCGAGAAGAACAAGGAGCAGCGCCCCAAGAAGGAGATCGGCGACGAGGCGACGTTCGTCGTGAATCCCGGGCTGAGCGAGGACTCGGTCTCCGCCTTCAGCCGCTCCGGCAGAGTCAACATCAAGGTGAAGATCCAGGGCACCGGTGGCGACACGACCCCTGCCCAGGACATGCTCACCGCCACGCTCAAGCGCCTCCAGCAGGTCCAGGACGGCGAGCGCGCCACGGCAACCGCCCACGACGAGGCGTCGAAGAGCTAGAAGCGCCGGCCCGGGCCGTGTCCGGCGCCCTCCGGGCCGAGGCGACCGGTGTCGGCCCGGGGGGCCACTGACGGTACGGCTTCCCGCCGCAGGGCTCACCACATTCCGTCGGCATGCGGCGGCTGAGGCCCCGGACGGTACGCGATGATCCAGGTCCGCGTGTGTCCGGGGGCCTGCGGGCAGGGCACTTCCAGCCGGCCACCCCCGCGGGTCAGCGCACCCGGCCCCGTGGTTTCAGCGCCACCGGCGGGAGTTCGGGGGCGGGGAGCCGGCCCCCGTCGTAGCCGTGGACCTCGCCAAAGCGGGTGGAGTTCATCCAGTCGTCCCGGGCCTGTTCGATCTCCTCGTGGGAGCGTCCGATGAAGTTCCACCACATGACGATCTCCTCCTCGAACGGCTCACCCCCGAGCAGCATCAGGCCCGCGTCCGACTCGGCGCGCAGGGGCAGTTCGGTGCGGCCGCAGCCGAGGTAGAGCATGGAGCCGGGGAGCAGGGGGACGGAGTCGACATGAGCCTCGCCCGACATGGCGAGGACGGCGTACTCGAAGTCGGGGTCCAGGGGGAGGCTGGTCTCCGTGCCGCTGGTGAGGGCGAGGTCGGCGCCGAGCAGGGGCGTGTAGGTGGAGCCGGGTGAGCGCGCGCCGTCGAGTTCGCCCAGGATCACGGTCGCCGTGAGGCCGCCCGCGGTCACGCGCGGGAGGTCCGCGTGGTGCTGGAAGTGGGGTTCGACGTGGCGGTGGGCGTCGGGCAGGGCGACCCAGAGCTGGGCGCCGTGCAGGAAGCGGGCGTGCGGACGGGGGCTCTCCTCGGAGTGGGAGATGGCCCGGCCCGAGGTCATCAGCCCGAGCTCGCGCGGGCGCACGGTCTGGAGGCTGCCCGTGCTGTCGCGGTGCAGTACCTCGCCGTCGTGCAGCCAGCTGACGGTCTGCAGCCCCATGTGCGGGTGCGGCGGGACCTGCATACCGGGCTCGTCGGCGATGTCATCAGGACCGTAGTGGTCGACGAAGGCCCAGGCACCGACCATGCGGCGCCCGAGGTTGGGCAGCAGACGGCGCACTTCGGTCGACTCGCCGAGCTGGACGTGACGCGGGCTGAGGAGCTCGCGCACCGGCTCGGCCGCGACGAAGCCGCGGCCGCCGCAGACGGAGAGCGCGGCCTGGCGATCTAGATTGCTCATGATGCTCAACCTATTCCGGTCCGGGTGCCGGGAGGCGGGGTACCCGCATGGAAATCCTAGTGGAATGTTCAACGGCATGGCGTGTCGCGGAGGCCCGTGACGCCGGCGGCTAGGGTGCCTCGCATGGTGCACGTACTGAGCAGCAGGATCCTGCTCCGTCCCACCGATCCCGAGCGCTCGCGCGCCTTCTACGGCGAGGCGCTGGGCCTCGCCGTCTACCGGGAGTTCGGCACGGGGCCCGAGCGCGGCACGGTCTACTTCCTCGGCGGCGGTTTCCTCGAGGTGTCCGGGCGCGCCGACGCGCCTGCGGCGCCCGGGCTCCGGCTGTGGCTCCAGGTCGCGGACGTGCGCTCCGCCCATGCGGAGCTGGAGCGGCGGGGCGTCGAGGTGGTGCGTCCGCCGACGGTCGAGCCGTGGGGGCTCGTCGAGATGTGGGTCCTCGATCCGGACGGGGTGCGGATCGCCCTGGTGGAGGTCCCGGAGGAGCACCCGCTGCGCTACCGCCCCTGACCCTCCCGACCCCGGAGTGCGCTTCGGCGGCGGTCCTCAGGGGCGGAAGGTGAGGTCCTTGCCTCCCTTCAGGAGCGGGCCGTCGTTGGACTCGGTCCACTCCTTGTGGCCGATGAGGTCCTGAAGGCATATGTCGTCCGCCGTGGCGATGGCCGCACCGGGCTGGGCGGCCGAGGTGTATTTCCGGTTGGCGGCGATGTTGTGGTGGACCGTGGACCGTACCGCCTCGATGGTCAGCTCCAGGCGCGGGGCGTCCGGGAACTCCCCCTGGAGCGCGAACACCCCACCCCCTTTGGCGAATTGCGGCGTGCCCACAGGCGCGCGGTGTTCGTTGAATCCTGCCGCGTTGCCCGTGATGGCGCAGGACGCGTCGATGCGGACGGTGACCTTGGTGACCTCGAAGACCTCCCGGAGGATCGCGGTCCACATGTCGGGAACCGGTCCCATGTTGCCCTCGGTGTCGGCGAAGTAGACGATGCCGCCGCCGGGGCGGTCGCTGGTGACGTTGGAATCGGCGGCGGGCGTGGAGGCGGTGCGGCCGGCGGCGCGGCCGATCCTCGTGGCCGTCAGGGTGAGGCCCGCGTTGCGGGCGGCGATGCCCCCGCCGCCCGGTTTGGCCTTGCGTTTCTCGCCCGGCCGGGGCGGGGCCTCCGCGCCTCGTGAGGTGTTCGCGCTGATCGTGCAGCCGTCGATCACCCCGGCCGACCCCATGGTGAGCCGGAGGCCTCCGCCCATGCTGCCGGCGGTGTTGCCGGAGATCTCGGTGCCGGTGAGCCGCACCGGGGAGAGCACGGACGCGTACAGCCCGCCGCCGTCGTCGGCGCAGACGTTTCCCGTGAGGCGGGACTCCTTCACCGTCACCGCCTTGGCCCTCGCGTCCGTGATCTCCTGCTCCTGCCAGGCGTCCCAGCGGCCGAGGCGGAGCGCCGAGGCGGAGAGGGCGTAGAAGGCGTGCATGAGGGCGTCGTCGAGGCGGAGGTTGACGAGGTCGAGCAGGATCCGCTTGGCGTTGGTCAGCACCGGGTTGGGATGGAACGGATCGGCGAGCCAGCGCACGTAGTCGACGAGATCCCCGGGAGTGAGGCCGATGATCGTCCCGGGTGAGAGAACGGCGGCGCGGGCAGCCGCGCCCTTGTCGACGAGGAAGCGGATCAGATCGAGTTCATTGAGATCGCGGGTGAGCTTGCCGGGGAGCGCGACCTCACAGCCGATGCCGCCGCCGTCCAGCCTGCCCCGGCTGCCGGAACGGTTCCGGTCGATCCAACAGCCGTCCAGCGTCGGCCAGCCATAGCCGACGACCGCCATTCCGCCGCCGCGTCCCTGTGCGCTGTTCCCCCGGATCAGGCACTTGCGTACGGTCGGGCTCGCCCAGACGGTGGCCAGGCCGCCGCCGAAGGCCTGGCCCGCCAGCCAGTTGGCCGTGGTCCCGGCCGGTACGCGGGCGTCGAAGCGGCGCTCGACGTCGGCGAGCAGGGCCGACCGGTCCAGGGGCGGCAGTACGAGCCCGGGCCGGATCAGCGCGATCAAAGGGTTGGCCAGCGCGATGACGAAGTTGACCGCCTTGACCGCCGCGGGCGAGACGATATCGCCGATCAGATCGACGACATGGCTGCGCAGTGCCTTCCGTGACGCTTCGGGCCACGCCGGAAACGGCGCGGATTCCGTGGTGTTGCCGAGGATCGCGCACCGCTCGATGAGGACGTCGTCCGCGTCGACCACGGCGATTCCACCGCCGGCTCCCAGCGCGGGGTCCTGGGGCTTGTGGACGGAGTGCCCGCCGGTGATCCGCAAACCACGGACGACCACCGGGCCGAAGCCCGCGCGGTCCCTGATCCCGGCCCCGATGCGCAGGACCCGGTGGTGCGCCCCCTTCTTCGGGGTGATCGCGGGCAGTTTGGTGAGGTCGAAGCGCGGGGCCGTGGGGTCGGCCGACGGATTCGAGACGAGATGCTCACTGGTCAGGGTGAGTGGCTTGTCCAGGACGAGCTCGTCCTCCGCGTAGGTGGCGTTGTCCAGGACGATGACGGTGTCTCCGCGTCCGGCCACTCGCAGGGCGTCCCCGATGGTCCGCGCCGGTTTGTCCCTGCTGTCGAACTGCCCTGATCGGACGCCCTTCTTGGCGTGCACATAGCGCGTCGTCACCATGCCGGCCTACAGCTGCTGACCGGTCTTGGGGTCGTACGTGACCTCGACGGCGACGACCTGGTCGGTGGGCAGGACTTCGAGCCACTGGTCGAACACCTGGTACGGCTCGGCCGGCCGGAACCCTCCGCCGAGCGGGTCGAAGCCCGTCTCGAAGACCTTCTCGGTCTTCAGGACGTTGGCGATGCTGGTGTTGGTCTCCTGTAGTTCCTTGGCGAGCAGCTCCAGCACCTGCCCGATGGTCTTGTTCCGGTACTCCTCCGGATCACCGGGCTGCCAGGTGTACGGCTTGTCGAGCGCGGCCTCGCCCTCCACGCCGGCCTTGGTGAGCCAGCCGAGCGCCTCGAGCTCATGGCCCGGCATGATTGGGAGAACCGCTTTCACCCAGGCCGAGTTCAGGAACTCGTTGCGCCGCTCGTCGCCGTCGTTCTGCACCAGCCAGCCCAGTGAACTGCCCATCGGTGCCGGGCGGGACTCGTCGGTCACCAGATAGTCGACCCGCCACTCCTTGGGCACCTGGGGCGCGGGCTCCCCTTCAGGCGGTGGCGGGGGCACCTTGGCGTCGGGCGGGTTGTGGGAGGAGGTCCGCGAGTACTGCGTGAGAACGGTCTCTCCGGCCAGCGGGTCGGCCGGGTCGCCCTCCCATTGGGCCCGCGGTACGGGATAGCGGCCGAGCGAGTCCCCCTGGGCGGGGGCGGAGACGTCGTCCGGACGCCAGAAGTCCGGTGCGACGAAGTACAGCATCTGGTCGACGTCGAAGATCCGCCGGATCAGCTCGGACTCCAGATGAGCGTCCTTGGCGTCGAAGAGCTGGAGCCTGTCGACGAGGCCGGCGAACACGGACTGCCGCTCCTCCTTGCGCAGATCGTCCGAGGGCCTGGTCCGCACCTTGCTCAGCTGGTTCACCCGCTCCCGCACGGCGTTGGCGTACGCCTTGCGCTGGAGGGCCGCGACCTCCTTCTCGTAGAGCGCCAGAGCTTCCTTGTAGGCATCCTCCCCCGGGTGCTTCGCGGGCGGCTCCCAGCGCAGGGAGAGGGTGAAGGTGATGGGCGGCGAGCCGCCGAAGTGCACGTTGTCGGCCCTGACCTGGAACCTTCCGGTTTCCGGCTTGGTGATGACGTACTTCACCAGGAACTTGGCGTCGGCGCCCGACCCCGTCTTCGCCGAGATCAACTGGACCAGCTCCGGGTTGGTGTTCAGTGTGTAGCCGGGGGCGGGGGGAATCGAGCCGTAGTCGAAGTTGGCGACGATGTACTCGTCCTCCTCGCCGCGCCACATCCGGTCGAAGTCGCCCTGGCGCTTCCAGTCGGCGTCGTTGTGCGGGGCGTTGGTGCTGTCCTGGTGTTCGACGATGGGGAACGTGTTGGTGAAGCTCGTCAGGATGGGCGCCAGTGGCTCGGGCGGCTCTGGCTTCTTGACGGAGGTCAGGTCGGGCGCGGGGACGACATCGACGAGCTCACCGAGTCCCAGCGTCCGGCCCGGCGCGTTGACGAAGACCTGCCAGCTCATCCGGGTTCCGATGTGCTGCACCTGGACGCCGACCTTGCGCATCTTGCGCCGCAGCTCGTAGTTGACCAGCTGGTCGGAGGTGTTCTGGACGACATAGCGCCTGCTGGAGGTGTCGGTCGTCTCCGTCACCGTCTTGAACGTGGTCTTGAAGTTGCGCCGGATCTCGCTGGAGACCTTGCTGCTCTGCGTCCGGGTGTGCTTGTGGGTCGCCTCGGACGACTTGCTGGTGGTGTTCTTGCTGCTGAAGCTGGCACTCGCGTCGGCGTGGTAGATACCGGCGAAGCTCGCCCCGGCGCCGGCGCTCGCACCCAGCGTGGTGTCGTTGGCGTTGGACTCCTTGACCGCGTCGGCCACATCCGTCTGGTCGGTCAGGCTCTCCTCCACCTTGCGGGTGCTCTCCTCGGACTGCTCGGCGGTCTTCTCGACCAGCGTCCGCCGTGTCGTCGACTCGATCACCTCCACCATGCCGCCCGGGCTGATCCACAGATGACCGGCCGGGGCGCCGAGGAACGTGTCGAACTCGAAGAAGTACTGCCGGAAGAGGTTCACCAGCCCGACCGGGGACAGGATGCCCTCGGTCGGAGGGTCCTGGCCCGCGAACCGCGCCAGGGTGTCGTCGTGAAGACCGCGCGCCGCCGCGCCGGCGAACCGCGCCCGGTCGAGCTCCGCCCCGACAGCGGCGGACAGCCGGCCCGCGCCCGAGTAGCCGAGCCAGCCGGGCAGGGGCTGATAGACGCCGAAGATCTCGCTGGCGTACGGCAGGGTGCCGGTGAACTCGGTCACGGGCCGCCCCGAGGGGCTGGTGGCACCGGAAGCCGGGGCGGGAAGCGTCTGTACGCTCCCGACGGGCCCGCCCTGGGCCTTGGCGAACGGAGTGACGGACCACTGCTGTCCGACCGTCTTCGTGACCAGGAACAGTTCACGCTCCGTCTGGCCCGGCGGAGCGACGAAGGAGAGGGTCTGGGTGCCCGAGCCGCTGACCGAACGGCCCACGTACTGACGGCTGATGCCTGCCTCGGACTCGACGAAGGTCCCTTCCAGGGCCGGGACACCGGGGAACTCCTCCGGGTCGCGCACGTCCACATCGGCCGGGAGCGCGAGGGCGACGCGCTGGGCGGCATGGAGATCGCCCGGACTGCCGGGCTGAACGGTGTACGACCAGACGTGGTACGAGGAGAACGGGGCCGGCAGCGGTGCTCTGCCGGCGAACTTGACGATCAGCGTCACGGGTCTGCCTCCTCGGATCACGCCCGGAAGCACGGGCGTTCGGCGACGTGAGCGGGATGCGCGAACGTGAGCGGATGCGATCCCAGGTACCAGCGTGATCGTCCGGACGCGCGGTGTCGCGCGGCGGTCCGCTGAGCGGAACGGGCGCCGGAGCCGGCGTGGTTCAGCGCAGGCCCGCGCTGATGGCCCTGCCCGCTCCCGCCACCGCTTCCGCGAGGCGGGGCAGGCGGTACGCGGCGTCGACGATCACGCAGAGCGCCGCGACCGGTTCTCCACCGCGGTTGCGCAGCGGAACGGCCGCACAGCACACTCCGGCGAGGATCTCCTCCCGGTCGAAGGCGATCCCCCGGTCGCGGATCGTCGCCGCCTCGCTCGCCCACCCGGCAGGCAGTGGTCCGAACGGCTGCCCCGGACGCGCCTCCGCCAACAGCACCTTTCCGGCGGCCGTGTTCCACGGCCAGCTCTCGCTCGGCCGGAGCGACACCAGCCCCCCGAACGCGCCGGGAACTCCGGTGACCGCCATGGTCCGGCCCTCCCGGAGCACACAGATTCCCACAGCCGCTCCGGTGGACCGCGCCAGCGCGTGCACGGGACTTCTCGCCGCGGCGAGAAGTCCCGTGTGCGGCTCCCATCCGCGTCCCAGCCGGAACGCCCGTGAACCCACCCGATACCGGGCCCGGTTGCGCTCCACCACACCCAACTCGACCAGTTGCTCCAGCAGGCGGTACGCGGTCGTCTTGGGCAGGCCCGTACGTGCCGCGACGTCGGTCAGCCCCGATTCCTCCACCGTCTGCAAGGTGTCCAGCAGCGCGAACGCCCCTTCCAGTACCCCCCGTCCGGCCTGATGCGCGCCCGGGTTCGTGCCCGGATCCGCGACCGGCGGTGAGGCGTGGGGTGGGGCGTGCGACGGCGGAGAGGGCGGTCGTGCGAATGCGGATGCCGCATTCGTGAGCTCGCGCACCGAGTCCATAGATGAAATCCCCCCATATCCATGCCTCGATTAAAGGGGGTTGATCGACCGCCGGACAATTGGCGCCGGGGTGTTCGGGGAGGGCGCTCGGTGGCGTGCTCTTTCTTGCGTACGCGCCGCATGCGTCAGGTGAGGGCCCCGAGCGGGAATCGCCCGTCGTGATTCGGGTAAATGGGCCGGCCGGCCGATCCGGGTGACGGCAACCCGCTACTCCTGCCCCTCCAGCAGCCCGGGCAGGTCGGCGATGGAGTCGAGGACGTGGTGGGGCGCGCCGGTGGCCGCCCGGTGCGTCTCGGGGAGGTACTTGCCCGTCTTCACGAGCACTCCCGTGATGCCGACGCGCTGAGCCGCCAGTACATCGGACTCGATGTCGTCGCCGACCATCAGTGTCTCCGCGGCTGTGACTCCGAGGTGTGACAGAGCACTGGCGAAGAAGGCCTTCGCCGGCTTGCCGGTGATCTCCGCCTCGGTGCGGGCCGCCTTCTCCAGGCCCAGGAGAAAGGCCCCGGTGTCCAGGTCGAGGCCGGCGTCGGTGCGCCAGTAGAGATTGCGGTGCATGGCGACGATCCTGGCGCCGCGCTGCACGTGGTGGAAGGCCCGGTTGAGGGCCTGGTAACTGAACGCGTCCCCCGCGCCGCCGAAGACGACCACGTCCGGTGGTGCCCCGGGATCGTCCCCGTCTCCCTCCCCCGCGGCGGCCCCGTCGATCAGCGTCACGCCGGTGAGGTCCTCGTGGACGTCCCCGGTGTTCACCAGCAGGCAGCGGGCGCCGGGGTGGTTCTCGCGCAGGTACGCGGCGGTGACGGCCGGCGCCGTGAGGACGTCCTCGACGCCGACCGGAAAGCCCGCCGCGGCCAGCTTCTCGGCGATGGCGGCACGGGTGCGCGAGGTGTTGTTGGTGACCAGGGCCAGCGGGAATCCCGCGGACCGCAGCCGTTCCATGGCCGCCACGGCGCCGGGCAGCGGCTTCCACGACACCGTGAGGACACCGTCGATGTCGATCAGTACGGCCCGGATGCGACCACTCGTGCGACCACTCATGGACCGACCGTCCCCGACTTGCGGGCACGCCGCAAATGGGGTTGCGTCGAAGGAGGTGTGGACGTGGATTCCGTCTCCCGGATTCCCTCTCCCCTGGGTTTGGGGGTGCACCACGGTGCTGTTCACCGATCGCACAGAAGCCGGCCGACGCCTGGCCGAGGAGCTACGGCATCTGGAACCGGATCGTCCCGTCGTCCTGGGCCTGCCCCGGGGCGGGGTGCCGGTGGCGTTCCAGGTCGCGCGGGCGCTCGGGGCACCCCTCGATGTGATCGTGGTGCGCAAACTCGGCGTTCCCTACCACCGTGAACTGGCCTTCGGCGCCATCGGTGAGGGTGGCGTACGGGTCATCACCGACGACATCGTCCGCCGAAGCCGGGCCGCGCCCGAGGAGCTCGCGGCGGTCGAGGAGGCGGAGGAGGCGGAGCTCGTACGCCGGGCCCGGCGCTTCCGCGACGAGCGGCCGCGGGTCGCGCTCACCGGGCGCACGGTGATCGTGGTCGACGACGGGATCGCGACCGGCGCGACGGCGGCGGCCGCGTGCCAGGTGGTACGGGCGCAGGGCGCGGCCCGGGTGGTTCTGGCCGTTCCCGTGGCGCCCCCGGACGCGGTGACCCGGTTGAGCGAAGTGGCGGACGAGGTGGTGTGCCTGTCGTCGCCGGCCGCGTTCCGGGCTGTCGGCGAGTGGTACCAGGACTTCGCGCAGACCCCCGACGAGGACGTGGTGGACCTGCTGGCCCGGGCGGCGCACGAGGACGCGGCCACGGACGCGGCGAGTACGGGCACGGGCGCGGGCACGGGCACAGCTACCGGTGCGGCGCCGGCCCGCCCCTTCGCCGAGGCCGTCGCCGAGGCGGTCGTGGTGGAGGCGGGCGGAGTCCGGCTGGCCGGGGACCTCACGCTGCCGATCGGCGCCGGGCCGGTCGTCATGTTCGCCCACGGGTCGGGCAGCAGCCGGCACAGCCCCCGGAACCGCTCGGTCGCGACGGCCCTGAACCGGGCCGGTCTCGGCACCCTCCTCTTCGACCTGCTCACGCCCTCCGAGGAAGCGGAGCGGGCCAATGTCTTCGCCATCGAGACGCTGGCCGAAAGACTCGCGGACGCCACGCGCTGGCTGCGCAGCCGCGCGTCGGTCCCGGTCGGCTACTTCGGAGCCAGTACGGGCGCTGCGGCGGCGCTGCGGGCCGCCGCCTCGCCCGACCTCGACATCGGCGCCGTGGTCTCGCGCGGCGGCCGCCCCGACCTCGCCGGCCCGCATCTGTCGGACGTACGGGCGCCCACGCTGCTCATCGTGGGCGGCGACGACACGAGGGTCCTCGACCTGAACCGCCAGGCACAGCGGCAACTGACGTGCGAGAACCGTCTCGATGTGGTCCCGGGCGCCACGCACCTCTTCGAGGAGCCGGGGGCGCTGGACGCGGTGGCGGAACTGGCGAGGGGTTGGTTCGGCGAGCACCTGACGGCTCAGGAGGGGTGAGACACCGCACGCTCAGGAGGGCTGTCACCACAGGGTGACAAGCGGGCGGGGACAGTGCCCGGACGGCCGCCCCTGCACGCGGCGCGGCGGGTGCAGGCACTCGCGCCCGCCCGCCCGCGTCGGACGGGCGGACGGGCAGCCGGGCGTCAGGTCCACCCGCTGCCCCGCGGCGCCGTGGGCTGGTAGTCGGGTGGCGGCGGAACGGCGGGGGCCGGCTCATGGAGCAGCGGGATCGCCGAGCGCAGCCGGAGGATGCCGGGGAGGTTCAGCCTTCCCTTCCGTTCCGCCAGGACGATCCGCTGGACGGAGAGCGTGCCCTCGATCGCGCACTCTCCGCTGCGTACGGCGACCAGGTGGGCGTCCCGGACGACGGCCACGAGCCCGGAGATCCGGTAGACCATGGTGAGGACGACGTCGAGGGTGCCGATCTTGGCGGCGTCGACGAACACGTCGACGTGCGGCCGGTGGCTGGAGGTGATCCTGTGCGTCGCCATCGCGACCACTTCCTGGCTGCCCGGCGTGTCGCGGGTGCGGCGCGCGGCCGCGGTGAGGGCGGCGTGCCTGCGCCATCCGCCGGCCGCGAGATCGAGGAGGTCCAGGCCGAGGAAGCCGTCGAGCACGGCGGCAAGTTCCTCTTCGACGGCCCGGTCGGCGGCGGGTGTCAGACCGCGCAGTCCGTCGGCCAGCACCCCGGTCACGCCCTGGGCACGGAGGGGACCGACGAGAGCGCCGGTGGAGTCCGGACCGTCCTCGCCGAACAGGAAGGCGCGTACGGTGACGGGCTCCGCGGGGGGCTGGGTGACGGGCTGTGCCGCTGGAATCGTGGTCATCGATCCACCTCGTCGATGGTCTGGTCCCCCGGGTCCGCGTGTGGTTCGAGCCGTACGCTGCGGGTCGCCCCGGCTCCGGGCTCGGTCTGCTCGGTCTGCTCGGTCACATCGGCGGACGCGGCGCCGGAACGCAGCGCCGTGCGGACGTGGCTCCGGACCCAGCGGGGGCCGCGGTGCCAGCGGCTCATGAAGGCGAACGCGCCTGCGGCGAGGAGCAGTACGCCGCCGAGGCCGGCCGGACCGACGACCCAGGCGACGGGAGTCGACGACTCCCCGCCAGTACCTCCACCGTCCGTTCCGCCACCGTCCGTGCCGCCATCATCGGTACCCCCGTCAGTCCCCCCGTCCGTACCCCCGTCCGTACCGCCGTCGGTGCCGCCGTCCGTACCGCCGTCGGTGCCGGTCCCCTGCGTCACCGTGAAGTCGGCCTCGGCCCCCACACCGGGGTCGTCCACGCACTGGGCCCGTACGGGGTGCGGCCCGACGGACGCGTCGGCGGGAACCGTGAACCGAACGGAGAAGGAGTAGTCCTCCAGGACGTCGGCGGTACCCAGCGCGTCTTCCTCCCACAGGAGCTCCGCACTCTCGCAGTTGAATCCGGAACCAGTCGCCTCGACAGTCTCCTCGGCGGGGCCCTCGGTGGGATCGAGCGTCAGCGCCCTCTCCGTCGGGGGCGGCGTCACCACCGTGAAGGTCGCCGAGCCGGAGGCGCGGGCCTCTCCCCCGGGTCCGTAGCAGGTCGCCACCACGGGGTGGTCTTCCTCGGTGGCGTCCTCGGGGACCTCGAAACTCGCGTCGAAGTGCCCGTTCGCGTCGACCGTTCCCCGGGTGCCGATCTGGCCCCCGTCCCAGGTGAGGTCGACCTTGACCTCGCGCGTGGTTTCCCCCACCGCGGTGCGGAGGCGACAGCCCCCGAATCCCTCGCCGCTGACGTCGACCGACGTCAGCGGCGGGCCCTCGCTGGGGCTGAGAGTGATTCCCTGCTTCCGAAACGCCCCCGCGTCCGCGGCCGCGCCAACGCCCGCCGTTGCGTGCCCGCCCGCCCATGCTCCCGAGAAGGCAGTCGGTCCCACCGCGACCGCAATGCTCACCAGCACTGCTGTCAGCCATCGGAGAACCACTCGCGCGGCAGAAGACATGAGGCAGGGGTTGAGGAGAGAAAGGCGGGCGCGTCGCGCCGGTCACCATCCCCATTCTCCTCCGCCCGGCGTGGATCCGCTCGCGTGCCGGGAGTTGCGCACGTCAGAGGGACTTGGCCCAGTCGTCGTGGGCGCGGGCGAGCGGGGTCAGGTCCTCCCCGCGGACGGTGAGCCGTACCGTTCCCGCTTCTCCCAGCCGCTCGGGACGTTGATGGGCCGCGACCCTCTCCCACGGCACCCAGCGGGCGCGCCGGGCGGCGCGGCGCGCCAGCCACGTCAGGGGCAGGGGGCCGTCGACGGGCCGGTGGTCGTACGCGTACAGCCGGCCGCGCCCACGGGTGGCCACCACCAGTCCTTCGACCCGCAGGACGGTGCCGACCGCGCCGGATCCCGACGGCGCCCGGCGCTCGACTAGGCGCACGTCGCCGACGTGGCCGATCTCCTGGCCGGAGGAGTCGAGGACGCGCGCGCCCATGAGGTCAGCCAGCCGCATGACCGGACCCCGGGAGTCGGCCGATGACGTTCTCTCGCATCCAGTCCTCCAACGCGTGGACACCCGACCCGGCCTCGGGAAGGGAGACGGTCAATACGGCTCCGATGCCCGTGACATGACCCATGTCGAGGCGCGCCGCGCCCTCCTCGTGGCCCGTGTTCAGCCGCCGCTGGACGGAGGTGAGCCACCGCGCCGTCATCCCGCCCAGCCGGGGCGCGAGAGCCGCCGGTCCCACCAGCACGGCCGTCACATAGGGGCGACCGTGCTCGTCGTGCTCCAGCTCCAGGTCGTCGACCTTGCACACCGGCCTCTCGTCCTGGTCGACGACCTGACGGTCGAGCAGGTGGAAACGGGCGCTGTAAGCGCGGCCGAGGCGGCGACGGGACCGCTCGGGATCTTCGTGACGGGGCATCAGAGTCCTGCCTTCGTGGCGATCATCAGGGGAATGGCCGCGGCGGCGGCGACCAGCACGACGACCAGATAGACGCCGCCCATGACGTTGGCGAGGCGGCCGTTGACGGCCTCGCCCATGTATTCGGGGTCGTTGGCGACGACGAGGATCGGCAGGTACGTCAACGGCAGGGCGACCGCCGCGAAGACCAGCGAGTACTCGGTCACCTTGATCGGGTCCACGCCGGTGAGGATCAGCATCATCCCGCCGATGAGGGACACGATGACGACGGCGTGGAACCGCGAGGCGGTGCGTGGCGCCGCTGTCTTCCCCCACGTCCAGCCGAAGTACTGGGCGACGGTGTAGCCGGAGGACAGCGCCGTCTCCAGGGCGGCTCCGAAGGTGGCGGCGAAGACACCGAGCAGCACGAGGGCGACGCCGGCCTTCCCCAGGGAGTACGCCACCGGCAGGACGACCTGGGACAGGTGCTCGACCGCCACTCCCGCCGGGTGCAGCAGCAGCGCCGCCGCGGTCATGATGGCCAGGGCGAGCAGGCCGCCGAGGGGAAACCCTATGAACGCGTTCATCCGTGCGGTGATGAGGTCCTTGCGGCCCCAGCGCTCCTCGATGCCGCCGGAGGAGAAGAAGAACACCTCGTACGGTGTCATGGCGCTGGCGAAGAGCGCGATGCCGTAATAGAAGTACGTCGGCAGCCCCTCTCCACCGGGCACCTCGGGGTGGGTGACCCGGTCGATGACGCCGCCCCACTCCGGGTCGAGCTGGATGACGGCGACCACGAAGACGATCAGGGCGAGTCCGGCCAGGCCGAAGACCCGTTCCATGGTCTCGAACCTGGTCCGCCAGACCACCAGCCACACGAGGAGACCGACGGCCGGCACCCAGAGCAGGTAGTCGACGGAGCTCATCAGCTCGACGGCCAGGGCGACGCCGGCCAGTTCCGCGGCGAGCGTCAGCACGGTCACCAGCAGCGAGCCGACCAGGTTCGCCAGGGCGACGCGGGGACCGAGCCGTTCACGCACCAGGTCGAAGGTCGGGCGGCCGGCCACCGCGGCGACCCGGCCGGCCATCTCCGCGTACACGCAGATGCCGACCACGCCGACGAGGAGCACCCAGACGAGCGAGAAGCCGAAGCGCGCGCCGACCAGGGAGGAGGCGACGAGGTCTCCGATGTCGACGAAGCCGCCGATGGCGGTCAGGATGCCGAGCGTGACGGCGAGCAGGCGCTTCACGACGACAGCTCCTTCTCGAGCGCGTCCAGCCGCCCGGCCACCGCGGGCAGCGCCGCGGCCTCGTCGGGCAATTGGCGCACCTCTCCGCGGCGGGCGGCGATCCGGACGTCGGCCAGGGCGTCGGCGGCGTCGTCGAGAGCCTTGCCGAGCCGGTCCCTGATGGCGTCGCTGTGCTCGCTGGGCGGCTGCCGGGACTCGAAGGTGCTCTGGGTGGCCAGCAGATCGGTCTCCGCCTCGCCGAGGAGCGTGGAGACGTACGGCCCACTGACCTTGCCCCGGCCCGCCGCCTGGACGCCGATGAGGGCGGTGTTCACGACGGAGGCGGCGGCCTCCGCGGTGTTGGCGGCCTTGCGCCGGTAGTCGTCGTCGGTGCGGGACGGTCCCGCACAGCCCGCCGCGAGTGCCAGGGCGACGAGTCCGGCGACCGCACCCGCCCGGCGCCCCGAGGTCCTCATCGGCCCCTGACCACGAAGTAGAGCCCCACGGCCAACAGCACCGCCAACTGGCCCCATGCCGCAAGCAGCACCAGTCCTTGGTCCATGCGTCACCTCACTCTCACCGTGTGGGCGATCGCGTACCCGCTTTGGGGGCAGGGACGCACGCACATCGTCGGCGCGCCCCGGGAAGGGTGCGCTGTCGCTTCGGCCGTACGACGTCCGCCCCATCGACCGCCGGAGTGAAATGACCGAATTGCTGCACTCTACGGCGTGTCGTTGGGGATTGATACCTGCCGGGTGCTACGTCGGCGCCCTTTTCGCAGATTCCGCCCGCCGCGGTCCGGGGGGCGTGAAGGGAGCATGTGGTGATGCGTACTCGGATAGGCTCTGTGGCCGCGCTCGTGGTGACCGTGTGCGGGATCGCCGCGCCCTCGGCCGCGGCCGCCCCGGTGAGCGACCAGGACGCGATGGTCGTGAAGGCCGTACACCAGGGGAACCTCGCTGAGATCGCCGCCGGGCACGACGCGGGGACGGTGAAGGCCGGCAGCGGCGGGCAGCTGGCCGAGATCACCAACGACCCGCTCACCATCGCCGGGGCGGTGAGCCTCGCCGCCGGCGGGATCCTCGCGGGCTTCGGCACCGTGTGGCTGATCCGCAGTCGGCGCCGGTCCACCCAGGACCGTTGACGCGGGGCCCGGCGGTCGCCGGGCGCTCGCGGCCACGGCGGCGGCCTCGGCGCCATGGGCGTGGGGCTGGGCGATGGTGACGGGCCCGAAGCCTTCGGTGGACGCGGGTGTGGTGCCGCCGGCCTCGGTGGCCACCGTCGCGCCGGGCGCGCGGCCCGCCACCTCACCGCCCTGGGAGGTCAGGGGCCCGAACGGCTTGCGTGTCCCGCTCGTTCCGTCGCCGCCACCGCCGACGGCGCGCCGGCGCTGCCCGGGGACGCGCGCCGCGGCGGGTGGTGGGCGATCGGGGCGCCGGCCGGAGCCGCCCGGGGCACCGTCCTCCTCGCCGGACATGCCGACACCCCCGAGGGGCCCTGTCCTCCCTCCCTCAGCCTCGGTACGTCTCCAGGAGCCGCAGCCACACTTCGCTCATCGTCGGGAACGCCGGTACGGCGTGCCAGAGCCGCTCGAGGGGGACCTCGCCCGCCACCGCGATCGTGGCCGCGTGGAGGAGTTCGCCGACGGCCGGCCCGACGAAGGTGGCGCCGAGGACGACCTCCCGGTCCAGGTCGACGACCATGCGGGCGTGGCCCCGGTAGCCGTGGGCGTAGAGGCCCGCGCCCGAGACGGCGCCGAGGTCGTAGTCGACCGCGCGTACGCGGTGGCCCGCGGATTCGGCGGCGGCGAGGGTGAGGCCGACCGAGGCGGCCTCCGGGTCGGTGAAGACGACCTGGGGCACGGCGGCGTGGTCGGCGGTGGCCGCGTGGGCACCCCAGCGGCCGGTGTCCAGCGCGCCCTTGCCCGTGGCGCGGGCGGCGATCGCCCCGCCGGCGACGCGGGCCTGGTACTTGCCCTGGTGGGTCATGAGCGCGCGGTGGTTGACGTCTCCCACGGCGTAGAGCCAGTCGCTGCCCTCCACCAGACAGCTGTCGTCGACGCGGATCCAGGAGCCCGGTTCGAGCCCGACGGTTTCCAGACCGATGTCGTCCGTGCGCGGTGCGCGGCCCGTGGCGAACAGGACCTCGTCGGCCTCGACGTGGTCCCCGCCGTCCAGGACGACGGTGACGGGTCCGGTGCCGCCGTCACGGACGACGGCGGCGACGGCGGTGTGCCGGCGGACGTCTGCGCCGGCCTCGGTGAGGGCGTCGGCGATGTGCTCGCCGACGAACGGTTCCATCCGGGGCAGCAGCCCCCCGCCCCGTACCAGCACGGTGACCCGCGAGCCCAGGGCCTGCCACGCCGTCGCCATCTCCACGGCGACCACTCCCCCGCCGACGACGGCGAGCCGGCCGGGGACGTGCGCGGAGCTGGTGGCCTCACGGCTGGTCCAGGGCTTCGCGCCGGTCAGGCCGGGCAGCTCGGGCAGGGCGGCGCGGGTGCCGGTGCACACGGCGACGGCGTGGCGGGCGGTGAGGACATGGTGCTCGCCCTCGGGGCCGGCGACGGTGACCCGGCGCGTCCCGTCGAGACGGCCGTGGCCCCGGTAGAGGCGGGCGCCGACGGATTCCATCCAGTCGGCCTGGCCGTCGTCCTTCCAGTGGGAGGCGTTCCAGTCGCGGTGCGCGAGGACGGCGGCGGCGTCCAGCGGGCCCTGGACGTCCTGGCGCAGCCCGGGGACCTTGCGGGCGTCGGCCCGCGCGAGGGCCGGGCGCAGCAGCGCCTTGCTCGGAACGCACGCCCAGTACGAGCATTCACCGCCGACCAGTTCGCTCTCCACGACGGCCACCTCGAGGCCCGCCGCGCGTGCCCGGTCCGCCACGTTCTCGCCCGTGGGCCCCGCGCCCAGCACCACTACGTCGTACTCCACCGCTCGCGTCATACCGCACAGTGTGGTGCGAGGTGTGCGCCCTGGCCACATGGGCAGCGGAATAGCGCGGGCCCGTGCGCCGTTGTGGGGGCACGAGTCGGACGACGACCGGAAGAGGTAGGAAGCATGAGCACTGTCGAGCTCACCAAGGACAACTTCGATCAGATCGTGAGCGAGAACGAGTTCGTTCTGATCGACTTCTGGGCTTCCTGGTGTGGTCCGTGCCGTCAGTTCGCCCCCGTCTACGAGCAGGCGTCCGAGCGTCACGACGATCTGGTCTTCGCCAAGGTCGACACCGAGGCGGAGCAGGAACTGGCCGCCGCCTTCGAGATCCGCTCGATTCCCACACTGATGATCGTCCGCGACAACATCGCGGTGTTCGCCCAGCCCGGGGCCCTGCCGGAGGCAGCCCTGGAGGATGTCATCGGGCAAGCCCGCAAGCTCGACATGGACGAGGTGCGCAAGTCCGTCGAGGCGGCCAAGCAGCAGGGCTGACACCCGTCTGGGCCGGATGAAGGGCGCGTTGCCCCTCGGGGGCACGCGCCCTTCCGCGTCAGCGCGTCCGTACTCGGCGTTCCCGTGGCCCCGGCCGTACGCAGCGTTCCCGCGGTCGGCCCGCCGAGTGCTCAGCGCTCCAGGACGAGCGCCAGTCCCTGACCGACGCCGATGCACAGCGCCGCCAGGCCCGTGCCCGAGCCCGCCGCCGCCAACTGGTGGGCGACCGAACCGGCCAGCCGCGCGCCCGACGCCCCCAGAGGGTGTCCGATGGCGATGGCGCCGCCGCGCGGGTTGACGAGGGCCGGGTCCAGCTCCGGCCACTCGGCGAGGCAGCCCAAGGACTGTGCGGCGAAGGCCTCGTTGAGCTCGAAGGTGGTCAGGTCCTCGAAGGTCCGGCCCGCCTTGGCGAGCGCGCGCCGGACCGCCTCCACCGGACCGAGGCCGAAGAGCTGCGGCTCGATTCCGGTGACGGCCGAGGCCCGGATCCGGGCGAGCGGCTCGCGTCCGCACTCCCGCAGCCCCTCCTCGTCGACCAACAGCAGCGCGGCGGCGCCGTCGTTGAGCGGCGACGCGTTGCCCGCGGTCACCGTCCCGTCCGTACGGAACGACGGCTTCAGCCGGCCCAGGGCATCCAGGGAGGTGTTGTCGCGGATGCACTCGTCGCGGGCGAGGTCGACACCGTCGTAGGGCACGACCTCGTCCTCGTACAGTCCCTTCGCCCACGCCTCCGCGGCCTTCTGGTGGCTGGCGAGCGCGAACGCGTCCTGCTGCTCGCGGGTGATCGTGTGCTTGTCGGCGACCAGTTCGGCGCCCTCGCCGAGGGCGACGGTCCATTCGGCGGGCATCCGCGGGTTGGTCATGCGCCAGCCGAGCGTCGTCGAGTGGAGCTGCTGATGGCCGGCCGGGAAGGCGCGTTCCGGCTTCTGCATCACCCAGGGGGCGCGGGACATCGATTCGACACCGCCCGCGATCGCGACCGTGGCGTCGCCGAGCGCGATGGCGCGGGCGGCCTGGATGACGGCTTCGAGGCCGGAGCCGCAGAGCCGGTTGACAGTGACGCCGGGCACCGAGGCGGGCAGACCGGCGAGCAGGACGGCCATGCGGGCCACGTCCCGGTTGTCCTCGCCGGCGCCGTTGGCGTCGCCGAAGTACACGTCGTCGATCCTGGCCGGGTCGAGCGCGGGCGCGCGGTCGACGAGCGCCTTGACGACGTGCGCGGCCAGGTCGTCCGGGCGGACGGAGGAGAGCGCCCCGCCGAACTTGCCGATCGGGGTGCGGACGGCGTCGACGATGTACACGTCGCGGATGCTCATCGAAATCTCTCCCACAGGCCGCCGGGCGTTCGCCAGGTGAAATATCATTCAGGAATTGCGTCGCCCGAGTCTGCGTCGGGTGACGCCCCCTGTCAACGCCCTCGCGCGGAAGTGAGTGGCTCTTGCACGCAACGGCCTCGTCGCCGCGCGCCCGACGGTCACGGGCCGCCGTGGCGCTCAGCGGTCACGGCCCTCCCGCGCCACCAGAGCGGTGAGCCCGTAGTCCAGCTCGGCGCCGTCCACGAGCAGCGCTTCCACGGTACGTGTCTCGGGGTCGATGTCGGCCACCAGACCGTGCCCCGCGTAACGGGGATAGCCCGAGGCGCCCCTCTCGCCCGTGGCCTCGACGACCGCCGAGCGAATGGCACTGTCGCGGACGGACGCGTCGCCCCGGTCGTCCACGTGCTCGGGTACCAGCAGGATCTCGAAGCGTTTCGGAACTGTGCTCATGGACGCGACGCTAAGCCGAGGCGCCCCCGTTCGCGCGCCGGACAGGCGATGCCGGCGGCGGCCGTGTCAGGTGGACTCCCGCCGGACGGCCCGCGCGCCCATGAGGTCGTGCCGCTCCCGCGCACCCTCCGGGTCGCGGACCACCCGGTCGACCAGCTCGGCCAGGCGCTGCCCCGACACCATGTCGATCCGGACCGTGCTGAGCCGGGGCCTCAGAAGCCTGCCGAGGAGCAGATCATCGGAGCCGATCACGGCGGTTTCTCCGGGGATGTCGACGCCCGCGTCCTGCAGTGCGCGCATCAGGAGCATCGCGTACTCGTCGTTGTACGCGAACACCCCGTCCAGCGCGAGATCGCGCCAGCGGGCCGCGAGCGCGGCGGCCGACTCCTCCTCGTACCGCAGCGGAACTGGCTCGATCACGGCATCCGTACCGCTCACGGCCCGACGGGCGCCCTCGAGGCGGGGCTCGGAGAACATCTCCAGACCCGGCTCCCCGGGCATCACCACGCCGATCCGCCGGGCCCCGCGCTCCAGCAGATGGGCGACCGCGCAGCCACCGACCTCCCGCTGGTCCATGACCAGGGAGTGGGCGCCCTCGACCCGCCCGGCGCCGAGGGTGATGACGGCCTTCGCCCCGGAGCGCTTGAGGACGCCGACGCCGTGCGGGGTCAGCGCGATCTCGCCGAGCGAGACCACCGCGACGGGGCGCAGCTCGGCCCAGGCGCGCGCGGCCTCGTCGCCGTCGAGACCGAGGCTGCCGTACTGGACGACGGTGTAGTCGAGGCGCCGCAGCGCCCACTGGAGCTCGTTGAAGAAACGGCTGTAGAGGGGACCCACGGGGATGTGCGCGGTGGGCAGCAGCACCATGCGGCTGTGGCCGGCCCGCAGACTGCGCGCGGCCGCGTGCGGCACGTACCCGAGCTCCTCGGCGGCCGCCCGCACTCTGCGGCGGGTGGGCTCGCTGATCCGGACGGCCGCGGTGTTGTTCAGTACGTACGACACGGTCGCCCGGGAGACTCCCGCGAGCCGGGCGACGTCGGCGCTGGTGGGGACCGGGCGCTCGGTCGCGGGCGCGGGGCGCCCGGCCGGGGGACCGGGGAGCTCGGCGGGCTGTCCGGATGCCGGACGGGAGGTCCGGTGGGGTGTCTGTGTCATCGCGTTCGGCATCCTTCCAGACCAGTGCGGGCCTCGAACTGGTGGATGGCCTGATTCGAGCGCCGGGGAACGCCCGTCCCTGACGCCGACGCACCGCGGGCCGACAGGTGCGTTCGATGCCGCGCCCTCCGCCCTCAGGCACCGGCCGAACCAGGCCCGGCCGACCGGGCGTTGACGATCGGGCGACCTCACGTCCGTCACGGCGGGGTCGCCGGGTGCGCGAAGCGTTGCGGACGAGCCAGGACTCGAATCGGCGCCGGCCCGACTCGGCGTCATCAGCCTCCGTCGCTCGGGCCGGCGGGCCCGACGTCCTCGCCGCACAGCACGAAGCGAAGCGACCAGGGGTCTAGCGCACGGGCTCACGCTGGTGCTACACAGTCCCCACCGTCACTTACACGTGTAAGCACGCGCCGCCGGGATCCCGGGACACACCCGTCGGCGACGCCGTCGTGCCCTGTGGCGGCACCACCGCATCCGTTCCGTACACCGCCCAGGAGGGCACCGTGGCGCTTTCCACCCCTGGCTCGGGCGCGGCCGAGACCGCCGCTGCGACCGATGTCAGACGCCCGGCCAGGGGACTCCTCCCGCTGCTGCTGGCCGGCAACACCGCCATGTACGCGCTCTACATCGGCGTACCCGGCGTCCTGCTCGCGCTCCAGATCGAGGCGATCGACCCCGCGGAGAAGGTGGCCAACTTCGGTCTGGTCTCCGGCGTCTCCGCGATCTTCGCGACGATCTTCAACCCGGTCGCGGGGGCACTCTCGGACCGCTCGGGACGCCGCAACCCGTGGATCCTGGCCGGCGGGCTGGCGGCGATACCCGTGATGCTGCTGCTCGGCAGCGTCCACACGATCCTGCTGGTGATGATCGCCTGGTGTCTCGGCCAAGCGGTGATGAACATCTACCAGGCGGCCCTCACCTCGGTGGTTCCCGACCGGGTGCCGACGGCCGCCCGGGGCAAGGCATCGGCGGCGGTCGGTCTCGGCCTGCCCATCGGCTCCACGATCGGCGCGCTGCTCGGCGCCGCCTTCTCGGAGGACTACCGCACCGGCTATCTGGTCTTCGGTGCGATCGTGGCGGTCGCGGCGGTCCTCTTCTCCGCCTTCGCCCGCGAGGAGCGCATGCCCGCCAAGGCGCCGATGCCGGTCCGCGAACAGCTCGCCGCGTTCGGCAGCGCGCTCAGGGACCACGACTTCCGCTGGGCGTTCATCGGCCGTGCCCTGCTGATCCTGGGTTACTTCTCCGTCGCCGGATTCCAGCTCTACATCCTCAAGGACCACACCGTCCTGCCGGCCGGCCTCAAGGCCGAGGAGGCCGTGGCGATCCTCATGCCCGTGAACAGCGCCGCGATGGTCGTCTCGACGGTCCTCGGCGGCTGGCTCTCCGACCGCTACGACCGCCGCAAGCTCTTCGTCGGCGCCTCGGCAGCGCTGGCCGCGGTCGCGCTGGTGATCCCGGCCGTGTCGACCAGCTGGGCGGCGATGCTGGCCTTCTCCGTCGTCAACGGTCTGGGGTTCGGCTGCTACATGGCCGTGGACACGGCCCTGGTCACGATGGTGCTGCCCACGGCGGAGGACGCCGCCCGCGACATGGGCGTCCTCAATGTGGCCAACGCCGGCCCGCAGATCGTCGCCCCGTTCGTCGCCTCGCTGATCGTCTCGCTCAGCGGCGGCGGCTACACCGGACTGTTCCTGGTCGCGGCGGTGTTGTCGGTGCTGGGCGCGCTCGCCGTGCGCCCGATACGGACCGTGCGCTGACTCCGGCCGACGCTGCCGCAGGACCCCACTCCCACCCCTCCCCGAAAGGCACCGACGTGCAGCTGCACACCACCACTTGGGGCACGGGCGACCGTGTCGCCCTGCTGATCCACGGCATCATGGCGGACCACCGCACCTGGCGGAGGGTGGGACCGGCCCTCGCGGACCGCGGCTACCGCGTGATCGCGGTCGACCTGCGCGGGCACGGCGCGAGCGGTCGTGCCGACACCTACACGCCGCAGGACTTCGCCGACGACATCGTGGAAACGCTGCCCACCGCGGCCGAGTTGGCCATCGGCCACTCGCTGGGCGGTCTGACGCTCGCGTTCGCCGTGGAGCGGCTCGCGCCGCGGCGTGCGGTCTTCTCGGACCCGGCCTGGCATCTGGCGGGCGGCGGGGACGGCTTCCGGCCGGAGATGTTCGCCCGGGCCAAGGGGGTGACGGGTGAGCAGATCCGGGCGATGAACCCGCGGTGGGAGACGGCCGACGTCGACATCGAGCTGGAGACCCTGAAGCTGTGGGACGAGCGATCGGCGTACGGCCTCGAGCCGTTCGCCGGGGTGGACCTGCTGCCGGCGAAGCCGGCCGTACCGTCGCTGGTCACGCTCGCCGACCCGAGCTTCCTGATCTCCGAGGCGAAGGCCGGGGTCCTCCGGCAGAGGGGTTTCGAGGTCCGGACGGTCGCGGGGGCGGGCCACACGATCCACCGCGACGACTTCGACGGTTTCATGGCGTCGCTGGACGGCTGGATCTGAGGCCCCAGTAGTTCCCGCCGAAAAAACAACGCTAAGCCCGCGAGGTTCCCTCTGATCTGGGGTGATCTCGGGGAAGGCGGGGCGCGGCCGTTGCCGGGCGCAGGGTGGCTCGTTGGGCTGACCGGTGACGGGACGGCGGGCGGATGGCGACGAGGCCCTGCGGTCGTTCCCGACGATCGGCAGGGACGAGCTGATCCGGTACTTCACTCTCACCCGGCGGACGAGGCGTTCCTGCGGAAGTTCCGCCGGGCCCAGAACGTGCTCGGCGCCGCTGTGCAGCTGTCTGCCCTGTCCTGGCTGGGCTTCGTTCCTGACGCTCCGCCTGCCGCTCCGCCTGGGGCGGTCGGCCGCCTGGCCCGTCACCTTGGGCTCGCCGTGGCCGATCTGGCGGGCTACGGCGAGCGTGAGCAGACCCGTGCCGATCGTCTGCGGGAGATCGCCGAGTATCTGGGGTGGAAGCCGGCGAAGACCATCGAGCTCAAGGAGCTGGACGAGTTCCTGCTGGCCCGCGCGATGGAATACGACGCCCCGAGCCTGCTGTTCCGGCTGGGCTGCGAGTATCTGCGTTCGGCGAAGGTGATCCGGCCCGGTGATGTCTCACTGCTGGAGAGGGTCGCCTCCGCCCGCCAGGCGGCCGAGCAGGAGACCCACGCCCGTGTGGCCCATTTGCTGAACCCCGAGCGGGCCAGCGGTCTGGACGGGTTGCTGGTCTTCTATGCGAAGTTACGGTCCTCACGGTTGCACTGGCTGGTGACCGGGCCGGTGCAGGCGTCGCCGGCGAGCGTGGGCGGCGAGGTCGAGAAGCTGAGGTTCCTGCGGGGACTTGGCGCGGACACCCGCGACATGTCGTCCCTGCCCGCCGAACGGCGCCGCTACCTGGCGCAGGTCGGGCGCCGTCTGACCGCGCAGGCCCTGGTGCGGCGCGAGCCGAACCGGCGCCATCCGATCTTGCTAACGAGGCAGAACCGCTGCTGACGAAGAAGGCCAACCTGGACCTGATCGCCGATCACTGGGACGACCTGCTGCGGCTGGCGGGGTCGCTGAAGTACGGGCACGCCACCGCCTCCCTGATCGTCGGCAAGCTTTCGGCGTCTTCCCGGCAGAACGCGCTGGCCGCCGCGCTGAACGGGTACGGGGCGATCCGCAGAACGATCTACGCGGCGAAGTACCTGTCGGACGAGGGCTACCGACGCAAGATCGCCCGGCAGCTGAACAAGGGCGAGTCCTTGCACGCCCTGCGCCGCCAGCTCCACTACGCCCGCGAGGGCAAGGTCACCCGCCGTCAGCCCGAGCAGCAGAACGAGCAGGCATGGTGCCTGACGGTGGTGACGAACGCGGTGGTCTGCTGGCACACGGAGTACATGGGCCTGGCCGTCGGTGAATTGCGCGGGGCCGGCCGCGAGGTGGATGCCGAGGTCCTGACGCATATCTCGCCGGCCCGCAGCTCGGTGGTGAACTACTACGGCTCTATCACTGTCGACTACGAGCACGAACTGGCCCAGCTCGACGACCAGGGACACCGGCCGCTGCGGACCGTGGCCGTGGACGATCCCGGAGCCGGGCTGTAGAGCAGCCAGGCACGCGCTACTGCTGGAGCGCTATCGGCACGCCATCGGCCACGACGTACACCGAAACCAAGGCCGGATTCGCAGAATTCGCACCGCCGACCACAGGCCCAGCATCCCACCCAGCTCTCCGCAATGTGATTATCGATTCAACAAGATCACGCGAAGTCGCCAGCAGAGACGCTGCGCCTTACGCTAGGAATTTGGGAGTTGCGGGCCACTCCGGGCGACTGTCAGGCACGGGAGAGCTAGGCCCGAAGACGGGGCATGCCACTTCCTTTCGCGTTGGCATTTTCCACAGTTTCATCTAGGTGTAGAGACGTCCTCACGGCGCAGGGGACATCTGCACTGCAGACTCTTTCCGTGCCGCTCCACCGCGCGGGAGCCCCGGCTGGCGCGACATGAGAATTCTGACACCACTTCTTTGCGGAGCTTCTATGCGCCGCGCCGAATGGCCTCCATTGACCAGGCCTCAAATACGACGGCTTCGCACCAATTTGATGCACCATCAACAAAGGAGGTAAAATGAGCGGGTTCAGGGACATTGTGGGGCCCATTAAATTCCGGTTCACGAAGGAGGGGTGGACGAGGGGAGTGGAAATCCGCGGCCTTCCGGCGCTGAATCTGCGGATCACGTTGGCGTCCCAGCCTGGTCCGGGAGGTGACATCCAAGCGCAGCTGCACCGCCTGGGTGGCCCCGTAGGCGGCCCCGTAAGCCTGCCGGCGGACGGAGCATCGCATGACCAGACCTGGGCCAACCTAAGTCCGGGCATGTACAAGGTGGCTTTGACGAGCAGTGCGCCGCTCCAAGGCCAAGCGAAGACCGGCACTTATGCGCTCAGCAGTGACGCCCCGGAAGCCGACGAGGCCTTGGCCTCCTTTGGCGGGGACGAGCTCGAAGAGCCCCAGTTTCTCGAGTAGACAAAGGGACGACAGGTGCTTTCCGCCCGCTGCGTGATCCGCGCAGCTGATTGTGGACGGTGGCTTGGCAAAGGAAGGCTGGAGGAGTCATGACGGATGGCAGTACGGTCGCCATTTACGGCGTCACGCCGGAGGGTGAGTTGCGGTGGTACCGCCACGACGGGTGGCAGGACGGCACCGCAAGCTGGACCGCCGGACAGGGCGGAGTCAGGGTCAGCGGCGGCTGGGACATCTACACCACCGTGTTCGGCGGCGGCGAGGGCG
>NZ_JBVJYZ010000001.1:119012-351564 GCF_055600045.1 Streptomyces sp. NPDC038280
GTCATCTACGCCATCACACCGGAAGGCGAGTTGCGGTGGTACCGCCACGACGGATGGCAGGACGGCACCACAAGCTGGACCGCCGGACAGGGCGGAGTCAGGGTCAGCGGCGGCTGGGACATCTACACCACCGTGTTCGGCGGCGGCGAGGGCGTCATCTACGCCATCACACCGGAAGGCGAGTTGCGGTGGTACCGCCACGACGGATGGCAGGACGGCACCACAAGCTGGACCGCCGGACAGGGCGGAACCCTGATCAGCGGCGGCTGGAACATCTACAGCAAGGTGTTCGGCGGCGGCGAGGGCGTCATCTACGCCATCACGCCGGAGGGTCAGTTGCGGTGGTACCGCCACGACGGATGGCAGGACGGCACCGCAAGCTGGACCGCCGGACAGGGCGGAAACCTGCTCAGCGGCGGCTGGAACATCTACACCACAGTCTTCGGCGATTCCGCCGTCGGCCACCCGCGCGGGGTGCTGCCGATCGGTGACATCTTCTACCAATGCAGCCGTTTTGGCGCGGATGGCGTCCTGCGGGTAGCTGAAGAGGGAACGGTGTCGGTCGACTCCCAAGAGCGGATGTCGATCAGTGGACCAGCGATACCAGGAGAAAACTTCTCCTGGCAATGGAGCCTCCTCGATGAGAGTAAAACCCTCAGATTCCGGAGAGGAGAGTATTCGATTACGGCTGATGGGCGAGCTCAGGTCGCCATAGTCAATCTCAGCGGCTCGTTTGACGGCAAGAAACTATCTGCCAAGGGTCACGCCGAAGTCGTCACGGCTAAGGTTGAAGGATCGACCTCGGTTACTGTTCCAGGTGGGTCGGCGGGCGCTGGTGGAATCGCTGTGGGGCCCTCTGCCCACACCGATGTCGAGATCAGTCCGGACGGAGCGGGCGTCGAGGTCGGCGCTTCGGCAGGCACGATTGGCGGGCACACCGAGATAAAGATCGGAGGCCAAACATACGGCACCGGCGTCGAGTTCGGACTCAAGGCAGAAGCGGGTCTACATTGGGGACCCACAAGCACCATCAAACTGCCTCTCATAACGGTTAGCGGCCCCAATCCGATGGCTGGGGCAACCTCGTTCGTTACACACGCCGTAACGGACCTTGCTCGAGACCCGATTAAGACCTCGGAAGAGACGTTCGGCGACATCCTCGGTGCGGGAAAGGACGCCGCCAAGTCCGTCGGCCAGGCGGTAGAGCTAGGCGAAGACCTCGTCGGCTTGGCGAAGAAGATTTTCCAGGTAGATGACGACGATAGTAATATCGTGACCAGCAGTCAGACATCAGGCTTCCGCCCCAAAACTCTGCCACCCGGCGCAGTCATCATTGACTGATGCAACTTTTGACGGGGAGTCGCATAAACAGCGCAGAAACGGCCCGCCACGGCGCGCGGCGGACGAGCCGGCACTGGAAGGCCCGTACCGCGCCTCGGCCCGCGTCCGTGGCGTCGGCCCACTGCTCACGGCCAGCGAGACGCTCTCGCCCCCAACACCACTGATTCGGAGTCGATCACAATCCTGGTCGAGGTCAGCCTGCGGCCTGCACAGTGGGACCGAAAGCTTCGGATGATTAGGAGCGATCATGAGACGCGGCGGGCAGATTGACATAATCCCGAGCTGGACCCCCCAGACTGCTCAGATAGAGATTGAATGGGAGGACACTGGGATCTCAGACCCTCACCCGACAGACAAATGGTTTGGCACTATTGCATTTATTGGTGGAGCCATCAGCCAAGAAGGGGCCTGGGAGTGGGAACCCACTGCAAAGACCCTTCACTTGTGGGTGCCAGTGCCGGGCGGGGAGGGGCACCGGCATCTGATCGCAACGCTCCGTCAATTCACGTTGCCTCTGGCATCGGGCATGACGGGGACCGGAGCCCTGGCCCCCACCCTCGGGCTTCCAGTTAACGGGGAATTGACACTGTCGTGGCGTGGGCAAGTCCATGGCACTTGATGCGGGTCACCGCCCCGGATGCGCTAGGGGTGGGGCCGGAATATGAGCGAAACGTGCCACACACCAGCGCTGGTAGGTCACAGGCGCGAATCGGTGTCGTAGGCGGTTGGCGAGGACGTCCACCGACGCGAAGAGGCGACAACGCCGGGGGTGTTTCATAGGTCGCTCGTGAAACACGGCGCCGTCCGCCGATCATGCTGCGGGTTTCATGTTTCATGAGTTGTTGCAAACGGCTGGACTCTGACACACCCCCATGAAACAGTCGGGGCTCGTGAGCGACGACGCCAAGCGCGTGGAATCGCACGCGCGCCCGATGTCCACCTGTGCAGTCCCGGCGGGCTCGCCGTGCCGCACCGGTAAGGGCAAGGTGGCCATCCAGTACCACAGCCCGCTTCCGGCTCGTGCCCCAACTCGCCAAGGCCCTGAACGTAACGACCCCCGCCGTGCGCAAGCCCGGCTCTGTCTGGACCGAGCTGCCCCGGCCCGCGGGTGCCGGCACCGAGCCGGTCGGTCACCTACGCCTCGGGTAGTCCGTGCGTCCAGAGCCCGCCAGTCCCTGGACTCCCAGCTCGACTCGCTGACCGAGGCCGGCGTGACCCGGATCTTCTCCGAGAAGATCTCCACCCGCGCTACCCAGCGGTCCGAGCTGGACAAGGCCGTCAAGCTCACCGGCGAACTGCGCGCCTCCGGTGTCCGCGTCACGCTCGTCGTCCACGAGCACAAGCGGCTCGGCCGCGGCATCGAACTGGCGTTGCTGGCCGAAGAGCTGAAGACCAGTGACGTCGGCCTTCAGTTCCTCACCGGTGAGCTCCAGGGCTCGCACTCGCACGACCCCTCCGGCGTCGTGTTCACGGTCCTGGCGGCTCTCTCCGGCATGGAACGCGAGTACATCCGCGACCGCACCCTGGAAGGCCACGCGTCCGCCCGCAAGCACGGCAAAACAATCGGCGGCGCGGGCGTCACCGACGACCACATGCTCTCCATGGCTCTCTCTCTCTCTCCCCCCCCCGCGAGCAGGAGATGAGCTTGCGCGACATCGCCGCCCGGCTCGTCATCACCACGGGCAAGGAGAAGGGCCAGCACCCCTCGCCCGCGACCGTCATGCGGATGCTGCGTGAGCACGACGAGCAGATGGCCGCGACGGAACCCGTGCGCTGACCTGCGGATCATTCCCTAGCGTTGTTTTTTCGGCGAGAACTACTGGGACCCCGATCTGAGGCCCCGGGGCCCGGCGCCGGATGGACGGCTCGACCCCAGGGTCCGGGCCCTGCCGCCCGGCCCGTCCTCGTGAGCCGGCCGGCTCAGTCCGTCGCGCGGCGGTCCTCCAGGCGGCCGCTCCAGACGCGGGTGACCGCCGGGTGGGCGGTGTCGAGTTCGAGGCCGACGCCTGGGGTGTCGGGGAGCGTGAGGCGACCGCCGTCGACGCGTTCGGCGCCGTGGACCACGTCGGACCGCCACGGGGTCTCCCCGAAGGCGTACTCCATCGGCTCGTCCGTGGCGCACACCGCGGCGAGGTGGGCGGAGTGGAGCGTGGCGACCGGGCCGGCGGGGTTGTGGACGGAGATCCGGGCGGCGGCCGCGTCGGCCAGGCGCTGGGCGCCCAGCGTGCCGCCGGCGTGCTTGACGTCCGGCAGGAGCACGTCGATCAGCCCCTCCACCCGCCACACCTCGGCGGGGTCGCAGGCGTACTCGCCTCCGGCCAGCGGGATGGCGGTGCGGGCGCGCAGTCGGGCCAGTTCCCGGGGGCGGCTGATACAGACGGCGTCCTCCAGCCAGTGGAGGCCGAGGTCACTCAACGGGCCCAGCAGCGGCACGAGTTCGTCGAAGGTGAGCCGCTCGTGCGCGTCGGCCATCAGCAGGGTGCGCTCTCCGACCGCGTCCCGGACGGCCTTGAGCCGGGCGATTCCGAGCCGGGACAGCGGCAGTTCTCCCGGGGCGTCGAAGGGAGCCACCTTCACGGCACGGAACCCGTCGGCAAGTGCCCTGTCGGCGACGGTGGCGAGGTCCTTGGGGGTGCGCCCGCCGGGAGCCCGGCCGAGACTCGCGTACAGCTCGATCGGGCCGGGGGCCCTGCCGCCCATCCACGACCACAGGGGGAGGCCTTCGAGACGCGCGGCGAGATCGGCGCGGGCCTGCTCCATGCCGCCGCCGACGGTGACTCCCGCGAAGCACGACTCGACGGCGCGCTCGTCCGCGTCCGCGCACTCGGCGGCGTCCCGGGCGCCGGGATCGTTCCGGGCCGTTTCGGAGCACGGTCCGTGCCGTACGGCCGTGTCGAGGACCGCGATCACCTTGGCGAGCGGGCCGGCGTCGGAGCACTCGCCGTATCCGTACAGCCCCTCCGCCTCGTCGGCGGTGAGTCGCAGGACCAGCCACTCTCTTCGCGCGCCGGCCGCGATTCTGAAGAGCTCCCAGATCTCACCGCTCATGCCGCGGCACCGCCCGTGCGTCGGAGGGCGGCCGGGCGGCTCGTGAGCCCGGCGGGCAGCACGGCGACCATCGGGGCGGACAACACGGCGGAAATAAGGTCTGCGCAGCGCCCCCGCGCATGGCTTCGGCTCGCATGTGGGCGCTGCCCTCCCCGTTCCACTTGGTCGGCTAATTGCGGAAATTAAGTGACCGAGGTCGTGCGGACGCAAGCATGGAGGGCCATCTATGTCACATTGCCCTGTCATCTCACCGTGGCACATTCGCCGTCCGGGGGTTTCCGGGACGGGCGGTGCGGGCTCTACGGTGTGGCGGGTGACGATCTTCTCCAGCACCCCGAACCACCCGGGCCGGCAGGGCCCTTCCGCCACGACCGAGGCCGACCCGCTCGACGTGGGCCCGGTCCGCACGTCGTACGCCCCCGACCGGGACGGGGACCCGGACCCCGGTGAGATCGTGTGGACGTGGGTGCCGTTCGAGGAGAACGACGGACGCGGCAAGGACCGTCCCGTTTTGGTGGTGGCCCGTGAGGCCGCCGGCACGCTCCTCGCCGTGCAGCTGTCCAGCAAGCATCACGACCACGACCGCGAATGGGTGCCGATCGGAGTCGGCGACTGGGACAGCGCCCGGCGCGAGTCGTGGGTGGACATCGACCGTGTGCTGCGGGTCCATGAGGACGGGATGCGGCGCGAGGCGTGTGCGCTGGACCGGCGGCGGTTCGACCTCGTCGTCCTGCGCCTGATCGAACGCTACGGCTGGTCCTGACCTCGAACGCCACCGGCGCCCGCCGCCTTCCTCAGCTTCCGGGGCTCCCGAACGCCGTCCTGAACGCGGCGAGCGTGGCGCCGCCCGCCGTACGGTCCAGGACCGCGAAGACGATCTCGTCGAAGTGCCCCGCGAACCGGCCCTCCCCGGTGAGCAGGGCACGGAAGGCCCCCGCCACGCGCACCGGGTCGTTGCGGAAGACCCCGCAGCCCCACGCCCCGAGCACCAGCCGCCGGTAGCCACCGGTGACGGCCGTCTCCAGGACCCGCTCGGCCCGTGAGCCGAGCGCCTCCCCTATCCGGCCGGCCAGCTCGGGCGTACGTGCGCGGATCACCCCGGCGTTGGGTGCGGGAGAGGTGAGGAAACCGACCTCGTAAGGCCTCTCCAGGAGCCGTCCCCGGTCGTCGCGGAAGACCGGGACGCCGGGAGAGAGAATGACCCGGTCGGAGTAGAAGGGACTGCGGTCGTCCCGGTGGTGGGCGTAGAACTCGGGCGCCCGCAGCAGCGTCGCGTAGAGCGCGGAGCCCCGGCACACGGCCTCTTCCTGGGCCTGGGCGCCGTTGAGGTATCCCCCGCCGGGATTGCGGGCGGAGGCGAAGTTCAGTACGGCGACGGGGCCTGGAGCACTCTCTGTGAGGCGCCGGGCGGCCTCCAGGCTGCTCTCGCCGGTCACCTCGACGGCGGTCGTTCGGTCGGTGTCCGGAACGACGGGAAGCGGCTCGGGGCCGTACATGCGGGTCCGGGCCAGGGACGCGGCCAGCGCCGGCCCGATCTCCACCTCGCGGCCGTCGGGGGCCAGGTAGCGGCCCGCCTCGACGATGGTCTCGGTCTCCTTGGCGATGCCGCGCAATCGTGCACTCATACCCGCGATCATCGCGGCACACGCCCCCGCCGAGCGATCTATTTTCCCAGCCCGGAGCCGATCGCGCGCGGCGGCGAATGGGCGCACTTGTGCGGTCGGCGACCGTGGCCTTAGGTGGATTCAGCGCCCTTCGACTGGAGGATCCGATCATGTCGCCCAGCGATGCAGACGAGGGCGGCCCGCCCCTCACCGAGGACGAGGCCGAGGATCTGCTGCGATGTATCTGCTTCAAGACGGGTCCCCCGCAGTCGGTGGGTGTCGAGGTGGAGTGGCTGGTCCATGAGCTGGCCGACCCCCGCCTGCCGGTCTCCGGCACCCGTCTCGAGACCGCCGTCGCCGGTCTCGCGAGCGTGCCACTGCGCTCGGCGCTGACCTTCGAACCGGGTGGACAGCTCGAGCTCAGCTCGCCTCCCGCCGCCTCCCTGATGGAGTGCGTGGACGTCGTCTCGGCCGATCTGGACGCCGTACGGTCCGCACTGCGCCCGCACGGCCTGCGCCTGGCCGGTCACGGTGTCGAGCCGTGGCACGCGCCGCGCGGCCGACTGCTGCGGGAGCCCCGGTACGACGCGATGGAGGCGTCCTTCGACCGGAGCGGCCCGGCCGGCCGGGCGATGATGTGCGAGTCCGCGTCGGTGCAGATATGCCTGGACGCGGGCCATGAGGAGCCGGGGCCTCTCGGCTACGGACGGCGCTGGCAACTGGCCCACCTCCTGGGGGCGGTGCTGGTCGCCGCCTTCGCCAACTCCCCGGTCCACGGCGGCCGCCGCACCGGCTGGCGTTCCACCCGGCAGTCGCTCTGGGCGGATCTCGACCCGCTGCGGGGCATGGCGCCCCCTCCCGGCGGGGATCCCCGGGCCGCGTGGGCCACGCATGTGCTGGACACCCCGGTGATGTGCGTACGGGCCGAGGAGGGGCCCTGGGAGGTGCCGGAGGGGCTGACCTTCCGCCGCTGGCTCCGCTCCGGGAACCGCCGGCCTCCGACCCTCGCCGATCTCACCTACCACCGGACGACGCTCTTCCCCCCGGTGCGACCCCGCGGCCATCTCGAACTGCGCATGATCGACGCCCAGCCCGGCGACGACGGCTGGATCGTGCCGCTCGCCGTGACCACCGCGCTGTTCGACGACCCGGAGGCCGCCGAGACCGTCTACCGGACGGTCAAGCCCCTCGCAGAGACGGCCGGCGCCCTGCCCGCTCCGCGCAACGCCCTGTGGCGGCACGCCGCCCGGCGCGGACTCGCCGACCCGGAGCTGCACGCGGCCGCCGTCGCCTGTTTCACCCTGGCGCTCGAGGCGCTGCCCCGGATCGGCGCCACCGCCGCCGTCCGGGACGAGGTCGCCGCCTTCCACGAACGCTATGTCGTCCGGGGGCGCTGCCCGGCCGACGACCCCTCCACGTACGCGTATCCGTCCGCGTCGCTCGTCCTCGGGAAGGACCCCCGCTCATGACCGAACCGGAGAAGCTGCGGGAGCGGGCGCTCGAGGCGCTGACCACCGCCCGTGCCCGTACGGCCGTCCTCACCAGCTGCGTCGACGACCGTGACCTCACCGCGCAGCACTCGCCGCTGATGTCTCCGCTGGTGTGGGACCTCGCCCACATAGGCAACCAGGAGGAGCAGTGGCTGCTGCGGGACGTGGGGGGCCGGGAAGCGCTGCGCCCGGAGATCGACTCCCTCTACGACGCCTTTCAGCATCCCCGGGCGCTGCGGCCGACGCTGCCGCTGCTGGCTCCCGCCGAGGCGCGGGCGTACGCCTCCGATGTGCGCGGGCGGGTGCTGGACATCCTGGAGAGGGTGCCACTGGAGGGCCGTCCGCTGACCGACGCGGCCTTCGCCTTCGGGATGATCGCGCAGCACGAACAGCAGCACGACGAGACGATGCTGATCACCCATCAGCTGCGACGGGGACCCGCCGCGCTGTCCGCGCCCGAGCCGCCGGGGGCCGGGGACCTGACCTCGCTCCCGGCCGAAGTGCTGGTGCCGAGCGGGCCGTTCACCATGGGTACCTCCACGGAGCCGTGGGCTCTGGACAACGAGCGCCCCGCTCATGCCCGCTTCGTGCCGGCGTTCCACATCGACACCGTGCCGGTCACCAACGGCGCCTATCAGCGCTTCATCGACGACGGCGGGTACGCGGACGAGCGGTGGTGGGCGGCCGCGGGCTGGGAACAGATCCGCAAGCACGACATCTCCGCACCCCTGTTCTGGCACCGTGAGGGCGGGCAGTGGATGCGCCGCCGCTTCGGGATGACCGAGCCCGTACCGGCGGACGAGCCGGTGCTCCACGTGAGCTGGTACGAGGCCGACGCTTACGCCCGCTGGGCGGGCCGGCGGCTGCCGTCGGAGGCGGAGTGGGAGAAGGCGGCCCGTCACGACCCGGTCGCGGGCCGTTCCCTGCGCTACCCGTGGGGCGATGCCGACCCGACTCCCGAGCACGCCAACCTGGGCCAGCGGCATCTGCGGCCGGCGCCGGCCGGAAGCTATCCGGCCGGTGCCTCACCGCTGGGGGTGCGGCAGCTGATCGGCGATGTGTGGGAGTGGACGTCCAGCGACTTCCTGCCCTACCCGGGCTTCGCCGCGTTCCCGTACCGCGAGTACTCGGAGGTCTTCTTCGGCAGTGCGCACAAGGTGCTGCGCGGCGGGTCGTTCGCCGTCGACCCCGTGGCCTGCCGGGGCACCTTCCGCAACTGGGACCTGCCGGTCCGCCGCCAGATCTTCTCGGGCTTCAGGACCGCACGGGACACGGAGGATGCCTGATGTGCCGTCATATCGCCTACCTGGGGCCGCCGGAGGCCCTGGGCGAGGTGCTGGTCCGGCCGGAACACGGGCTGTACCGGCAGTCCTGGGAGCCGCGCCGGCAGCAGTACGGCACGGTCAACGCCGACGGTTTCGGGGTGGGCTGGTACGCCGGAGAGGACCCCCTGCCCGCCCGCTACCGCCGTGCCGGGCCGATCTGGGCCGACCAGTCGTTCACGGATCTGGCCCGGGTGGTGCGCAGCGGCGCGCTGCTCGCGGCGGTACGGGACGCGACCCTGCCCGGCGCCGACGCGGAGGCCGCGGCCGCCCCGTTCGCGGACGGACCGTGGCTGTTCAGCCACAACGGCGCGGTCACCGGCTGGCCCCGTTCACTGGCGCCTCTCGCCGCCGCGCTGCCCGCGGCCGAACTGCTGTCGCTGGAGTCGCGCTGTGACTCGGCGCTGGTGTGGGCCCTGGCGCTGCACCGGCTGCGGGACGGCGAGGAGCCGGGCCGGGCGCTGGCGGCGACCGTCCTGGAGGTCGCCGAGGCGGCGCCCGGTTCGCGGCTCAACCTGCTGCTCACCGACGGCCGGACGATCGCGGCCACCGCCTGGGGCGACACGCTCTGGTACCGCGCGGGGCCCGGCGAGAGCATGGTCGTCGCGTCGGAGCCGTACGACGACGATCCGCTCTGGCGGGAGGTCCCCGATCTCACCGTGCTCACCGCCACCCGTACCGATGTGTCCGTGACCCCGCTCAAGGAGCTTGCCGCGTGAGCCCGTTCCTGCTGACCCGCACCCTGCCGGAGGACGCCACCGACGCGGCCCTGCGCGCCGATGTCCTGCACGGCCTGACCCGCATGCCCAAGGAGCTGCCGCCCAAGTGGTTCTACGACGCGCGGGGCAGTGAACTGTTCGACGAGATCACCCGGCTGCCCGAGTACTACCCGACGCGCGCCGAGCGGGAGATCCTCATGGACCGCGCGCCGCTCATCGCCGCCGCCACCGGTGCGCGCACGCTCGTGGAGCTCGGGTCGGGGTCGTCGGAGAAGACCCGCTTCCTGATCGACGCGCTACTGCCGGAGCTGGACGGCTATGTGCCGGTGGATGTGAGCGAGAGCGCCCTGCGGGGCGCGGCGGATTCGCTCATGGCCGAGCGCCCGGGGCTGCATGTGCACGCGCTGGTCGCCGACTTCACCCGGGGGCTGGCGCTGCCGGGCACGGCGGGGCCCCGTCTGGTGGCGTTCCTGGGCGGCACGATCGGGAATCTGCTGCCCGTCGAGCGCGCGGCGTTCCTCGGTTCCGTACGCTCCCTGCTCACTCCCGGGGACGCGCTGCTGCTCGGCACGGATCTGGTGAAGGACGAGGCGACGCTGGTGGCCGCGTACGACGACGCGGCCGGGGTGACGGCGGCCTTCAACAAGAACGTCCTGTCGGTGATCGACCGGGAGCTGGGCGCCGACGCCGACCCGGACGACTTCGATCATGTGGCGGTGTGGGACGCGGAGCACGAGTGGATCGAGATGCGGCTGCGGGCCCGCACCTCGCTGACGGTGAAGATTCCCCAGCTGGACCTGGCGGTGGCGTTCGAGGCCGGTGAGGAGATGCGTACGGAGGTGTCGGCGAAGTTCCGTCAGGAGGGCGTGCGG
The DNA here is from genome assembly GCF_055600045.1 of Streptomyces sp. NPDC038280. Taxonomy (NCBI): domain Bacteria; kingdom Bacillati; phylum Actinomycetota; class Actinomycetes; order Kitasatosporales; family Streptomycetaceae; genus Streptomyces; species Streptomyces sp. NPDC038280. Next base: position 129,409 of record NZ_JBVJYZ010000001.1, read on the forward strand.
GCGGAGGTGGAGGCGGCCGGGATGGAGCTGACGCACTGGTGGACCGACGAGAAGGAGCGGTTCGCGCTGTCGCTGGCGACGGCGCGCTGAGCCGCGCGAGCCAGTGAACGGCGGTCGGTGTGGCGGCCCGCGGGGATCGGGGGCAGGATCCTGATCTCCGCGGTGAGCCGGCCGGTGAGCACGGTCCGCCACAGCGAGGCGGCGAGCGGGTCGTCACCGACGAACGCGGCCGGCCCGGTCGGTGTGTAGGCGAGGCGGACGGGCTGGACGGGGGCGCCCGCTTCAATGGCGGCCTGGAAGGTGGCCGGGCGGAAACGGCCGCGCTCGCGGCCGCACCAGGTGGAGCCCTCGGGGAAGACGACGACGCGTGAGCCGCTCGCCAGCGCGCCCGAGACGCGGCGCACGGCGGCGGGCAGGGCGCGCAGCCGGTCGCGGTCGACGAAGAGGGTGCCGCCGAGAGCGGCGAGGGTGCCGAGCACGGGCCAGGCGCGAAGCTCGGTCTTGGCCAGCATCCGGCCGGGCAGGACGGTGGCGAGCAGCGGGATGTCGAGCCAGGAGATGTGGTTGGCGACGACCAGCCACGGACCGCCGGTGGCCGGTGGCCGGCCGGTGACCCGGATCCGGACGCCGAAGGCGCGGACCACCGCCCGCGCCCACACGCGGGTCAGCCGGAGCCGGGCCGTGCGGGTCAGCAGGGCGGTCGCGGGCGCGAGGAGCAGCCCGAGCAGGACGGCGGCGAGTCCGGCCGTGAGCCGCGCGGCGGCGAGCGGCCGGCCGGCCGCCGGTCCCTCGGACCGCGCACAGCCGCCCGGTGTGCAGGGCGCGCTGGGCAGCCAGGGAGAACCGGCCCCCGGACCGGTCATCGCACCGGGGCGAGGGAGAGGAAGTGGCGCAGATAGCGGGGGTTGGTGCGGCGCAGCGAGAGCAGGACGTACAGGTCGGCGACGCCGAAGTCGACGTCGTGGGCGGGCGCGCCGCAGACCCAGGCGCCGAGCCGCAGGTAGCCGCGCAGGAGCGGGGGCAGTTCGGCGCGGCCGGCGGGCCGGGCGATGCCGTCCGGGGACCAGAGCTTGTGCGGTGTCACCCAGTACTCCTCGGGGGCGAGGTGCTTGTCCCTGACCACGTCCCAGGTCCCGGCGGCGAGGGAGCCCCCGTCGGCGAGCGGTATCGAGCAGCAGCCGGCCAGCCAGGTGTGGCCGGTGCGGGTCATGTAGCGGGCGAGGCCGGCCCAGACGAGGGCGATGACGGCGCCGTTGCGGTGGGCGGGGTGGACGCAGGAGCGGCCGACCTCGACGAGGTCGTCGCGGATCGCGTCGAGCCGGGCCAGGTCGAACTCGCCCTCCGAGTAGAGGCGTCCGGCGATCCGGGCCCGGTCGGGCGGCAGGACGCGGTAGGTGCCGACCACCTCCCCGGTGGTCTCCTCCCGTACGAGGATGTGGTCGCAGTAGGCGTCGAAGGCGTCGATGTCGAGGCCGGGTTCGGGCCCGTCGAGGCGGGCGCCGAGTTCTCCGGCGAAGACCAGGTGGCGCAGCCGCTGGGCCGCCCTGACCTCGTCCTGGTCGCGGGCGAGGGAGACGACATAGCGGGGCTGGGCGTCAGTGGGCGGTGCGACGAGGGCGGCGGTCGGTGCGGACATGTCGGGCTCCTCCGGCGGACGGAAGGGGACGTGAGGGGCGGGCCGCGGGTGCGGCGGCCCGGCTCCTTACTTCTTCCGTGACCGGCTGGATTCGACATGACGGCTCGGCGGATCGGGGATGTGCGACGGCTGAATGACCGGATTTCCGGCGCCGGGGGGCTCGCGACGAGGGGTGCCGGTCAGTCGGCGAGTGCCCTGGTGATCTTCGCCGACGCCTCCTCGGCGGCGCGGCCGGGGTCCTGCCCTTCGAGGACGGCGGTCATGTACGGCTTGATCGGGTTGTCCGCCTCCACGGTGGCCCACTGGGGCGAGTTGGGCGTGGCCCGGCCCCGGACGGCGCCGGCGGCCATCGCGGCGGTCGCCTCCTCGCCCCCGACGACGGACGCCAGCGACGTCTTGTTGGGGACGTAACTCATGGTGCGCGCGAGGTCGGACTGCCACTCCTCGCCCGCCAGCTCCTCGACGACGTCGATGGCGGCGCCGCGGTCGGGCGCGTTGTCGGGGACGATCAGGTCGGAGCCACCGGTGAACACCGCGCACGGCGCGGCGGCGGACTTCCCGGGGATGGGGAAGAAGCCCAGCTTGTCCTTGAGGGCGGGGTTCTTCTTCTCGATCAGGGCGGCGGCGCCGGGAGTGGAGATGATCTGGGCGACCCGGCCCCCGGCGAAGACGTCGGACTGCGGCGGGGTCTGCTCGTCGGCGTCCTTGGGGCCGGCGCCGAGCGACTGGAGTTCCCGGTAGAAGTCCATGCCCTTGAGGGCCGCGGCGCTGTCCAGCGCGCCGGTCCAGAGGCCGCCCCGTTCCACCGCGAGCTCCCCGCCCTCCTCCCAGATGAAGCCGGCGAGGGTGTACCAGTCCTGGCCGGCGAGGTAGATCCCCTGGGTGCCGCCGCTGTTGAGCGTCTCGGTGTCCTTGAGCCACTGCGCGCGGGTCTTCGCGGGCTTCTCGATCCCCGCCCGGGCGTAGAGGTCCTTGTTGTAGACGACGACACGGTTGGCCGCGTACCAGGGGATGCCGTACTGCGCGCCGTCGATGCTGCCCGGCTGGGCGAGGCCGGGCAGCCATTCCTCGCGGCCGAGGTCTCGCATCGATTCGAGGGTGAGGTCGTAGAGCCGGCCGGTCTCGGCGTACTGCGCCACCTGGGTGTTGCCGACCTCGATGACGTCCGGACCGCCCTTGCCCTCCAGGGCGGCCGTGACCTTCTTTCCGATGCCGGTCCACTCCTGGAAGGTGAACCGCAGCTTCACGGACGGGTGTGTGTCCTCGTACGCCTTGGTGAAGCGGTCGAGGAAGTCGTCGGTGACGCTGTCCTTCATCAGCCAGACGTCGACCGTGCGCGCCTTCGCGCCGCCGCCCGGGAGGATCCCGCATCCGGTGAGCGCGGCGGCGGAGACGAGCGCGAGCGGACAGAGGAGAGAGCGCTTCTTCACGTGGGTCACCTTCTGCGTTTCAGCATGGGAGGACGGACCCGACGTGGGGGGTCGAACAAAACGTTCGTACGGGTGTGTGGCCTGGATTCTGGTCTGGACCAACGGGGTGGTCAAGTCCCGGAATGCATGCTTCTGCCAGGCAGATGGGCCCGCGGCCACCCCGTCCACCATCCCGCTCCCGATGAATCGCGCACCCGGCCGTGGTGGGGCACGGTGGAGTGACACCCGCGACCGCGGCGCTCGCGACGAGAGAGGCGGACCCTCATGTCCCACCACACCTACCGTGTCACCGAGATCGTCGGGACCTCCCACGAGGGCATCGACCAGGCCATCCGCAACGGCATCGCCCGCGCCTCGGAGACCGTGCGCGCGCTGGACTGGTTCGAGGTGACCGAGATCCGCGGCCACATCGCGGACCAGCAGATCGCGCACTACCAGGTCGGCCTGAAGGTGGGGTTCCGCCTGGAGGACGGCGACGGGGCAGGTACCTGACCGGCCGGTGCGCGAGCCGCCCGCACCGGATCCGGCCGTACCGCCCGCGCCCCGTCTCAGGTGCGGCCCTGGTTCTCCTGGGCGTCCTTCAGCTCCCGCGAAGGCGCTCCCCAGCGGGCACGTACGACCGGGAACCCGGCGCGCTCGGCGGCCTCGCACACCAGCTCGTCGTCGTCGACGAGCATCCGGACCTCCCGGTCGCGGGCGAGCGCGTTCAGGATCTCCAGCTTCGTGGTGCGGGCGGGCCGCCGGTCGTGGTTGCGCCGCATGTGGATCCGGCCCTCGGGAAGGCCCTGCGCGGCCAGCCAGGTCACCGTGTCCCGGCGGCAGCGCTCCGGCCTGCCCGTGAGGTACACGACCTCGCACTCCCGTGCGGCTTCGAGACAGAGCGCCACGCCCTTGTCGAGGGGCGGATCCTGCGGCGCCGCCGCGAAGAACGCGTCCCAGTCACGCGGTCGCCTCTCCAGGAAGTGCTGGCGGTGCCCGGAGTCGGAGAGCGTCATGTCCAGGTCGAATACGGCCACTGGCCTGCTGTTTCGCGTCACGCTCCGAGCTTAGGGAATCCCCGGGCGGCTCAGGCGTTGAACGGGGCGTGAGCTCTCTTCTCGCTTCGACCCGGTTCTCCGTCCTCGACCGTTCACGCACCCGCGCGGGGCAGGACGCTCCCGCGGCACTCCGGGACACCGTCCGCCTCGCCCAGGAGCTGGAGGGGTACGGCTACCACCGCTTCTGGGTCTCGGAGCACCACAGCGTGCCCGGCGTCGCGGGGTCCGCGCCGACCGTCCTCGCGGCGGCCGTCGCGGCCGCGACCTCGGTGATCCGGGTCGGCACGGGAGGGGTGATGCTGCCCAACCACCAACCGCTCGTCGTGGCCGAGCAGTTCGGGGTCCTGGAGTCGCTCTTCCCCGGCCGGATCGACATGGGTCTGGGCCGGTCGGTGGGGTTCACGGACGGCATACGGCGGGCCCTGGGCCGGGACAAGAAGCACGCCGACGACTTCGCCGGCCAGCTGACCGAGCTGCTCGGCTGGTTCACCGGCGACCAGACGGCCCATCCGCAGGTGCACGCCCGCCCGGCCGAGGGCCTGCGGGTGCCGCCGTACGTCCTGGCCACCGGTGAGGGAGCGGCCATCGCCGCCGCCGCGGGCCTTCCGCTGGTCATCGGCGACCTGAGGGGCCGCGACAAGCTCCTCACCGCCCTCGACGCCTACCGTGCGGGCTTCCGCCCTTCCGTGTGGTCCGCCGAGCCCCATGTCGCCGTGGCGGGCACGGTCGCCGTCGCCGGGACCGAGGAGGAGGCGCGCCGGCTGCTGATGCCGGAGGCGTGGTCACTGGCGTACTCGCGGACGCACGGCGTCTTCCCGCCACTGGAGTCGCCCGAGCGGATCGAGTCCCTGGCGATGTCGGAGAAGGAGCGGGGATTCTACGAGGCCGGGCTGCGTGGACACATCCACGGCACCGAGGACCAGGTCCGGGAGGCGCTGGAGCAGGCCGTGAAGGAGACGTCGGCGCAGGAGATCCTGGTGACGACCAGCACGTACGACCGGGACGCGCTGCTCGACTCGTATCGGAGGATCGCCCGGATCGCGGGCCTGACCAGGGCGGACACCTAGACTCCGGGGATGCACGGCAGCCCCCATGACCCGTTCGTCCGCGTCCGCGGAGCCCGCGAGCACAATCTCGACCAGGTCGACGTGGACATCCCCCGCGACGCGATCACCGTCTTCACCGGGGTCTCCGGGTCAGGCAAGTCATCGCTGGCGTTCGGGACGATCTACGCCGAGGCGCAGCGCCGCTACTTCGAATCGGTGGCGCCGTACGCCCGGCGGCTGATCCACCAGGTGGGCGCGCCCAAGGTCGGTGAGATCACCGGTCTGCCGCCGGCCGTCTCGCTGGAACAGCGGCGCTCCTCGCCGGGTTCCCGCTCCTCCGTCGGCACGGTCACCACGCTCTCCAACTCGCTGCGGATGCTCTTCTCGCGCGCGGGCGACTATCCCGAGGGGGCGGACCGGCTCGACTCGGACTCCTTCTCGCCGAACACGGCGGCCGGTGCCTGCCCCGCGTGCCAGGGACTGGGCCGGGTGCACGAGACCAGCGAGGAGTTGCTGGTGCCGGATGCCTCGCTGTCGATCCGCGAGGGCGCGATCGCCGCCTGGCCCGGCGCCTGGCAGGGGAAGAACCTGCGGGACGTGCTCGACACCCTCGGCTACGCCGTCGACCGGCCGTGGCGCGAGCTCGACGCCGCGGACCGCGAGTGGATCCTGTTCACCGACGAGCAGCCGGTCGTGACGGTCCATCCGGTCCGCGAGGCGGGGCGCATCCAACGCCCGTACCAGGGCATGTACATGAGCGCCCGGCGCTATGTGATGCACACCTTCGCCGACTCCAAGAGCCAGACGCTGCGCGCCAGGGCCGAGCGCTTTCTCAGCAGCGCTCCCTGCCCCGTCTGCCACGGGAGCAGGCTGCGGCCGGAGGCGCTCGCGGTGACCTACGTGGGCCGTACGATCGCTGAGCTGGCCGCCTTGCCGCTGACTTCGCTGGCGGAGGTGCTGCCCATGGGCGCGCGGAGCGAGACGGCCCGGGTACTGACCGGGGATCTGTCGGCGCGGATCGCCACGGTCACCGAGCTCGGGCTCGGCTATCTCAGTCTGGACCGGACGACGCCGTCGCTCTCCAGCGGAGAGCTGCAGCGGCTGCGGCTCGCCACCCAGCTGCGTTCGGGGCTGTTCGGCGTGGTGTACGTCCTTGACGAGCCGTCGGCGGGCCTGCACCCCGCCGACACCGAGGCGCTGTTCGTCGTCCTGGACCGGCTGAAGGCGGGAGGCAACACCGTCTTCGTCGTGGAACACCATCTCGATGTCGTGCGACGTGCCGACTGGCTGGTGGACGTGGGGCCCGGGGCCGGGGTCCACGGCGGAAGGGTGCTGCACAGCGGACCGCCCGGGGAGCTCGCGTCGGTCGCCGAGTCGGTGACCCGCCGGTTCCTCTTCGACCGGGAACCGCCGGCGCGGCGCCCGGTCCGCGAGCCGTCCGGCCGGCTGCGGATCGGCCCGGTGAGCCGGCACAACATCCGGGGCCTGGAGGTGGAGTTCCCCCTCGGTGTGCTCACGGCGGTCACCGGTGTCTCCGGATCGGGGAAGTCGACCCTGGTGGGGGAGCTCACCGGCCAACTTCCTGATGTGCAACGGCTGGTGACGGTCGACCAGAAGCCCATCGGCCGGACCCCCCGGTCGAATCTGGCGACGTACACAGGGCTCTTCGACATCGTCCGCAGACTGTTCACGGCCACCGACGAGGCGCGGGCGCGGGGCTACAGGGCCGGCCGGTTCTCCTTCAACGTGAAGGGCGGCCGGTGCGAGACCTGTCAGGGCGAGGGGTTCGTCTCCGTGGAGCTGCTGTTCCTGCCGAGTACGTACGCCCCCTGCCCCGACTGCCACGGCGCCCGCTACAACGACGAGACCCTCCAGGTGCGGCACACCGGCCTGAACATCGCCGAGGTGCTCGATCTGACGGTCGAGGCGGCGGCGGACTTCTTCGCGGACACCCCCGCCGCCGCCCGCAGTCTGCGCACCCTGCTCGACGTGGGGCTCGGCTATCTCCGACTGGGCCAGCCCGCGACGGAGCTCTCCGGCGGCGAGGCGCAACGGATCAAACTCGCCGCCGAACTGCAGCGGCAGCGTCGCGGCCACACTCTGTACGTCCTGGACGAGCCGACGACCGGTCTGCACCCGGCCGATGTGGACGTGCTGATGCGCCGGCTCCACCAGCTGGTGGACGCGGGCCACTCGGTGGTGGTCGTGGAGCACGACATGGACGTGGTCGCCGAGGCGGACTGGGTGATCGACCTGGGGCCGGGTGGTGGCGACGAGGGAGGCAGGATCGTCGCCACCGGCACACCGGGCCGGGTCGCGCGGGCGGAGGGGAGCCGCACGGCTCCCTACCTCGCCCGCGCCCTGGGCCACTGAACGCCCGCGTCAGCGGCGGACCTTGCGGTTCGCCCGCAGCCACTCCTTGTTCATCGCCGCGATCGACGGCAGCGGGATGCCCTTGGGGCAGGCCGTCGCGCACTCGCCGGTGAGGGTGCAGCCGCCGAAGCCCTCCGCGTCCATGGTGGCGACCATGTCGAGGACGCGGGTCTCGCGCTCCGGTGCGCCCTGCGGCAGCACATTGAGATGGTTGATCTTCGCCGAGGTGAAGAGCATCGCCGAGCCGTTGGGGCAGGCGGCGACGCAGGCGCCGCAGCCGATGCACTCGGCGTGCTCGAAGGCGAAGTCCGCGTCGGACTTGGGCACCGGGGTCGCGTGGGCGTCCGGGGCCGCACCGGTCGGGGCGCTGATGTAGCCGCCGGCCTGGATGATCCGGTCGAACGCGGACCGGTCCACGACCAGGTCCTTGACGACCGGGAACGCGGAGGCGCGCCAGGGCTCGACGTCGATGGTGTCGCCGTCCTGGAAGGACCGCATGTGGAGCTGGCAGGTGGTGGTGCGCTCGGGGCCGTGGGCGTCGCCGTTGATGACGAGGCTGCACGCACCGCAGATGCCCTCCCTGCAGTCGTGGTCGAAGGCGACCGGCTCCTCGCCGCGCAGGATGAGGTCCTCGTTGAGGGTGTCGAGCATCTCCAGGAACGACATGTCGGAGGAGATGTTGTCGACGTCGTAGGTGGCCATGGCGCCGGGGGCGTCGGCGTTCTTCTGGCGCCAGACGCGCAGGGTGAGCCTCATGCGTAGCTCCGCTGGGTGGGGTGGACGTACTCGAAGACGAGGTCTTCCTTGTGCAGGACGGGGGCGTCGCCGGTGCCCTGGAACTCCCAGGCGGCGGCGTAGGAGAACTCCTCGTCCCGGCGGGCGGCCTCGCCGTCCGGGGTCTGGGACTCCTCTCGGAAGTGCCCGCCGCAGGACTCCTCCCGGTGCAGTGCGTCGAGGCACATCAACTCGGCGAGTTCGAGGTAGTCGACGACGCGGTTGGCCTTTTCCAGCGACTGGTTGAACTCCTCGCCGGTGCCGGGAACCTTGATCCGGCGCCAGAACTCCTCGCGGATCTGCGGGATCCGGTCGAGCGCCTTGCGCAGGCCGTCCTCGGTACGCGCCATCCCGCAGAACTCCCACATCAGTTCGCCGAGTTCGCGGTGGAAGGAGTCCGGGGTCCGGTCTCCGTCGACGGCGAGGAGCAGGTTCAGCCGGTCCTGGGTCTCGGCCAGCACCTCCTGGACGGCGGGGTGGTCGGGCGTGACCTGCTGCGCGTGGGGGTTGCGGGCCAGGTAGTCGTTGATCGTCGACGGCAGGACGAAGTATCCGTCGGCGAGGCCCTGCATCAGCGCGGAGGCGCCGAGCCGGTTGGCACCGTGGTCGGAGAAGTTGGCCTCGCCGATGGCGAAGAGGCCGGGGACGGTGGTCTGGAGGTCGTAGTCGACCCACAGACCGCCCATCGTGTAGTGCACGGCGGGGTAGATCCGCATCGGCGTCTCGTACGGGTTCTCCGCGGTGATCCGCGCGTACATCTCGAAGAGGTTGCCGTACTTCTCCTCGACGGCCTCGCGGCCCATCCGCCTGATGGCGTCGGCGAAGTCGAGGTAGACGCCCTGGCCGCCGGGGCCCACACCGCGCCCCTCGTCGCAGACGTTCTTCGCGGCGCGGGAGGCGATGTCGCGGGGGACGAGGTTGCCGAAGGACGGGTAGACGCGCTCCAGGTAGTAGTCGCGCTCGTCCTCGGGGATCTCGTTCGCCGGACGGGTGTCGCCCTGCGCCTTGGGGACCCAGATGCGGCCGTCGTTGCGCAGCGACTCGCTCATCAGGGTCAGCTTGGACTGGTGGTCGCCGGTGCGCGGGATGCAGGTGGGGTGGATCTGGGTGAAGCAGGGGTTGGCGAAGTACGCGCCGCGCCGGTGCGCCCGCCAGACGGCGGTCGCGTTGGAGTTCATGGCATTGGTCGACAGATAGAAGACATTGCCGTAGCCGCCCGAGGCGAGGACCACCGCGTCGGCGAAGTGGGTGGAGATCTCTCCGGTGATCAGGTCGCGGGCGACGATGCCGCGCGCCCGGCCGTCGACGACGACGAGGTCCAGCATCTCGGTGCGCGGGTGCATCTCGATGCCGCCCGAGGCGATCTGCCGGGAGAGCGCCTGGTAGGCGCCGAGGAGGAGCTGCTGGCCCGTCTGGCCCCGGGCGTAGAAGGTACGGGAGACCTGGACGCCGCCGAAGGAGCGGGTGTCGAGGAGACCGCCGTACTCGCGGGCGAAGGGCACGCCCTGGGCGACGCACTGGTCGATGATCTCCACCGAGATCTGCGCCAGCCGGTGGACGTTGGACTCCCGGGCGCGGAAGTCGCCGCCCTTGACGGTGTCGTAGAAGAGCCGGTGGATGGAGTCGCCGTCGTTGCGGTAGTTCTTGGCGGCGTTGATGCCGCCCTGGGCGGCGATGGAGTGGGCGCGGCGCGGAGAGTCCTGATAGCAGAACTGGACGACGTGGTAGCCCTGTTCGGCCAGAGTGGCGCCGGCCGACCCGCCCGCGAGGCCGGTGCCGACGACGATGACCGTGTGCTTGCGCCGGTTGGCCGGATTGACCAGCTTGGCCTCGAAGCGGCGCTTGTCCCAGCGCTCGGCGACGGGACCCGAGGGGGCCTTGCTGTCGACGACGGGTTCGCCGGTGATGTAGTCGGAAAAGTTCATGTCAGCTCACGACTCCGGTCATGACGGCGACGGGTACGGAGATGAAGCCCGCGGTCAGCACCAGCGCGAGGGCGTTGGCGAGGAATCTCAGCGCGCGTTCGCGGGCGGCGTTGCCCACGCCGAGGGTCTGGGCGGCACTCCAGAATCCGTGCCGGACGTGCAGGCCGACGGCCAGCATCGCGACGATGTAGATCACGTTGCCGTACCAGGTGGAGAAGGTGTCCACGACGTTCTGGTACGGATGGCCCTCCTGGAATCCGCCCGGGTGGACGGTGCCGGTGGTCAGGTCGAGCACGTGCCAGACGATGAAGAGGGCGACGATGACACCGCCCCAGCGCATGGTGCGGGTGGCGTAGCTCGCCCGCGCGCGCTTGTGGGCGTAGGCGGTGGGCCTGGCCCTGATGTCACGCCTGCTGAGCTGGTACGCGGAGACGGCATGGCCGACGACGGCGGCGAGGAGCACGATTCGGACGAGCCACAGGGCCCACTCGTGGTGCAGGACGGGGGCGCCCATGACGCGCAGCCAGTGGCCGTAGGCGTTGAACTCCGCGGGGCCGAAGAACACCTTCAGATTGCCCATCACATGGGCGACCAGGTAGCCGAGCATGATCAGGCCGCTCACGGCCATGACCGTCTTCTTGCCGAGGGTCGATCCCCAGAAGGTGCGTGTGGGGGACGGTTGTCGATCCGTCCGCGTTGCCAGAGCCATGGACCTGACGCTAGGGCCGGAGGCCCCGAGAGGTCCAAGACATGGTCTGGCTCATCTCCATAGGCAATGCCTATCGACCACTTATCGTGTGGTGTATGCAATTCCAGCAGCTGCTCTACTTCGTCGCCGTCGCGGAGACCCGTCACTTCACCCGCGCCGCCGAACGGGTCCATGTCTCTCAGCCATCGTTGTCGCAGCAGATCAGGGCGCTCGAGCAGGAGCTGGGCGCCGAGCTCTTCAGCCGGGCCAGGGGCAATATCGCCCTCACTGACGCGGGCGAGGCGCTGCTGCCCCTCGCCCGCCGGATCCTCGCCGACACCGACACCGCGCGGCACGAGATCCAGGAGCTGGCCCAGCTGCGCCGGGGACGGGTCAGGCTCGGGGCGACGCCGAGCCTGTGCACCGGACTGCTGCCCGACGTCCTGCGCTCCTTCCATGATCAGCACCCCGGTGTCCGGCTGCTGATCGAGGAGAGCGGCTCGCACGACCTGGTACGGGAGCTGGCGCGCGGCGCGCTCGATCTGGCGCTGGTGGTGCTGCCGCTGCCGACGCCCTCCCCCGCGCTGACCACGGTCGAGCTGCTGCGCGAGGACCTGGTGGTGGTCTCTCCTCCCGGCCTTCATCCGGGCGGCGCCTCCGCGACGGCGGACGCGCCGGGCCGGCCGGTGCGCATCGCGGATCTGCGCGACCAGCCGCTGGTGATGTTCCGGCACGGCTACGACCTGCGCGAGCTGACCGTCGCCGCCTGCCGGGCCGAGGGCTTCGAGCCGTCGTTCACGGTGGAGGGCGGCGAGATGGACGCGGTGCTCGGGTTCGTACGGGCGGGTCTCGGCGTCGCCGTGGTCCCGGCCATGGTCGCGGCCAGGGCGGGCCGCGACCTGCGGGTGACCGCGCTCGCCAGGCCCGGGCTGCGGCGGACCATCGCGCTGGCACACCGCAGCGACGTGGCGCCGCCGCGTGCGGCCCGCGAGCTCCAGAAGGTACTGCTGGCCTCGCGGGCCCAGTGGTAGGGCGCCGGCGGACGGCCCCGGGGCCGGGTCGGGCCGCGTCGGACTCGTGGCGGACGGCCCCGGGGCCGGGTCAGACCGCGTCGGCGAGGACCAGTGAGTGGATCCGGTCCGGGGCGCCGGGGCGGGCGTAGTACCAGCCCTGGGCCGTGTCGCAGCCGAGTTCGCGCAGCTGCTCCGCCTGGGCGCCCGTCTCCACGCCCTCCACCGTCACCGCGAGCTCCAGGCTGTGCGCCAGCGACACGATCCCTTCGACGATCTTCAGGTCGACCGGGTCGGCGGGATGCCGCTGCATGCCCTGGGTGAAGGAACGGTCCAGCTTCAGGACGCTCACCGGCAGCCGGCGCAGGTTGGCCAGGTTCGAGTAGCCGGTGCCGAAGTCGTCCAGCGCTATGTCCACGCCCATGTCCGCCAGCTGCCGCAGCGGCTTGAGGAGGTCCTCGTCGGCGCCGATCAGCGCCGATTCGGTGACCTCGAGGCACAGGGCGCCCGGTTCGAGTCCGGAGCGCTCCAGGACGTCGACGGTGTCCGCGACGAGGCCCGGGTGGTGCAGCTGGGTGGGGGACAGATTGACGTTGATCCGCAGCGGGCCGCCGTCGGAGTGCCTCCGCTGCCAGTACCGGGCCTGGCGTACGGCTTCCTGGAGGACCCAGCGGCCGAGCGGCACGATCAGCCCGGTGTGCTCGGCGAGCGGGATGAAGCGGTCGGGGCCGAGGACGCCGTGCTGCGGATGGCACCAGCGGACCAGCGCCTCCGCCCCGTGGACGCTCCCGTCGCCGAGATGCACCAGCGGCTGGTACTCGATGAAGAACTCGCCGCGCTCCAGCGCCGCGGGCAGCGCGGTGGTCAGGCCGTGGCGGGTGATGGCGCGGGCGTCCGCCTCCGGGTCGGCCAGCTCGAAACGGTTGCCGCCCGCCGACTTGGCCCGGTACATGGTGATGTCGGCGCTGCGCAGCACCTCGGCGGAAGTCCGTTCGCCGGCCGGGCCCTCGACGACGCCGACGCTGCCGCGCACGGTCAGTTCGCGGCCGTCGAGCCGGATGGGGGTGGCGAGGGCGCCCAGGATGCGGTGGGCGAGCTCGGCGACCTCGGCCTGGGTGTCGGGTCCGGTGGTGAGCGCCACGAACTCGTCACCGCCGAGCCGGGCGACCATCTCCCCGGGCGCGGTGGCGCAGCTCTGCAGCCGGTCGGCGACCTCGACCAGGAGACGGTCCCCGGCGGAGTGGCCGAGGCTGTCGTTGATGGCCTTGAAGCCGTCGAGGTCGAGGTAGCAGAGGCCGAAGCGGGTGTTCCCGGCGGCGGTGAGCGCCTTGTCGAGGCGTTCGAAGAAGAGGGTCCGGTTGGGCAGTCCGGTGAGCGCGTCATGGGTGGCTTCGTAGCGCAGCCGGAGGTTGAGCAGCCGCCGCTCGGTGGTGTCCTCCATGAGCGCCAGCTGGTACTGCGGGCGGCCGTCGGCGTCGCGGAGCAGCGAGACCGTCAGATTGGTCCACAGGACGGTCCCGTCGCCGCGGTAGTACGGCTTCTCGACCCGGTAGTGGTCGCGTTCGCCGCGGACCAGCTCGCTGTAGAGCTTCCAGACGTGCGGGGCGTCCTCGGGATGCACCCACTCGTTGACGTTGCGGCTGCGCACGGTGTGTTCGAGGCCGCCGAACATCCGGGTGAGGGCGTCGTTGACCTCCAGGACGTTTCCCTCGAGGTCGGCGATGCCGATGCCAATGGCCGCGCCTTCGAAGACGGCCCGGAAGCGCGCCTCGGTGGCGTGCAGGGCGTGTTGGGCGTCGATGCGGGCCAGGAGCGCCGAGCGGGCGATGGCCTCCTGCTCGGAGCGGGTGCGCTCGCGCAGGGTGTGGGCGAAGCCGGCGGCCAGCGCGTGCTGGAGGCGGGCGCAGCGGGCTCTCAGGTCCTCGGCGGTCGTGCGCTGTTCCCTACCGCAGTACAGCACCAGGTAGGAGTCGATGACCCCGAGCGTCCGGCTGAGGGCGTCGGCGTCGGTGCAGTGCGCGGCGACCAGCGCGGCGCCGACCCGGTGGGCGGGGGCGGTGTCGAAGGGTCTGGCGTGCAGCGCGTCGCACAACTCGCGGGCGAAGGGCAGCAGATGTTCCTCGAACTCGGCGCGGGTGAGTGACGTCGCCGTGAGCGGGAAGATCGCCCGGCTCCAGATCGTCACGAACCGTCTGAGTCTGTCCTCCAGGCCGTCGGGTTCCGCCGCGGAACCGGATGCCTGCGACGGCATCTTCACGCCTTGCGCCCCACCCCTGCGAAGCCCGAGAAGGCGTATGGATCCTCTTGGTCGACCGGTCCGTCGGGACGCCACAGCGGCATGGAGACCAGGCCGGGCTCGACCAGTTCGTATCCCTCGAAGAAGGCGGCGATCTCCGGGCGGGAGCGCATCACCAGTGGGCTGCGCGCATTGCGGTAGACGTCGACGACGCCGCCCGCCTGCTCCTGGGGCAGCGGGATGCCGTCGTAGGAGGCGTGGGTGAGAACGACCAGGCTGCCGGGCGCCAGGGCGTCGCGGAGCTCCGCGGCGGCCCGCAGGGGCTCGTCCTCGTCCTCCAGGAAGTGCAGTACGGCGACGAGCAGCAGGGCCACCGGCTGGTCCAGGTCGAGGAGTTCGCCGACCCCGGGGTTGTCGATGATGTCCCGCGGCTTGCGCAGGTCGGCGGCGACGACGGTGGCGCGGTCGTTGCCCTCCAGCACGGCCTGGCTGTGCGCGACGGCGACCGGGTCGTAGTCGACGTACACCACCCGGGCCTCGGGGCTCGCGGCCTGCGCGACCTCGTGGACATTGCCGAACGTCGGTATGCCGGAGCCGATGTCGAGGAACTGGGTGATGCCCTCGTCGACGGCGAAGCGGACGGCGCGGCGCATGAAGGCACGATTCGCCTGCATGATCTTCGGCAGCCCCGGCATGAACTCCATGGCCTTGCGGGCGGCCGCCCGGTCAACCTCGAAATTGTGCGAACCGCCCAGATAGAAGTCATACATGCGGGACACGCTCGGCACCGAAATGTCGATGCCCGGCGGGGCCCAGGCGGGACGCTCCATCGATGTCTCCAACAAGTCGCCACGGGGGGTGCGGCCATGTTCCTGGCCGGGTGTTCGAGCCGAGGCTACTGATCGCCCGCCAAGAGAGCGAGCGGAAACGGAAATTCACGGTCCGTTCTTGGTCACACGCCATTGGCACGTGCGGCTTCCGACGGACGCGTCGCGGCCCGAACAGACCGACACAAAGGGTCGCATGCGGCCGGCCCACCGCCACCCCGGGGGGGTGTGACAGTGGGCCGGCGGGCCGGAGTCGCGGCGTGGGGGACCTACTTGGGCGCTCCGACCAGCTTTCCCTGCGGGGAGACGGCGTACCAGGTGCCGCCGACACCCTGGCCGTTGGTGTCACCGGGCTTCTGGTCGCCCGAGAAGGTGTAGATCGGCCAGCAGTCGATGGTCTGCTGCTTGACGCCGTCAGGACGGGCGAAGGTGACGAAGCCCTTCTTGATGATGCCCTCGGTGTCGTTCTTCTCGACCGGGGCCACCACCGGCCACTTCTCCAGGCAGGCTCCGGTGCAGGCCGTCTTCATCGGCCAGGCGGAGTCCTTCTTGAAGCGATAGACCGTCATGCCCTTGGAATCGACCACGACGTCACCGAGCTTGGGGTCCTTGCGGACGGAGAGGCCGGCCAGATCGGCGGAGCCCTCCTGGCCGCTCTCCTCGCCGCCCCCGTAGCCGTCGCCCTCGCCGCCGCCGCCGGCCGCCGGGGCGGCCTTCTTCCCGTCGGGGGCCGCGGCGTACCAGGTGCCGCCCACGCCCTGGCCGTTGGCGTCTCCGGGCTTGGTGTCCTTGGCGTAGCGGTACATGGGCCAGCCCCCGAGGGTGAGCTGCTTGGTGCCGTCGGCGCGGGTCACCTCGCCGAGCAGGGCGGCGTCCGTGCCGGCCGGGACCTTCGCGTCACCGGCGGAGACCACCGGCCAGGCCTTGGCGCACTCCCCCTCGCACGTCGCCTTCGGCGGGCTCGCGGTGTCCTTGTCGAAGCGGTAGAGGGTGAAGCCCTGGCTGTCGGTGACCACCTTGCCGAGCTTCTTGCTGTCCCAGACCGCGAGTTGACCCGCCGGCTTGGCGGCCTGGGTCCCGGTGTCGGCGCCGTAGCCGCTGTCGGAGCCGTAGCCGTTCTCGGCGGGGGCCTGGGCCGGGTTGGCGGCGCCGACCGACTGTCCCCCCAGACGTTCGTCGCCCTTGTCCTGACCGCACGCCGTCGTCAGCGCGAGCACGGCCGCCGCGGTCAGCGCGAGAGAGGCGTTACGCCAGGTCTTCATGTCAACTCCCAAGGGGTTCTATCCGGTTGCGGCGCCTCTGTGTGCCGCTCATGGCCCTAGGTACGGGCGACCGCGTGCCTGGTGTTCAACGGTCGGGGAAAGAATTTCCCGGACGGCTCCAAACACGTCCGGCGCAGAACCCCTCCATCCGGGGAATCGTCGCCGCTCACGGCGTATCCACCGACCCGGCTGACCATGCTCATCGGGTGTACGGATCCCAAGTCGCCCGGACGATGGCGGCCGTCGCGTTCCTGTGGCTCCTGGCCGCACCGCCCGACGCCGACGCCGTCGCCGCCGCTGTCTCCGACAACTGCACCATCGCCACGATCGGGGAGGATCCCGGGTCGTCGGTCGCCATCGCGGGGTCGGCCACCTGTAGGGCGGGGCCGCCTCCCGCTCCCAAGCCCCGGCCTCCGAAGCCGAAACCGGCTCCGCCGCCGCCCCCTCCTCCCGTACGGGTCGCTCCGCCACCACCGCCCCCACCGCCTCCGCCACCCCCTCCCCCGGCACCCCCGCCGTCCCCCGAACCGTCCGTGCGGCCCAAACCCCCCGCGCCGACCCCCGTCGCCCTGCCGGTCTACCGGCCCCTTCGGCGTCCCGAACCCAAGGGAGGCCCCTCCCTGGTGTCGATGACGCTCCTGGTCACCGCCCCCGCGGTGCTCGCGACGGCCGCGCTGCGCCCCCGTTCCCGCTGAGCCGGAGGTTCTCCTTGTCGGAATGGCTTGTTCTGACCATCGCGATGGCCGCCGCGTGCGCCGTCGTGCTCACCATCGTCGTGATCAACCACCGCCGGGTCGGCGACGACGACGATCCGTCCGAGACCCCGGACGTCATGGAGTACATGACGATGATGATCGGCGTGGTCTACGCGATTGTCCTCGGTCTCGCCATCGCCGGCGTGTGGGAGGCGCGCGGCGCCGCCCAGGACACCGTGCGCCACGAAGCGCAGGCGCTGCACGAGATCTCGGCGCGCGTCGAGGTGTATCCGGAGGCGGTCCGTCAGCGGATCCGGGCCGACACCGACGCGTACGCGACGCAGGTGGTGACCAAGGAGTGGGACCACATGTCCACGCACGGGGAGCTCACGGAGGAGGGCACGGAACTGCTGGAGCGGGTGCGCCGGGGGGTCACCGACTACAAGCCCGCCAACGACCACGAGGGCCAGGCGTACCAGCCGCTGGTGGACCTGGTGGCGGCGGTGGACGACGCCCGTGGCGCCCGGGGGGAGAGCGCCGGGGCGACCATGCCCGGGGTCGTCTGGTTCGGTCTGATCACCGGCGCGCTCGTGACCGTCGGTCTGATCTTCACGCTGCAGATCCGGCGGACCTTCAGAGAGCTGCTGCTCGCCGGCCTCTTCAGCGCGCTGATCGCCTTTCTGCTCTTCCTGATCTGGGACTTCGACGCGCCGTTCGGGCGGGGCATCTCCGCGACGGCGGGGCCGTTCCTCGACCTGTTTCCGCACATCAGAGGGTGACCGAGGGCCGAATGGGCGACAGCGGTGCCCCATTCGCCCGTCTGGGATCGCGGCTGTGGTAGTGGGCTCCTAGCGTTTCGGGTATCGAGGTGCATTTCCCGCGATTTGTGGAAACCCCTTCCGCAGCTGCTCCTCGGAGACCCGGAGGATTCACCATGCGCGCGATACGTGCCGCATCAGCCGCTCTGCTGGGAGCGGCCGCACTCGCCCTGACCGCTCCCGCCGCGTCCGCGGCCGACACCGCGAAGGCTCCGGGCGACTTCGTCATCACGCCCTCGACGGTCGCCCCGGGCGGCCGGGTCACCCTGGCGGCGCCCGGCTGCGCCACCACCGCCACGGCGTCCTCGGGCGTCTTCGACACGGTGACGATCCCGCCCGGAAGTTCCGCGACGGCCACGGTGGACCTGGACGCCAAGCGAGGCGCCGTGTACACGGTGCACTTCGTCTGCAGCGGCAGCACGACGGGCACCCTCGACCTCACCATCGCCGGCGGCGCGACGACCACGCCGACGCCGACGATCAGCTCGACCGCGCTCACCCCGTCGCGGGGCGTCCGGGGCGGCTTCGGCGGCGCCGTCAGCGGGATGAACACCGGGATGCTCGCCGCGGGCACCGGCCTCGTGGTCGTGGCGGCCACCGGCGTCATCTACGTGCTGCGGCGCCGTGCCGAGGAGCGCCGGCACTGACGTCTCACGCGCCGCGCGCAGGCTGCAGCAGCACGCCCGTCGCCCCCGGGTCCTGGCGAGGACTCGGGGGCGACGGGCGTACTCGGACCGGGAGGTTCGGCCGGTCAGACCTTTCCGCCGGCCAGACGGCGGCGACGGGCGACGAAGACACCGCCGCCGAGGGCGGCCACGGCGACCAGGCCGCCGCCGACCGCCATCTCCGTGGAGCTCGGGCCGAGCGAGCCGCCGAGGCCGCCCATCGCGCCGCGCCCGGACAGCACGGTGAACTGGGCGGTGGCTACCGCGCTGCTGTCGTTGCACCGGACAGCCAGGTTGTACTGACCGGGCGTCGCGCTGTCGAAGATACGGGCGACTGCGGTCGAGATGCCGTTGGAGCTGGACGAGAGGGTCGTCGTCGGGAACGCGTTCGACGTGACCGTGCCCCCGCGGTTGCAGCCCCGTGCGGTGATGGTCAGGGTCGACCCCTGGTGGACCGAGAAGGGCGTGACGGTGACATCGCGTGGACCGGTGCCCCCGCTGCCCCCGTTGACGGCGAGCGCGACGGGGGCCATGAGCCCGAGGGTCGCGCAGGCGGTGGCGGCCACCGCCAGAGTGCGTGCAGCACGCATTGTGGAACCTCCAGCGAAAGGCGCCCCAAAGCGGTGCTCCGGGAGATTCGACGAGTACGCCTTTCATGACGAACCCTCACAAATGCGGGCACGTCTCGCATGTCGGCACTGGTCCACTCCGGTGAGCCGACACGCCGCGCCGGGGGCCGCGAACCTGACGGACCCGCAGGTCACAGCCCGTCAGAACTTTTATATGGCGAATACTCGGATGGGCCATCCCCCTGTCACCCGCCACCCGTTCGCCCCTCCCCGATCGCCGGTTCGGCATCGTGCGCTTACCGTGCGAGCAGATGTCACGAAAGGAGAACCATGGGCCTGCATTTCGGCGGCTCGGAGTTTTTCAAGCGGCGCTCGCCCTGGGGCGCCCTGGCTCTCGTCATGCTCTCCGGCATGGCGATGATGCGCAACGGCGTGGACGCGAGCATGGGTCCGCCCCAGCCCGCCGCCGCGGCCGCGCCCGACACCCGCCCCCTCGGCTCGGCGCCCACCCCGCCGGCCTCGTTGCAGACGCTGCCGTACGCCCCCGCGTCGAGGATCAAGATGCCCGCCATCCGGGTCGACGCCGCGATCATGGACGTCGGTCTGGACCCGAACGGCTGGATCCAGGCTCCGCCGCCGCAGGACTCGAACATGGCCGGCTGGTACCAGAACGGCATCGCGCCCGGCCAGCGCGGCACTTCCGTGATCGTCGGCCATGTCGACAACGCCTCGGGTCCGGCCGTCTTCTACGGTCTCGGCTCCCTGGAGAAGGGCCAGCACGTCGAGGTGGAGCGGTACGACGGCCGGGTCGCCGTCTTCGAGGTGTACGGCGTGGAGGTGTACGCGAAGGACAACTTCCCCGGCCTCCAGGTCTACGGCGACTCCGGGCACGCCGAGCTCCGGGTGATCACCTGCGGCGGCGGCTACTCGAGGGGCAGCGGCTACTCGGGCAATGTGGTGGTCTTCGCCCGGATGGTCGCCACGCGCTGAGCGGCCGCCGCCCGGCGGTCAGCGGGGGGGCACCGTGATCCGGTACCCCGCGTCGAGCAGTTCAGGCAGATAGAGGCGCAAGGCGGCGACGCTCTGGGAGCGGTCGCCGCCCGCGTCGTGCGAGAGCACGACAACGCCTGGACCCGCGCCGTCCAGGACCCTGCGCACGATCGCGTCGGTACCGGGCTCCTCCCAGTCGAGGGTGTCGCAGGTCCAGGCGAGCGGCTCCATGCCCAGCTCGGCGCCGATCTCGAACGAGTGCCGGTTCCACGCCCCGTAGGGGGCCCGGTACCAGAGCGGGGGGCTGCCGAGGGTCTTCTCGACCACCTCGCTGGTGCTGCCCAGCTCCTTGCGGATACGGGACGGGGCGAGCTTCGGGACGAGCGGGTGCGACCAGGTGTGGTTGCCGACGACATGGCCGTCGTCGGCCATCTGCTTCAGCAGGTCGGGGTGCTCGACGGCCATCTCGCCGCAGACGAAGAACATCGCGCGGACGCCGTACTGGCGCAGGGTGCGCAGAATGCCGGGGGTGTAGCGGGGGTCGGGCCCGTCGTCGAAGGTGAGCACCATCGACCGGCCGACGCCGGACATCCGCAGGAACGGCCGCTGGCGGACCGGCGGAAGCGCCCGGCGGAAACGCGGAGGCGTGGCCGCGGTCATGGGCTGGAGACGGTACGTGGAGGGGCGGAGGCGGGCCTTGACCGGGGGGCCCGCCGCCACGTGCGGGACGGCGGGGGCCCGGCCGGGGGTCGCGGCCCGCTCGGCGGCGAAGACACCGACCGTGGCGGTGGCCCCGAGCGCGGCGGCGAGGCGCAGAACCGCCCTGCGCCGCGGGGGCATCTCATCGTTTTTCATGACTAATGGCTCGCATGGCGGATGTCGCCACGCCGGGGCAACACGGTGCCGGGGCACCGAAAACACCCGATGAGCCCATCGCCGGGCCGGGCCGGCTCAGTGCCGCCGCACCAGAGGGAACGGCAGCGTCTCGCGAATGGTGAGCCCGGTGAGGAACATGACCAGCCGGTCGACCCCGATCCCGAGCCCGCCGGTCGGCGGCATCGCGTACTCCAGGGCGTCGAGGAAGTCCTCGTCGAGCTCCATCGCCTCCGGGTCGCCACCGGCGGCGAGCAGCGACTGCGCGGTCAGCCGGCGCCGCTGCTCCACCGGGTCGGTCAACTCCGAGTAGGCCGTGCCGAGTTCGGTGCCGAAGGCGACCAGGTCCCAGCGTTCGGCGAGCCTCGGGTCGTGGCGGTGCTGCCGAGTCAGCGGGGAGACGTCGGTCGGGAAGTCCTTGTAGAAGGTGGGCACCTTGGTCCGCTCCTCGACCAGCCGCTCGTACATCTCCAGGACGACGTCCCCGCGGCTGTCGTCGGGCGTGTGCGGCACCCCGGCGCGGTCGCACAGCGTGCGCAGGACCCGTTCGTCGGTACCGGCGTCGACCTCCTCCCCGAGCGCCTCGGACACCGCGCCGTACACCGTCCTCACCGGCCAGGGCCCGGAGATGTCGTGCACCTCCAGCTTTCCGTCCGGGCCGGCCTTGTGGGCGACGGGGGCGCCGAAGGCGGCGACGGCCGCGCCCTGGATCAGCTCGCGGGTCAGCTCGAGCATCACGTCGTAGTCGGCGAAGGCCTGATAGGCCTCGAGCATCGTGAATTCCGGGTTGTGCTTGTAGGAGACGCCCTCGTTGCGGAAGGTGCGGCCCATCTCGAACACCTTTTCCAGGCCGCCCACGCACAGCCGCTTCAGGTAGAGCTCGGGCGCGATCCGCAGATAGAGGTCGAGGTCGTAGGCGTTGATGTGGGTGGTGAAGGGGCGGGCGTTGGCCCCGCCGTGGATCTGCTGGAGCATCGGGGTCTCGACCTCCAGATAGCCGCGGTCCAGGAGGCCCTGGCGCAGCGCCTGGACGGCGGTGGAGCGGGCGCGTACGACGTCGCGGGCGTCCGGGCGGGCGACGAGGTCGAGATAGCGGCGGCGCACGCGCGCCTCCGGGTCGGCGAGCCCGCGCCGCTTGTCGGGCAGGGGCCGCAGGCACTTGGCGGTGAGCTGCCAGTCGGTGACGAGGACGGAGATCTCGCCGCGGTCACTGGCGCCGATGTCACCGGTGGCGGCGACATGGTCGCCGAGGTCGATGTCACGGGTGAAACGGCGCAGTACACCGGGGCCGGAGCCGTCCCGGGTGAGGAGGAGCTGCCGGTCCCCCGACCAGTCGCGCAGCACGGCGAAGACGACTCCCCCGAAGTCGCGTACGGCCATGACACGTCCGGCGACGGTGACCCGCTCGCCGCGCCGGGCGGCGGTGACCTCGGCGAGCGTGGCGGTGCGCGGTGCGATCCCGACGGGATACGGGTCGACGCCGTCGGCGCGCAGGCGCTCCAGCTTGCGGTGACGGATCCGCACCTGCTCGGGCAGCCGCCGCTCCCGCTCCGCCGCCGAGGCGTCGGGTCCGGTCAGCCCGAGGGAGTCGATCGACGGCAGGCCCTCGGTGGTGACGGGGTTGGTGACGCCCCTGGGGCGGCCCTTGCCCCAGAGCTTGCGCAGGCTCGGTACGGAGACGAAGCCCTCGGCGATGCCCGAGGCGAGGCCGATCCGGGCGAGGGAGCCGGCGTCCCCGTAACAGAGGAAGCGGGGATACCACTCGGGCTGGTACTTCACATTGGACCGGTACAGCGCCTCCAGCTGCCACCACTTGGAGAAGAAGAGCAGCAGCCTCCGCCAGGCGCGCAGGACGGGGCCGGCGCCGATCCTGGCGCCCTCCTCGAAGACCGAGCGGAACACGGCGAAGTTGAGGGAGATCCGGCGCACCCCGAGCTTCGGGGCCGCCGCGCACAGCTCGGCGACCATGAACTCCATGACGCCGTTGGGGGCGGTGCGGTCACGGCGCATCAGGTCGAGCGAGATACCGTCGCGCCCCCAGGGGACGAAGGAGAGCAGCGCGATCAGTTCGCCCTGGCCGTCGAAGGCCTCGACCAGCAGACAGTCACCGTCGGCGGGGTCGCCGAGCCGGTCCAGGGCCATGGAGAAGCCGCGTTCGGTCTCGGTGTCGCGCCAGGCGTCGGCCCGGTCGACGATGCGGCGCATCTCCTCGTCGGTGAGCCGGGTGTGGCGGCGGACGGTGATGCTCGCGCCGGTACGCGCGACCCGGTTGACAGCCTGACGGGTCACCCGCATCTCACGGCCGGTCAGGTCGAAGCGGGCGACCTGCAGGATCGCCTCGTCGCCGAGCTGGATGGCGCCGAGTCCGGAGCGGGCGTAGGCCCTCGCGCCCTCCTCGGACGCCCCCATCACGGCGGGGGCCCAGGCGTAGCGGCGGGCGACGTCCAGCCAGGCCTCGATCGCCTGTGTCCATGCCTCACGATCGCCGACCGGGTCGCCGCTGGCCAGGCAGACGCCGGCCTCGACGCGGTAGGTGACGGCGGCCTTGCCGCTGGGCGAGAAGACGACGGCCTTGTCGCGGCGCGTGGCGAAGTAACCGAGCGAGTCCTGGGAGCCGTACGCCCCGAGCAGGGCCCGGATGCGCGGCTCCTCGTCTCCGTGCAGGGCGGCTTCCATGCGCTGGGAGCGGAAGAGCGTCGCGGCGGACGCCAGCAGCGCGAGGGCGCCGAAGAGCCCGGGGAAGAAGAAGAGCAGCCGGGGCGGGCGCCCGTCGAACTGCTCGCCGGACACCAGCCCGCCGAGGACCCGGTTCGCCGCCCACAGCAGCCGCTGCCCCCGCGGGAGCGTGCCCGGGAACAGCTCGATCAGGCCCCATGCCACGAGCACACCGGCGGCGAGCCCGAGGACCAGCACGAGCAGCGCCCTCCGCAGGGCACCGCGCCGGGTCCTGGCGTAGAACTCGTGGCGGCCGAGGACCAGGAGCGTCAGCGCGGCGGCGCTGACGACGAGGTTGGGGATCCAGATCCAGTCGCTGTCGAAGGCGAGCAGCAGGACGTCGGAGAGGAGGAGCAGGGCCAGATAGGCGACGACCAGCCACCAGGCCGCCTTCTTGCGGGCGCCGATTGCGGCGGCGAGCAGCAGCAGGAAGACCGCGTAGGCGAGGTTGGCGCTCACGGGGACGGCGACCCGGTCGAGGAACCGGACGATCGGCCCCAGTCCCGCGCGCAGGGGCGGAACGAGGGAGAGCAGCGCGCAGAAGAGCCCGAGCCCGGAGAAGAACACGGCGAAGGCGTTCGGGACCTTGCTCAGGAATTCGCTGCGTCCCGGGCCGGAGGCACGGGCGGAAGAGGGTGCGGGAGAGGGCTGCCCCACGCTGACACTCATGCTCCGACTCTAAGGAGCCCCCGCCGGGGTCGCCTGTCGGGTGAGAAGGGGCCGGGCACCATCCGAAAGGGCAGGCCGTAGCCTTGGTGGTGTGAGTGAGCAGCGGCAGCCCGAGCGGTTCGAGCGGGGGACGGACGGTCCGAAGGTGATCGTGGCCGGCGTCGACGGATCGCAGTCGTCGCTGCGCGCGGCGGCCTACGCGGGCGGTCTGGCGCGCCGCCAGAACGCGCTGCTGGCGCTGGTGTACGTCCAGCCGGTGATGCCGGCCGGCGCGGCGCTCGGGGCGCCGGTGGCGGACACCACCGGTGAGATCGCCGAGGGGCTGGTGGCCGAGATCCGGGAGGCGGCCGAGCGGGTCAGGGAGATCTGGGAGGTCCGTTGGGAGTTCCACACCTTCCGCGGCGATCCGTACACGGGTCTGGTGAGGGCGGCCGACGAGCTCAAGGCGGATGCCGTGGTGGTGGGTGCGTCGGAGTCGGCGGGACACCGGCTCGTCGGATCGGTCGCGGTGCGGCTGGTGAAGGCCGGCCGCTGGCCGGTGACCGTTGTGCCGTAGCCCGCGCGGACCGTGTGTCGGCGCTCGTGGTCGTCGCGCGTGCGTGACGATCGCCTGAGTGCCGTCTTCCGTGGGCGGCGCCGGTGGGCCATCATGGCCCGCCGTCAGCCGATGCCGTCTGCGAAGAGGTGACGTCCATGGCCGGATTCCGGATGGGACACGGCGTGCTGCGCCGCAAGCCCATCGAGCAGATCGAAGAGACCGACGTCCACCAGCGGCTGACCCGGACCCTGGGTCTGTGGCAGCTGACCGCCATCGGCGTCGGTGGCATCATCGGCGCCGGCATCTTCACGCTGGCCGGCACGGTCGCCAACGGCACGGCCGGGCCCGCGGTGCTGCTGTCGTTCCTGATCGCGGGCGTGGCCAGCGCGGCGGCGGCCTTCAGCTACGCGGAGTTCGCGGGGCTGATCCCCAAGGCCGGTTCCGCGTACACGTACGGCTACGCGGTCCTCGGCGAGCTGGTCGGCTGGTTCATCGGCTGGGACCTGCTGCTCGAGTACACCGCGATCGTGGCGGTCGTCGCCATCGGGATCTCGGGCTACTTCAGCTTCCTGATCGAGGAGATGGGCGCCGAGCTGCCCGCCTGGATGCTGGGCGCGCCGGGCACCGGCGACGGCCACCGGGTCGATCTCTTCGCGGCGCTGCTGTGTCTGCTGATCGCCTATCTGCTGACGCTCGGCATCAAGAACGCGGCCCGCTTCGAGACGGTCGTAGTGGTGCTGAAGGTGTTGGTGGTGCTGCTGGTGATCGGAGTGGGTTTCTTCCACATCGACACCTCGAACTACGACCCGTTCTTCCCCTATGGCGTCGGCGGCGCGTTCACCGGCGCGGCGACGGTGTTCTTCGCGGTCTTCGGGTACGACGCCATGTCGACGGCGGCCGAGGAGTCCAAGGACGCCCAGCGCCACATGCCGAAGGCGATCCTGTACTCGCTGGCCATCTCGATGGTGCTGTACGTCCTGGCCTGTCTGGTGCTGACGGGCATGCAGAACTACAAGGACATCGACCAGGAGAGCGGGTTCTCGTCGGCGTTCAAGGCGGTGGGGCTCAGCGGGCTCGCGGACGTGATCGCGGTCGGTGCCATCATCGGCATCCTCACCGTCATGTTCACGTTCATGCTCGGCGTCACCCGGGTGTGGTTCAGCATGAGCCGCGACGGGCTGCTGCCGAAGTGGTTCGCGAAGACGCACGAGACGCGCCATGTACCGACCCGGGTGACCTGGATCGTCGGCTTCGCCTCCGCGGCCATCGCCGGCTTCCTGCCGATCGGCGAGGCGGCCGAGCTGACCAACATCGGCATCCTGCTCGCGTTCGTGGTGGTGTGCGTCGCGGTCATCGTGCTGCGCTACAAGCGACCCGAGCTGCCGCGTACCTTCCGCTGCCCGGGGATGCCGGTGGTGCCCGCGCTCGGCGTGGTCTTCTCGATCTGGCTGATCACGTTCCTGCAGTGGCAGACATGGGTGCGGTTCGCGGTCTGGTTCCTGGTCGGTCTGGTCGTGTACTTCGGCTACTCGTACCGCAAGTCGGAGCTGGCCAGGGCGGAGGAGGAGGCGCCGGAGCCACCGCCCGGCGGCTGACCGGCCTCTGCTTCCCCCCTCACCCCGCCACTACTTGCCCATTACCAGACCGTCCTTGGCCGCGCCCCGGCCGAGGACGGTCGCGCGGATCGAGTTGCGTACGCCGGTGAAGCCGGCGCCCGCGTCGATGGCGGCGTTGAGGTTGAGCACGCGGCCGGAATCGAGGTCGAACATCTGGGGGAGGAACTCGGCCTTGGTGACGTCCCAGCGCGCCCCGGGAGTGCGGGGAGGCATGAAGGTGAAGCGGCCGAGGGTGCCCTGGTTGCCCCGTGGATCGAACCTTCCGGAGTAGTTGTACATGTCGCCGGCGATCTGGTCGCCCATGCCGTAGATGATCCAGGTGCCGTTGACCTTCTCGTACGCCTGCGGGATGTGGGCATGGGTGCCGATGATCAGGTCGATGTCGGGCCGGGCGCCGGTCTTGGAGGCGGTGAGCGCCCTGCCGAGGGTCAGTTGGCGCTCGTCGGGGTCGGTCTGCCACTCGGTGCCCCAGTGCATGCTGACCACGACCACGTCGGCACCGGCCTTCCGGGCTTCCCTCGCATCGGCGATGATCTTGTTCTGGTCAATGAGGTCGACCGCCCAGGGCTGCCCCTCGGGGAGCGGGTAGCCATTGGTGGCGTACGTGTAGGCGAGCTGTGCGACGGTCGCGCCGCCCGCCTTGAGCAGGGTGGGGCGGGCGGCCTCGGCGGCGGTCCGCGCGGAGCCCGCGTGCCGGACGCCCGCCTTGTCGAGGGCGTCCAGGGTGCGTCGCAGGCCGGCGGCGCCGTCGTCCAGACTGTGGTTGGAGGCCGTGGAGCAGGAGTCGTAGCCGGTCGCCCGCAGCGCGGCGGCGACCTGGGGCGGCGAGACGAAGGCCGGGTAGCCGCTGAAGGGGCCGTCTTCCTCGCCGTACACCGTCTCCATGTGGCAGATCGCCAGGTCGGCCCCGGAGACGACCGGCGCGACGCCGGCGAGCATGGGCCGGAAGTCGTAGCCAGAGCCGCCGGCGTCGGCGGCGGCCCGGCGGATGATCGAGTCGTGCGGCAGGACGTCTCCCGAGGCGACGAGGGTGAAGCCGGCCGGCGCCGAGGCGCCGCCGCCGACCGCCGAGGGGGCGGTGGGGCGCCCGGACTCCCCCCGGGGCAGCGCGCCTTCCGCGTTCGTGCTCACGCCGGAACAGCCGGTCGCCGCCGCGAGCAGGGCGGCCGCGACGGCCACCGCTCCGTGACGCATGCGCTTGGTCATCAGCCCAGCTCCGAATGCATGAGTGCGACGATCGGACTGTCTGACAACACAGGGGAGGCAAGGCCCCGTCAAGGATCAAGGCCGGTGAACGCCCCAAACACCCCCCAAGGGCGCATCGCTCCGCCGGCCGGCGGCGAACCGCCGCCCGCGCGCCCTTCCCTCCCGCGCCACCGCCCCCGCACAATGCCCCTGTGACGCTGACTCTCGCCGCCGCCGAAAAGATCCTCGCCGACAACTTCGCCCCCTGGGTCCTCGATCTCGGCCTCTGCGTGGTCGACACCGGCGAACAGGAAGCCGTCCTGCGCCTCCCGTGGTCGGACCGGCTCGCCCGCGAGGGCGGCGGGCTCAGCGGCCAGGCCCTGATGGCCGCCGCGGACACGGCGACGGTCGTGGCGGTGTCGGCCGCGCGCGGCGGCTTCGTCCCCATGACGACCGTGCAACAGTCGATCACCTTCCAGCGGGCGGTACTGGGCGCCGACGTCCTGGTGCACGCCCGGCTGACCAAGACCGGCCGGCGCATGGCATTCGCGGACATCACCATGCGCGCCGAGGACTCGGACGAGACGGCCGCACACGCGACCGCCGTGTACGCCCTGCTTGGCTGACGCATCGTCATATCCCTGCCATGCGGCGGCTCGTGAGCCGCCCCGTAGGTCCCGTACGTCACCGCCGTCCCCCCGCTCCCCATCCGCCACGGCGCGGCCGGAAAACGTATCCGAAACCACACCCGCGAGTTGAGCAAAGAGCGGCCCGCGCCCGTGTCTCACGGTGGAGGCTCGTCGTCTAGGTCGGTGTGGCCCGACGAGGGCCCGCCCCGAAGACGTCCGGGAGAAGGTGGGAGCGTTGCTGCCCGAGAGCACGAACGGCACCGGCGGAGGAGAGGACCCCTGCGCCGTCCCCATGGCCTGGTGGTCCGCCGAGTCCATGGCCGACGAGCTGCTGCGCACCGGCCGGCTCGTGGACCCGGGCTCGCTGGAGTACCAGGCCGGCAGACAGACCCTGGCACTCACCATCTACCTCTGCGACGACGCGGACGCGCGCGCCGGCGCCCGGGCGGCGGCCCGGCCCGACGAGTGGCTCTCGCGCACGTCGTACGACCATCCCTGGCCGCAGTGGGTCCGCGCGCGCCTCGCCGAGCGAGCCGCGCGGGACCGGCGCCACGGTCCGGGGCCCGACCTCCTGCTGGCCCTGGAGGTCTGGCGGAGGCTGGAGGCGACGGAGATGCTCGCCACCGATCTCAGGGGCCGCTCCCCCGGCGGGACCGGGTCCTCCGTCGAGGAGGCGGACCAGGTCTGGACGCCGGCCTGGCAGTTGGGCCTCCCCCTGGGACACCTGGCCATCCACCTCTACTGACGGTCGGGACGGTTCGGGGTCCGGTGGACGCCCGCGCGGTACTTCGGGATCCGTACCGTGACCTTCATCCCGGCGCCGACGCCGGTCTCGGCGACGAGACCGTACTCATCCCCGTACACCTGGCGCAGCCGCTCGTCCACATTGGACAGGCCGATGCCGGACGACGCGGGCCGCTCGCCCGCGAGGATCGCCCGCAGCAGGTCCGGCTCCATGCCCACCCCGTCGTCCTCGATGGTGACCACGGCCTCGGAGCCCGCGTCGCGGGCGGCGATCGTGACCGCGCACGCCTCAGTGGAATCCTCGAGACCGTGCTTGACGGCGTTCTCCACCAGGGGCTGGAGACACAGGAACGGCAGCGTCACCGGGAGCACTTCGGGCGCGATCTGCAGCGTCACCTTGAGCCGGTCACCGAACCGGGCCCCGGCGAGCGCCAAGTACTGCTCGATGGACCGGAGTTCGTCGGCCAGGTGGGTGAAGTCACCGTGGCGCCGGAACGAGTAGCGCGTGAAGTCGGCGAATTCCAGGAGGAGTTCACGGGCGCGCTCGGGGTCGGTGCGGACGAACGACGCGATGGCCGCGAGCGAGTTGAAGATGAAGTGCGGGGAGATCTGAGCCCTCAGGACCCGGATCTCCGCCTCGATGAGCCGGGTGCGGGAGCGGTCGAGTTCGGCCAGCTCCAGCTGTACGGAGACCCAGCGGGCCACCTCGGTCGCGGCCCGCACCAGCACCGCCGACTCGCGCGAGCCGTATGCCACCAGCGCGCCGAGCACACCCTCCTCGCCGGTGAGTGGGGCGATCACGGCCCAGCGCAGGGGGCATTCCGGATCGGCGCACTCGATGTGGGCGCTCTGGCCGCGGCCGGACCCGAGGAGCCCGGCGACCTGTTCCATGACCTGGGCGCGGTGGTGGTCGCCGCCCGGACCGTCCCAGGCGAGCACCGACTCGCGGTCGGTGAGGCAGAGCGCCTCGGTTCCGAGGAGGGAGCGCAGCCTGCGGGCGGCCTTGCGAGCGGTGTCCTCGGTGAGCCCGGCGCGCAGCGGCGGCGCGGCGAGGGAGGCGGTGTGCAAGGTCTGGAAGGTGGCCCGTTCGACGGGGGTGCCGAGGTCGAGGTCCGGCTTGCCGCCGCGCCGGACGGAGAGCCGCCCGAGAGCGACCCCGGCGGCGAGGAGCACGACGCCGGCGGCGGTGAGCGTCGCGAGGTGCGCCCCGCTCACCGCTCGGCCCCTTCCGGCTGCGGTCGGTCGGCGAGGTCCTCGGGAAGGTGCAGCCGTGCGAGGATCGCCGGGGTTCCGGCGGGTATGTGGCGCGCGGTGGCCAGCGACACCGACACCATGGTGAGGAAGCCGAGCGGGACCGACCAGACAGCGGGCCAGGCCATCAGGGTGTGCGGCCAGCCGTCGGGGGCGAGCCCGGCCCGGGTCGTCATGACGGCGGTGAGCGCGGACCCGCCGCCGACGACGAGCCCGGCCACCGCCCCGGGCGGGGTGAGCCGCCGCCACCAGATACCGAGCACGAGCAGCGGGCAGAACGAGGACGCGGAGACGGCGAACGCGAGCCCCACCGCGTCGGCCACCGGCACGTTGGAGGCCACCACGCTGACAGCCAGGGGCACCGCCACGGCGAGCACGGTCGCCAGCCGGAAGTGGCGTACGCCGCGCGAGGGAAGCACGTCCTGGGTCAGCACACCGGCGACCGACATGGTGAGCCCCGACGCCGTGGAGAGGAACGCCGCGAACGCCCCGCCGGCCAGCAGCGCGCCGAGCAGGTCCCCGGCGACCCCGCCGATGATCCGGTCGGGCAGGACGAGCACGGCGGCGTCGGCGGCACCGGTGAGGGCCAGCTCGGGGGCGTAGATCCGGCCGAGCGCGCCGTAGACCGGCGGCAGCAGGTAGAAGACGCCGACGAGGCCGAGGACGACGACGGTGGTGCGGCGCGCGGCGCGGCCGTTGGGGCTGGTGTAGAAGCGGACGGCGACATGGGGAAGCCCCATCGTGCCCAGGAACGTGGCGAGGATCAGCCCGTAGGTGGCGTACAGCTGGTGGCCGTCACGGCCTCCGGCCAGCGGCTGCGACCAGCCGTGGGGGTTCCCCCGGCCGAAGGCTGAAGGAGGATCGGTCCCGGTGGCGGCCCGCTCGGGGACCTGGGCGCCGGGGGGAAAGCGCAGGGTGGTGCCCGACTCGATCCGATGGCTGCCCTCGGCGAGGGTCACCCGCTGTTCGTCGTACGCGGCGGAGTCGACGCGTCCGGCGACGGTGAGCGTCAGCGGCGCGTCGAGCTCGATCCGTACGGTGTCGCCGACACGGACGTCGGTGTGCTCCCGGAAGACGGCGGGCGCGTCGAACCGCGCGCGGGGCGTCTCGTCCCCGACCCACGCGGTGACGAGGAAGAGCGCGGGCACGAGCAGCGCGGTGAGCTTGAGCCAGTACTGAAAGGCCTGGACGAAGGTGATGCTGCGCATCCCGCCCGCCGCGACGGCGCCGGTCACGACGACCGCGACGACGAGTCCGCCGACCCATCCGGGCGCGCCGGTGAGGATCTCCAGGGTCAGTCCCGCGCCCTGGAGTTGCGGCAGCAGATAGAGCCATCCGATCCCGACGACGAAGAGGCTGGCGAGCCTGCGCACCTGGGGCGATTCGAGGCGCGCCTCGGCGAAGTCGGAGAGGGTGTACGCCCCCGAGCGGCGCAGCGGGGCGGCCACGAGGACGAGCAGGACCAGATAACCGGCGGTGTATCCGACCGGGTACCAGAGCATCTCGGGGCCCTGGAGGAGGACCAGTCCTGCGATGCCGAGGAAGGAGGCGGCGGAAAGGTACTCGCCGCTGATGGCGGCCGCGTTGAGGGCCGGCTTGACGGTACGGGATGCCACGTAGAAATCGGAGGTGGTCCGGGATATGCGCAGCCCCAGGGCTCCGATGAGAACCGTGGTGAGGACGACGGCGGTGACGGCGGCCACCGCGTAGGTCTGGTTCACCGTCCTTCCACGAGGCCGGTGAAGTCGCGTTCGTTGCGCTCGGCCCTGCGGACGTACCAGCGCGCGATGCCCCAGATGACCGGGTAGACACCCGCGCCGAGGGCCGCCCAGACGACGGGTGCGGAGTCGAGCGCGGCGCCGCCGACCGCGGCCGGGAGCGCGAGCAGCAGCGGGAGCGAGCCCACGAGCAGGGCCAGGGCACCGAGGGCGGAGAGCGCGGCCCGCAGCTGGCTGCGCATCAGGGAGCGGACATAGGTGTGGCCGAGGGTGGTCTGCTCGCTGATCTCGGAGCGCGCGGGCGCGTAGCCGGGCGGCCGGCGGGCGGAGCGCGGCACTCCGGTGACGGTCTCGCGCCGGGGGCGGCGCTGCGGGTCGGACCTGGGCTCTGCGGACATCGGTGCGGAGTCTACGCAGAAGCGATTACCGACGGTAGACGCTCTGGCCAGGCGTTCCTGTGGCGCCCAGCGCGATCTCCAGCTCGACGTACGACTCCTCCGCGCGCCGGAACGCCATCTCCAGGGCGGCCGCCGTGGCCGGTCCGACGAGCTCGTGCGCCGATTCCCTGATCTCGTACAGCACATCGGCCCAGCGGGCGGCGGCGCTTCTGACCCGGGCGAGCACGGCTTCCACGTCCGCGGCGCCGGTGGGCGGCAGCCCGGGCAGGGCGCGCAGCGAGCGCAGCTCGTCGAGGAGCGTGTCCAGCGGTGCGTCGGTCTCCGGCATCGGTCGGCGGCCCCCCTTTCACGATCAGGGTAGGCGGGGCGGCACGGCGGCCGGGCGAAAACCGGCCGTGGCTCGGCGTACGGCCCGCCCGGCACGGTGAGCGGCGGCCGCGGGGCGGCGAACGGTCGACGGGGCGGCGCGGGCGGCCGGTCCACCAGGGGCGCGGGGCGGACGCGGCGGCCGGGGCCCGGGGCGTGGGTCACCTCCGGGCGCGCGGCGGTCGCGGTCGGGGGGCCGGGGCGTGGGTCAGCTCCAGGCGCGCGGTCGCGGTCGGGGGGCCGGGGCGAGGGTCAGCTCCAGGCGCGCGGTCGCGGTCGGGGGGCCGGGGCGAGGGTCAGCTCCAGGCGCCGGGCGAGCGGTCGCGGTCGGGGGAGCCGGGTCAGCCGCGGGCGTGCCGCATCAGCAGCTCCCGCAGCTGGCGGGCGTGCCGGCGGCTGACGGCGAGCTCCGCCCGGCCCACCCGCACGGTCGTCGCCCCCGCGTCCAGGCGCAGTTCGTCGATGCGGCCGAGCGCGACGAGATGACTGCGGTGTATCCGTACGAAACCGCGTGCCGCCCACCGCTCCTCCAGCGTGGAGAGCGGGACGCGCACCAGATGGCTGCCGTCGTCGGTGTGCAGCCGGGCGTAGTCGCCCTGCGCCTCGACATAGGCGATGTCGTCGATCGGCACGAAACGGGTCACTCCGCCGAGTTCGACGGGGATCTGATCGGCGGTGGTGCTCGGCGGGACGGGCGCGACCGTCTCCGCCTGCGGCGCCTCGGGCGTACGGGTCTCGCGCGCCGTCATGACCACGTCCCGGGCGCGTCGGACGGCCTCGGCGAGGCGCTCCCGACGGACCGGCTTGAGGACGTAGTCGACGGCCTTCAGGTCGAACGCCTGCACGGCGAAGCCCTCGTGGGCGGTGACGAAGACGATCGCGGGCGGCTGGGCGAAGCCGGCGAGCAGCCGGGCCACGTCGAGGCCGGTGAGCCCGGCCATGTGGATGTCGAGGAAGACCACGTCGATGGCGTCCTCACCATCGGGCCCGGCGTCCAGCGCGCGGCCGATGCGGCGCAGCGCCCCGGTCGCGTCGGTGGCTCCCTCCGCGCTCCGGACGCGGGGGTCGGAGCGCAGGAGGTAGAGCAGTTCCCCGAGGGCCGGCTCTTCGTCGTCGACGGCCAGTACGCGCAGCATGGTGCGGAGTGTAGGCCGGGGCCCGCCGGTTGAGCACGGGGGTGGTTTCCGTACGTAAGGGAGGGCAGTACACCGGAAGCGAGGAAGGTCCATGAGTCTGCGGGAACGACACCGGGATGTGGCGGCCTACGCCCTGGGCGCCCTGGAACCGGCCGACGCGTTCCGCTGCGAGGAGCATGTGTCGGACTGCCCGCATTGCGCGCGGCGGCTCGCGGACTTCACCTGGGTCACGGCGTGCCTCGCCGAGCTGAGAGAACCGCCCGGACCGCACCGGCCACCGGGCACCGCGCCCCCTCCGGCCCCTCGCGCCCGGCGAGGGCCACGGCTTCGACTGCGGCTCGTCGCGGCGGCCGCCGTCGGGGCCGTGGCCCTCGCCGTGCCCGCCGCCTCGCTGGCCCTGCGCGACGACGCGCCGACCGCCGCCGTGATCTCGGCGACCGACCCGGCCACGGGTGTCTCCGCGGCCGCCGCCCTGCGCGACGAGCCCTGGGGGACCGCCGTCGAGCTACGGGTGTCGGGGGTGCGTGGTCCCCGTGTCTGCGAGCTGGTCGTGGTCGGCAGGGACGGCAGGCAACATCCGGTCCTCGGCTGGTCGGTGACAGCCGATGAGCGCTCGGCGCCACTGGTCGAGGGCGGCACGGCGCTACGGAGCGACGAGATCGACCGCCTGATGGTGCGCCCCCGGGGCGGCAGCCCACTCGTCATCCTCGCCCTCACCCGATAGCGGCGGCCGACCACTCGGGCCGTCTGCGGACAAGGCGGCCGGCCCGGTCGCCCCCTGGCGGCAGCCCGCTCGTTTCCCTCGGCCCCCGACGGCGGCGCGCCACAGGGCTCGGCCCGGGTTGGTCGGCTCCCGCCCCGCGACACGACGGCCGGCCACGAGGGTCGCGGCCGCTGGCGGCGGCCCGCTCGTACCCTCGTCCCCCAGCGGCGGCCGGCCCGGTTGACCGCCGTTGGCAAGGCACCCCGCTCGTCGCCCTCCGCCCCCGACGGCGGCGAGTCACAGAGGTCGGCCGTTGGCACGGTCGGCCCGGCCGGTCGGCTCCCGCCCCGCGACACGACGGCCGGCCACGAGGATCGGCCGTTGGCGGGGCCGCGACCCGCTCCTCGGGCTCGGCCCGGCGCGCGGCGTGCCGCGCCCCGCCCGGCTCCCGCGGCTCGCGTGGTCGGCCGGAACCCGCCCCGGCCCCGCTACTTCAGCAGCCGCGACAGTCTCCGGTCGGCGAGCGGCTTGCCGCCGGTCTGGCAGGTCGGGCAGTACTGCAGTGACGAATCGCTGAAGGACACCTCGCGGATGGTGTCGCCGCACACCGGGCACGCCTCACCGGTGCGCCCGTGCACCCGCAGGCCGCTCTTCTTCTCCGCCTTGAGGCGCCCGGCCGCGATCCCGTGCGAGCGCTCCACCGCGTCCCGCAACGTCGTGCGCAGCGCCTCGTACAGCATGGTGATCTCCTCCTCCGTGAGGTTCCCCACCGGCTTGAACGGCGACATCCGGGCCACGTGCAGGATCTCGTCGCTGTACGCGTTGCCGATGCCCGCGATCAGGCTCTGGTCGCGCAACGCGCCCTTGATCTGCCGTCGTTCCCCGCCCAGCAGCGCGGCGAAGGCGTCCCGGTCGAAGTCGGCGGCGAGCGGGTCGGGGCCGAGTCGGGCGACCCCCGGCACATCGGCGGGGTCGCGGACCAGATGGACGGCGAGGCGCTTGGTGGTGCCCGCCTCGGTGAGGTCGAAGCCGTCGCCGCCGGTCAACGCGGTACGCAGCGCCAACGGGCCCTTGCCGGGGCGGGGCACGCCGGAGGGCAGGACGTCCTTCCACTGGAGCCAGCCGGCCCGGGCGAGGTGGATCACCAGATGGAGCGCGCCGTCACCGGCGCCCGCGCTGATGGCGAGCCACTTGCCGTGGCGGGCGACGCCGGTGACGGTCTCTCCCTCGATCGCGGTGAGCGGCGGATCGTAGGTCTTGAGCACGCTGATCGCGACGGGCAGGACGCGGGCGATCTCCTTGCCCACCAGGTGTTCGTCGAGGAACTCTCTCAGCGCTTCGACTTCGGGCAGTTCGGGCATGTCTCCACCCTGCCGCACGGGCCCGACAGCCGCGCGTTCACCGGCCCTTCGAACCCCGGGCCCCTCCCCCGCCCGCCGCGTCGGTCAGTCCGGTGCGCCGACGGCGTCGATCAGGGTCACGAGTTCCTCGGCCAAGCCCTTCGCGAGCCGGTCCAGGTCGGGGACGGCCTCGCCGTCGGCGACCAGTCCGATGTGCACGTCGCCGCCGTACGGTGACATGGCGATGGCCAGGGACTGCCCCCGGGCGAGCGGCGCCATCGGGAAGAGGCCACTGAGCGGACGGCCGCCGAGCGAGAGCGCGGAGCGCGGCAGCGGCACATTGGTGACCAGGATGTCGAAGAGCATCCGGGCGGCGCCCCCGGCGAGCGAGGCGCCGAACCGGTGGGCGAGCGGAGGCAGCTGATCGGCCAGTACGGCGACCGCCCCCGCGCCGCGCAGCGGTCCGGCGGCCTTGTTGCGGTCCATGGCGGTGCGTACGGAGTCCAGCCGCTCCCGCGGGTCCGCCTCACCCACGGGCAGGTCGACCAGGTACGCGGAGAGCCGGTTGCCGGAGCCCGAGGGGCTGCCGGGCCGGCGTCGCGACACGGGGACGAGGGCGCGGGGGTCGGCCGACGGCAGCGGCCCGCCGCGCTCCTCCATCCAGCGGCGCAGCGCGCCGGTGACCGTCGCGAGCAGGACGTCGTTGGCGGTTCCTCCGGTGGTCCGGCGGATCCGCCGGACCGCGTCCAGGTCGAGGGTGGCCGTGGCGACCCTGCGGGTGCCGCTGGAGTGGGCGGCGAGGGCGGTGGCGTCGCCCGGATCGAGACGGCTGGCGCGCACCACCGAGGCACCCACACCCACGGCCCGGCCGATGTCCTCGAGGCGGTCGAGGGCGGCGCCGAGGAGCCGGTGAGGGCCGGGCAGCCAGGAGGAGGGCGGCACCGGCCGGGCCCGTCGGCGGGGCGAGGCGGTGCGGGCGGCGGCGATCTCGTCGAAGATCCCGGCGCCGATGGCGACGGCGCGCAGTCCGTCGGCGAGCGCGTGGTGCAGCTTGACCAGGACCGCGAAGGAGCCGTCGTCCGGGCCGGTCAGCAGGTACATCTCCCAGGGCGGCCGCCCCCGTTCGATGGGCCGCTCCATGAGCTCTCCGGCGAGCGTGGCCGTCTCGGCGGCGAAGTCCTCGCCGGGGAGCCGCAGTTCGCGGACGTGGCGGCGCACGTCGAAGTCCTTGTCGAGGGACCAGGCCGCGCCGCCGACGGGCAGCAGGACGTCGCGTACGCGCATCCGCAGCCGGGGAATGGCCGCGGCGCGGCCGGCGAGGAGCCCCAGAAGGTCGGCGGGGGCGCCCGCGGCCGGCGCCGGCCCGAAGTGGGCGAGCGCGCCGAGATGCATGGGGTGGTCGGCGGATTCGAGGTGCCAGAAGGCCAGATCAAGCGGGTCGAGGAGCTCGCTGCTCAAAGGATCCTCATGTTCTGGAGGGCTCGTCGGCGCTCCTGAGCAGGGGGCTTGGCGGCCCGCTGCGGAGCGCGGATGAGCTGTCGGACCAGCAGTCAATCGCTTGCGGTCGGTTACGGTCAAGTACGATCAGTTCACGCTGAGTTAACAGAGGTGCGGGGGCACGGGACGCCCGGCCGTCACTCCCGGCCGGGCACCATGAGCCGTCACTCCCGACTCGGCACCATGAACTCGCACCAGACGCACTTGCCGCTGCCTCGCGACTCCACTCCCCATACGTCGGTCAGCTGGTCGACCAGCAGCAGCCCCCGCCCCGAGACGCCCGACTCCCCCGCCTCACGACGGCGCGGCAGCGCGCTGGAGCGGTCCTCGACCTCCACCCGCAGCCGCCGCTCGGGCCCGTTCAGCATCCGGAGGGTCACGATGGCACCGCCGTCGGTGTGCAGTAGGGCGTTGGTGATCAGCTCGTCCGCGACCAGTTCGATCTCGTCGGCGCGTTCCTTGGCGCCCCATGCCCGTACGGCCGCCCGGATCATGTGCCGGGCGGACCTCAGCGCCTCGGGGTCGCTCTGCCCCACGTGCTGCTGGAGCCGCCCGCCCGCCTGCGGGAAGTACGCGCCCCGGCGGCGCAGCAGCAGGATGGCCACGTCGTCGTCCCCGCCCCGCTCGTCGACGACCTCGCACAGCTGGTCGGCGAGCTGCTGGAGGTCCCGGGGCCCTCGTCGCACCAGCGCGGCCAGCCACTGCATGCCGTCGTCGAGGTCCGAGCCGGGCGTCTCGACGAGCCCGTCGGTGTAGAGCAGCAGGGTCTGGCCCGGATCGACCTCCAGCGTGCTGACCGGATAGTCGAGCCGGCCGAACTCGGCGGAGAGGCCCAGCGGGAGTCCGCCCGGCACGGGCAGCCGGCGACAGCTGCCGTCGGTGTCCTGGAGGAGCGGTTCGACATGCCCCGCCCGCACCACCTGCGCCACCCCGGTCACGAGGTCGGCTTCCACATAGGTGCAGGTGGCGAAGCGGTCGGTGTCCAGCTCGTGGAGGAAGACGGAGGCGCGCGCCATCACCGTGGCCGGGGTGTGCCCCTCCGCCGCGTAGGCACGCAGCACGATCCGCAGCTGTCCCATGACGGCGGCGGCGTGGGTGTCGTGCCCCTGGACGTCTCCGATGACCGCGCCGACCCTCCCCCCGGGCAGCGGGATGACGTCGTACCAGTCACCACCGATGTCCCGGCCGAGCCGCGCCGAGCGGTAGCGGACGGCGATGTGCGCGCCGGGCACCTCGGGGATGCGGCGGGGCAGCATCGCCTGCTGGAGCCCCTCGGCGAGGTCGTGTTCCTGCTCGAAGAGCATCGCGCGCTGGAGGCTCTGGGCGATGCTGCTGGCGAGCGCCACCAGCACATTGCGCTCGTCGGCGGTGAATCCCGTCCGGTCGTTGTAGAGCAGCCCGAGCGCGCCGATGGGCCGGGCCTGCGCGATCAGCGGCAGATAGGCGGCGGCGGTGATTCCGAGCCCGCTGATGTGCGGCCACAGGGCGGGGTAGGACTCGGCGAAGTCGCGGGGCGATTCGATGAAGCGGGGGGCCAGGGTCCGCACGACCTCGCTCATCGGGTACGCCTCGTCCACCCGGGTGAAGCGAGTGCCGGGCACGAAGGCGTCGTCGGGCCCCTCGGCGATCAGGTGGATGCGGCCCGCCTCCAGGAGGCCCATGACGAGGCTGGTGGCGCCGAAGTACTCCAGGCCGTGCTGGTCATTGAGCAGATCGATGATGTCCTGGACGGTACGGGCGTGGGCGAGGGCGGCCGTGGTCGACTCCACGACGCTCGTGCGTCTGCGGCGCTCCTCGTCGAGACCGAGCCGGGCGGCCGAGTCGGCCAGCTCGTCGGTGGCGTCGCGGACGACGCCGAGGATGCGGCGCGGCCGGCCGGTCTCGTCGCGCCGGATGACGCCCTGGGTGTGGGTCCAGCGCACGCGTCCGTCGCGGCAGCGGACGCGGAAGTACGCGCCGTAGTGGGAGCTGCCGTCCTTGAGCGCCTGGGTGACCAGGGAGTCCAGCCGGGTGGCCTCGTCGGAGCTGACGCGGGGGGCGAGCGTGGTGGGGTTTCCGTCGTAGTCGGCGGGGTCCATGTCGAAGACACCGAGGGCGGACGGGTCCATCTCCATCAGACCGCTGTCGAGGTCCCAGTCGAACCTGCCCATGTGGAACTGGGGCCCGAACTCCGCGAGAAAGCGGCAGTTCATGCCCGCCGACGGCCCACAGTCGCAGGACTCGACAGCCTTGCCGCCCCCTGAACCCGCATCCATGGCCCCACGCTAGGCGGACCCCCGGGCGGGCGCATGCGGGCGACGCCAGGCGGGCCGCCACGCGACGGCCGCATGCGCCCGCCGCAACGCGACGGCGGACGAGGGGCCCGCCCCCGACCTCTCGTCGAGATCGAGGGGCGGGGCGGGCGCGCGGCCGGGTCTCAGCCCTCGAAGATCTCGGGCCGGTCGGGCGTGTGGGCCTGCTCGTACTCCGGCTCCGGTCCCGGCGGGAGCACGTCACCGGGCGGGAGCACATCACCGGGAGGCTGGTCCGGTTCGGTCGGGTGCTCCGGTTCGGTCGGCGGCAGCGGCGGGACGAGATCGCCGGTGTCGGGGGGCGTCCAGTCCGGGGCGGGACAGCCGGGCGGGACCAGCGGCGACGGGTCGTCCGGCACGGGGGAGGTGAAGTCCGTGCCCGGGCAGTCGGTACCAGCCGGCGGAGGGTCGGTCGTCGTCTCCTCCCGGCCGGGTGCATCGGGGGTTCCCGGCTCGGAGCGGGAGGTGTCGGGCGAGGTGGAACCGGGAGGGCGCGTGCCGTCGCCGGAAGCGTGGGAGTCGGGCGGTGCGGACGCGATCAGATGGCACTCGTCGGGATCGCACGGCGGATCCACGGCGGGCCTGGTGTCGGCCTCTCCGCCGGTGCCGGTCTTCCGTTCGATCCAGGTGCGATCGGAGGCGTTCACGATCACCAGACTGTTGATGATCATTTGGGTGGGGTTGATGGCGACGACCCGGGCGGGATCGTAACCGGGCCAGGGCTTGCCCCGGTGGATCGCGCCGTCGAAGGAGACGGGGTTGCGCAGCGGGTTTCCGCAGGCGCAGCGGACGCGCGGAGCGCCGTACTGGTCGACGAGGACGGCCGTTCCGGCCTGCAGGACGGACTGGAAGGCGATCGCGGAGCCGGACCGGTAGCCGTGATTGGTGACACGGGTGTCGACGCGCAGGACCACGGGGGTGAGGCCCCGCAGCCAGTTGGCGAGGTTGGCCTCGCTGATCCCGGCGGCTCGGGAGAAGGCGCGGGCCTTGACGACGTCGTCGGTGAGGAAGCGGACCTGACGCTCGATGTCACAGCTGGACTGGGTGCGGGTGCCGCCGTACAGGCCCGGCGTGGACCCGGTGACGGCGCGCGTCGCGGGGTTGTTCGACGACTGCGGCGCGGAGAGCGGCCGGGCGGGTGAGGTGGCGGTCGCGGAGGGAGCGACGGTTGAGGCGGTGAAGGGGTCGGATCCCTGGGCCGCGACCGGCTCGAGGAAGACCTCTTTCACTTCCGTCGCCGTCTCCTCCCGGTCGCCGCCGCCTCCGCCGCAGCCCGAGATC
Source organism: Streptomyces sp. NPDC038280 (assembly GCF_055600045.1). NCBI lineage: Bacteria > Bacillati > Actinomycetota > Actinomycetes > Kitasatosporales > Streptomycetaceae > Streptomyces > Streptomyces sp. NPDC038280. Next base: position 170,340 of record NZ_JBVJYZ010000001.1, read on the forward strand.
AAGGCCGCGGCGACAAGCGTGGCGAGGAGGCCATGGCGACGGCGTGTGGGTGAGCGCACCAGAATCTCCCGCCTTCCACCTTGAGTTGTTCCTCCCATCTCTGCCGGATTCCGCGCCACCCCGCAAACGGAGACGGGCCGGTCGGCCCCACACTTGAACGCGTTCAAGAAACCCTCTACGCTGGAGGCAGCGACTTGAACACGTTCAATCTGGAGGTGGTTCGCATGTCCGCACTGGTCGGACTGATGGTGACGCTCGGCAGGTCGGCAATCGTCCCGGCTGGGCGACGCCTGGCGAACGCCCCTGGGCTCTCGGCCATACGGAGGGCGACCGCGTCCACCACCCCGGTGAAGCGGGTGCTCAGCTACCCCCACGTGGGCGCCACCGCCCTCACTCCGCTGCCCGAGGGCTACCACCACCTCCACCACATGGCCCGGATCGGCCAGGGCCGGGCCGCCTTCGTGGCCGCGGGCGCCGCCGTCACCACCTGGCGGATGCACCGCCGGTCGGGCGCGCGGGTACGAGCGGCCGCCGTCCGCGCCGAACCCGGTGTCACCCTCGAGGTCTCTCTCGGCCTCGGCCCGGTGCGCGTGACCGCCCCCTGCGAGGTCATCTGGACGGCGTACGAGAAGGACCGCGCCGGATTCGCCTACGGCACCCTGACCGGTCACCCCGAGTCGGGCGAGGAGTCGTTCATCGTGGACATGCTGGAGGACGGCTCGGTCTGGTTCACGGTCACGGCCTTCAGTAGACCCGCGGCCTGGTACGCACGTATCGCGGGCCCTCTGGTGCCCGTGCTGCAGCGAGCGTACGCCCGCCATCTGGGCCGCACGCTGGCCCGGATCGCCGCGGGCTGAGAGGCGACGCGGGAGCCGCCGCGACCGATACTGGACGGGATGGAGTGGTTCACCGCACCCGAGTACTGGCTGAGCAGGATCGTGTTCCAGCGCGCTCTCGCCGGCCTCTACCTGGTCGCTTTCCTGAGCGCCGCCCTCCAGTTCCGGGCGCTGATCGGCGAGCGCGGCATGCTTCCGGTGCCGGAGTATCTGCGCCTCGTCCCCGCACGCCGGGCGCCGACGCTCTTCCGCCTGCGCTACTCGGACCGGCTCTTCGCGCTCTGCGCCTGGACCGGCGTGGTGGTGTCCCTCGCGCTCGTCGCCGGCGCGGGCGACGAGGTGCCGCTCGCGGTCGCGATGCTGCTGTGGGCCGTGCTGTGGGTGCTGTACTTGTCGATCGTCAACGTGGGGCAGACCTGGTACGGCTTCGGCTGGGAGTCGCTGCTCCTGGAGACGGGCTTCCTCGCGGTCTTCCTCGGCAATGAACGCACCGCTCCCCCGGTCCTGGTGATGTGGCTGCTGCGCTGGCTGCTGTTCCGGGTGGAGTTCGGCGCGGGGCTGATCAAGATCCGCGGGGACCAGTGCTGGCGGAATCTCACCTGCCTGTACTTCCACCACGAGACCCAGCCGATGCCGGGACCGCTGAGCTGGTTCTTCCATCGCCTGCCGCGCCCTCTGCACCGGGTGGAGGCGGGGGCCAACCACGTGGTCCAGCTCCTCGTCCCGGTCCTGCTGTTCACTCCGCAGCCGGTCGCGAGCGCGGCGGCCGGGGTGATCGTGGTGACCCAGCTGTGGCTGGTGCTCTCGGGCAACTTCTCCTGGCTGAACTGGCTGACCATCGTGCTGGCCCTCTCCGCCGTCGACGGCTCGCGTCTCGTCGCCGCCCCCGCGCTGCCCGGCCCCCCTCTCTGGTACGTGGTCCTGGTCACCGCCCTGACCGCGCTGGTCCTGGTCCTGAGCTACCGCCCCGCCCGCAATCTGCTCTCCCGGCGGCAGGCGATGAACCGCTCCTTCGACCCCCTCCACCTCGTCAACACCTACGGAGCCTTCGGCACGGTCGGCCGGATCCGCGACGAGATCGTCATCGAGGGCACGGACGACCCGGTGTACGACGCGCAGACGGTGTGGCGGGAGTACGAGTTCAAGGGAAAACCCGGCGATGTGCGGCGCCTGCCGCGCCAGTTCGCCCCGTATCACCTGCGGCTCGACTGGATGATGTGGTTCGCGGCGCTCTCCCCGGTCTACGCGCGCGACTGGTTCGGGCCGTTCGTCGAACGTCTGCTGGACGGCGACCGGGACACCCTGCGGCTGCTGCGCCACAACCCCTTCCCCGACGGCCCGCCGGCGATGGTCCGCGCCCGGCTGTACCGCTACCGGTTCACGACCTGGAGCGAACGGCGCGCCACCGGCGCCTGGTGGCACCGGACCCATCTGCGCGAGTACATGCCGGCGACCCGGCTCAGCGCCCGGGCCGAGGACACCGCTCCCGAGCGGACCTGAGGGCCGCGCGGGCGGCGGCGCCCACGGTGGCGCCCGGGGCCGGAGTGACCCTTGATGTCACCGAAAGGCGGTATTCGTTCACAGGCCGCACACTGTCGAACAGGATCCCCCTTACAGGCGGATCCGTGTCCGGAATGCACCCCAGAAATGGGCCCCATCGAGCGGGACGGCGCTCATTTGGTTACTCTGGGGCGTACGGTCGGCCAACAGGGATCCACAAACGCCCCTGAGCCGACCTGGGGACAGACCTCCAACCAGGTCGCGGTCCCGCCCGAAGACCGGCGCCACCGCGACCGAACGGTCCCTTCCCCATTGGTACGCGACACGAAGGAGTGCGCGGTGACACCAGAACTGACGAAGCAGGAACAGCGCCCGGCGGAACGCCTGGAGCGGACGAAGGCATCCGGTGAGTTGGGAAGCCTCGAGGTGTGGGCCAGATCCGCACCCATCCGGCTGGCCGGCTACGAGGACGACCTCGCGGAGCCGCACATCCTGCCAGGAATCGACTGAGTCGCACGCTTCGCACCTGTGCCCCGGCCGGAAGGCCGGGGCACAGGTGTGTTCGCGCGGAGCCGTCGGCCCCTGCCGGGGCCGGGCCGGCCTACCAGTTCGCGGGCGCGTAGTCCTTGAGGAAGCAGCCGTAGAGGTCCTCGCCGGATTCGCCGCGCACGATCGGGTCGTACACGCGCGCCGCGCCGTCGATCAGGTCGAGCGGGGCGTGGAAGCCCTCCTCGGCGAGCCGCATCTTGTCCGGGTGCGGGCGCTCATCGGTGATCCAGCCGGTGTCGACGGCGGTCATCAGAATGCCGTCGGACTCGAACATCTCCTGCGCGCTGGTGCGCGTGAGCATGTTGAGGGCGGCCTTCGCCATGTTGGTGTGCGGGTGGCCGGCGCCCTTGTAGCCGCGGCTGAAGACGCCCTCCATCGCGGAGACGTTGACCACATAGGTGCGCTTGGCACCCGAGGCGGCCATGGCCGGGCGCAGGCGGCTGATCAGGATGAACGGCGCGGTGGAGTTGCACAGCTGCACTTCGAGCAGCTCCACCGGGTCCACCTCGGACACGGTCTGGATCCAGCTGTTCGTGTCGTGCAGGTCGGGGACCAGACCGCCCGCGTCGATCGCGGTGCCGGCCGCGATGCGCTCAAGAGAGGCGGAGCCGGTGACGAGCGCCAGCTCGGTCACGTCCTGTGCGGTGAGGCCGTCGCCACGGCGGGCGGAGGGCAGCGCCGCCACGGCGTCCACGGTGCCGCTGCCGAACGTGCCGATGATCTGCGCGGGCGGCAGCTCCCCGGCGGGCAGCGGCGCGGACTCGGCGGCGACCAGTTCGCTGTAGGCCTGCGGGGAACGCCGTACGGTCTGGGCGGCGTTGTTGATCAGGATGTCGAGGGGGCCCTCGGCGGCGACCGAGTCGGCGAGGGCGACGACCTGCGCGGGGTCGCGGAGGTCGATACCGACGATCTTGAGCCGGTGGATCCACTCGTCGCTGTCCGGCATCGCCTTGAAGCGGCGGATCGCGTCGTTGGGGAAGCGGGTGGTGATCGTGGTGTGGGCGCCGTCGCGCAGCAGCCGCAGCGCGATGTACATGCCGATCTTGGCGCGGCCGCCGGTGAGCAGGGCGCGCTTGCCGGTGAGGTCGGTACGGGCGTCGCGGCGGGCGCGGTTCTCGGCCGCGCAGTCCTGGCAGAGCTGGTGGTAGAAGGCGTCGACCTCGACGTACCGGGTCTTGCAGATGTAGCAGGACCGGGGGCGCTGGAGTATGCCCGCGATCTCACCGAGGACGGAGGAGGACGGCAGGAACCCTTGCGTCTCGTCGTCGATGCGCTCGGCGGAGCCGGTCGCGGTGGCCTCGGTGACCGCCTTGTCGTGGGCGGTCTTGGCGGCCCGGCGCTCCTGGCGGCGGCGCTGCTTCACGGTCCGGTAGATGCCGGCGGTGGCGCGGCGGACGGCGATCGCGTCGGGGTGGTCCACGTCGAGCTTGTCGAGTTCGTCGAGGACGCTCAGGCAGACGGCCAGGCGCTCGGGGTCGATGCCCGGCCCGTACACCTGGGTCTCTTCTGTCACCGTCATGGCTGTCGCGTTCCTCGATCACTCGTACGTGCGCACATCACACACTTCAAAAGCGGAACTTTACGTGAGCGGGGGCCCTGGACGCCAAACGGAAAAGGGAGCGGGGTTCCGGCGGGCCCGTCGGCCCGCTCAGGCGCCTGTGCGGTGCGGCGGCCGGTCGAAGACGCAGTCGCCGCAGAGGCCGCCGCCCGGACTGCGGTAGAAGAGGCAGCAGGTCGTGCGCCGGAGGGCGGGGCCCTGGACCGTACCGGCCAGATCGGGGTGGGCGAACAGCTCGGTGGCGAGCGACGCGGCCCGCTCGGCGACCTCCGGGCGGTGCCGCGCGCGGGACCAGCGCGTCAGCTCCCGTACGGATCCGGCGAGGGCGGAGCCCGCGTTGCCCCAGAGCAGCCGGGGCGAGATCCGGTCGTCGCGCCGCAGGGCCTCCCCGAGCGGGACGAGATGGCCGTACTGGACCACGGCGCGGATCTCCTCGGCGGTCCCGGGCCTGCTCGCCCGGCCCGACCACCACAGGTCGTCCGGAGAGGTGAGCCGCCCGTCCCAGTGGAGGGTGTCCGGCTCGATGTCGGGAACGACACCGTGGAGCACCGCGGAGCCCAGAGCGACCGACCAGAGCCGCGCGGCGAGCCCGAGGTGCGCGAGCGAGGCCCCGACGCGACGCTCGGGGACGCCCAGCCGGTCGACGACGGTATCGACACGGGCGGCCAGGGGGCCGGACGGGCCGCCGGGCGCGACCTGCGACGCGGTGCCGGGCGGGGGGCCCGGCGGGGCGCCTGGTACGCCCGGAGGGCGAGCGCCGGGCGCGTAGACCTCCGACAGCGGGACGTGTGCGTCGGCCTCCGGAGGGGTCGTGCGCAGGGCGAAGAAGCCGCCGACGGAGGCCGTTTCCGCGAGATCCTCCTCGTGCACTTGTTCTCCTCCTCCGCAAGCCGGACACGCGTCCGATAACGATCCGGTAAAGGCCGGGCCAAAGCCTCACGTCCGGACACCGGCGGCCCGTGACGCTGACGGCGTGAATCATCGCAGCCGACGTTCCGTCCTGACCATGACCGCCACCGCCGCACTCGCCGCCACCGTGCCCGCCGCACGGGCGGCGGCCCCGGCGCCCACGACACCCCCGGCCACGCCGTCCGGCGTCCCGGGGGCCGATCCCGCCCGCGCGCTCGCCGCGTTACGGGCGGGCAACGCCCGCTTCGCCGCCCTGCGCCAGCGCCATCCGCACGAGGACGCCCACCGGCGCCGCGAGGTGGCGACGGCGCAGCACCCCTTCGCGATCGTCATGGGGTGCGTCGACTCGCGCGTCCCGCCGGAGCTCGTCTTCGACCAGGGGCTCGGCGATCTGCTCGTCATCCGCTCCGCGGGACAGGCCCTGGACGAAGCGGTCCTGGGCAGCATCCAGTTCGGCGTGGAGGAGCTCGCCGTACGGCTCGTCGTCGTCCTCGGCCACGAACGCTGCGGCGCCGCGGCCGCCGCCGTGGAGTACGTGCGCACCGGCATACCCGCCGAAGGCCATCTGGCGCGGGTGGTGGAGGAGGTGGCCCCGGCCGCCCGGGAGACCCGGGACCTGCCCGGCGACTGGGTGGAGAACACCGTGCGAGCCAATGTGGCCCGGATACAGCGGCGACTGGAATCCGATCACGCGTTCGACGACGCCGTCGTGGTCGGCGCCCGGTTCGACCTCGACACCGGCCGGGTCGCCTTCGGCCCCGCGCCACACCCCCACCCCCGGACGTAGTCCCGTACTCCTACGGCAGTACGACCGATTGCGTGCTCAGGGACGACGACGTCCAGGCGCGTCACGCGTCACAGTTGACCCATGAGCCCCCTCGCGCTGTCCGTGCTTCTCGCCCTGGTCTCCGCGGTCGCCTACGCGGCCGGGGCGATCGTCCAGGAGCGCGTCGCGGCCACCGCGGGCAGTAGGGCGTACGCGCCCTTGCGCAACGGCTTCTGGTGGGTGTCGGTCCTGCTCAACGGAGTGGGAGCGGCCCTGCACGTGGCGGCGCTCGCCTACGGGCCGCTCAGCGTCGTCCAGCCGCTCGGCGCCCTGACGATCGTGTTCGCGCTGCCGATGGCCGCGCTCTTCGTCGGGCGCCGGGCGGGCGCCCCCGCCTGGCGCGGCGCGATCATGGCGACCGTGGGCCTGGCCGGGATGCTGACCCTGACCGGCCCCTCCCACTCGCGCACGCTCGACGGCGACGAGCGGCTGGTACTGGCCGTCTCGGCCTTCGCGGCGGTGGGCCTGCTCTTCCTGGCCGCGCTGCGCACGCGCCGCCCGGTGGTGCGCAGCGTGATCCTGGCCGGCGCGGCGGGCGTGGCGTTCGGCAACGCCTCGGTGTTCACCAAGATCGTCGCGGTGGACTGGACGGCGCGCGCCCCCCTGGGGCAGTGGCCGAGCATGCTGGTGACGGCCGGCTTCGCCGTCTCGGGACTGCTGCTCTCCCAGGCGTCCTACCGGGGCGCCGGACTCGCCGCCCCGCTCGCCACCGTCACCGTCGTGAACCCGGTGGTGGCCGCGGCGATCGGCCTGACCCTGTTCGGCGAGGAATTCCGCTACGGGTCGGGCGGCAGCGTCATCGCGCTGAGCTTCGGGGTGGTCGCGGCGAGCGGGCTGGTCCTGCTCACGACGGAGCGGCTCTCCGCCCCCCGCGACGCACCCGCCAGGACACCCTTCGGCGACCGGGCCGGCTCAGAGCGAGACGCCCCCCGACCGGAGATAGGCGACGGGGTCGATGTCGGACCCGTATCCGGGACCCGTCCGCACCTCGAAATGGAGATGCGGTCCGGTGCTGTTGCCGGTGGAGCCTGAACGGCCTATCCGCTGCCCGCTGTTGACCGTCTGCCCCGCACGGACGTTCAGCGCGGAGAGATGCGCGTACTGGCTGTACTTGCCGTCGTCGTGCCGGATGACGATCTGGTAGCCGTACGCTCCGCCCCAGCCGGCGGAGACCACCCGGCCCGGGGCGACGGCCTTGACCGACGTGCCGGTGGGGACGGGGAAGTCGACCCCGGTGTGATAGCCGCTGGACCAGGAGGAACCGCTCTTGTGGTAGGGCGTTCCGGTGCGCGCGTCCACGGGGGCGCTGAAGCCGGTCCGGTGTGTCTCCCGGGGTTTCTGTGGCGCCGGTTTGGTGACCGGCTTGGCGACGGGACGGGTCTGCGTGACCGGCTTCGTCACGGGCTTGGTGCTCGTGGGCGGCTTCGTGGTCGTCTTCGGCTTCGGCGACGGCCCGGGCCTGGTCCCGGGGGGCGTGGTGCCCGTTCCGGGCGCGGGCGGGCGGGGCGCCGCGATCCTCAGCGTCAGCTTCTGGCCGGGGTGAATCAGATCGGGGTCGCTGCCGACGACGGTCCGGTTCGCCTCGTACAGCGGCTGCCAACCGCCCTTGACCCGCTTCCTCTCGGCGATGGCGGAGAGCGAGTCACCGGGCGCCACGGTGTAGCTCTGCCGGACGGTCGGCACGGTGGTCGGCGTCGCCGGCGGCGGGGTCGTGGCGGGTCTCTTGGGCTGCGAGGAGCTGCCCGAGCGCGTCTGGCGCGGCACCGACGTGGTCCCCCGGCGCTTCTCGGGCGCGATCTCGGGGGCGCTCCCGCCGCGGGTCAGGCCGGCGCGCGTCGAACAGACCGGCCAGGCACGCGGGCCCTGCCCCTTGAGGACCTTCTCGGCTATCGCGATCTGCTGGTCCTTGGAGGCGAGATCGGCACGGGGCGCGTAGTGGGTACCGCCGTACTGCTCCCAGGTGGACTGGCTGAACTGGAGTCCGCCGTAGTACCCGTTGCCGGTGTTGATCTTCCAGTTGTTGGTGGACTCGCAGGCCGCGACCTTCTCCCAGACGTCCACGGACGCGGCGTGGGCGGTGCCCGCGCCGATCAGGGGAAGCGCCATACCCGCGCCACCCGCGGTGAGGGTGAGCGACGCCCGGTTGATGCGGCTCGGCTGGTACCGGCGGTGTCGTCCGCGTAAGGCCATTGGGACCCCCCTATTACGCCTCGGCAGCCGCCAAACCTAGGCGCTCGGAACGGGCCATGACAAGGGGGCGGACGGAGCGTCAGGCTCCGTCCGTCTGTACTTCCTTGGGCCCAGGAGGCCCTCCGCCGGCTGCCTCCGCGCCGGTCGCCGCCGGGGCGTCGCGACCGTTACGGCTCGGGTGCGGGCGACGGAGTGGGGGTGGGTTCGGGTTCGGGGACGGGGGTCGGCTCCGGCGGCTGCGGAATCGGGTCGGGCGTCGGTACCGGCGGCGGGGTGGGCGTCGGCACGGGCCCTGGCGTCGGCGGACCCGGTTTCGGCGGCGGAGTGGGGGCGGGCCCCGGGGGCGCGGGGGTCGGCGGCCCGGGGGTGGGCGGGGGCGGCACCGGTCCCGGCGTGGGGCCGGGGGGAACCGGTCCCGGAGGCGGGACGGGCGACGGGGGCATGGGATTGGGGTCGGGCTGGGTCATGAGAGGCCCCTCAGATTGGTCGGCCACGTCTCTCGGCAGGCCGTGCGTCTCCAGGTTCTCCCGTTGCGGCTTCCCCGGCGCGCCGGGTTCCACTCATCGGCGTACGGCTTCGGCCCCCGCCGCGAGACCGAGGCGCGGGCTGGACAGCACGGGGATCGTGGTCCGCGCCCGGCCGGCCGCGTCCGCCATCGAGGCCTGCGCCAGGACGACGACATCGGCCTCACCCAGCGGCACGGAGTCGACGGCGGCGGCCACGGCGTCCAGGTAACCGTCCCGGTCACCGGCCTCGAACAGCGTCCAGGCACCCTCGACCAGCAGGGTGCTGATGCGCGGAGTGCGGAGCCGCGCGGGGCTGGTCCCCCTCATGCGGTCCCCCGGCGCGCGCCGGCCCGCCTCTTCCTGGATCAGGGCCACCGTGGGCCCGAAGGTGCTCTCCACCGAGGCGACCACCACGACCCGCCCCGCTCGGGCGGCCCGCTCGGCCATCGGCCGGTCCACCCGCAGCACGGGCACACCGAGCCCGCGCGAGGCGGCCTCCGCCACCCCGCCGATCGTGGAGCAGGTGCACAGCACCGCCGAGGCCCCTTCCGCCACGACGCCCGCGAGGGCCGCCGCGACCTGGTCCTCGACGGCGCCCGGGCCCCTCTCCCGGGCCCGTACGAGCAGTCCCTCGGCGACGACGTGCCGCAGGACGAGTCCGGGATGCTCCCGGTCGCGCAGCGCGTCGAAGACCGGCACGTGCACCGGTGAGGTGTGCAGCAGCGCGAGCGTCACCAGAGCTCCGGCGTCGCCTTCAGCTCACTCTTGGCGGCTTGGACCACGTCCTCGGCCGGCCACGGAGCCTCGTCGGGATGGCGCTCGGCCCAGGCCGCGGCGTACGGGCAGAGGGGCACGACGGGGACGCCCTCGCGGGCGGCGATCCGGTAGAACTCCCTGACCAGGGACCCGGCGATGCCCTTGCCCTCGTTGCCCTCCTCGACCACCGTGTGGACGGCGACCAGCGCGTGCGGCTCGGCGCCGAGCACGAAGTAGACGACGCCGCCCACATAGGTGTCGTTCGCGTACGCCTCCAGCCGCCCCTTCGCCCGGTCGTCGCGGATGTCGAGATCTGTCATACCGTCCCCCTCATGCCTCGCGGCCCTGCCGGGCCCCGCGTCTCAGACCCGCGACGCCGCAACGGCGTGCGGGCTGCGCGCCGTGTCGCTTCCGGGCACCGGCTCGGATGCGTCGGCTCCCAGCTCCACGATCTCGTTGTCCGCGTCGACGTGTACCACACGGGGCACGAGCGACCGCGCCTCGGCGTCCTCGACTTGGGCGTAACTGATGAGAATCACCAGATCACCGGGGTGGACGAGATGAGCGGCGGCGCCATTGATCCCGATGACTCCGGAGCCGCGCTCGCCCTCGATGACGTACGTCTCCAGGCGGGCGCCGTTGTCGATGTCGACGATGTGGACGAGCTCGCCGGGGAGGAGGTCGGCGGCCTCCATGAGATCGGCGTCGACGGTGACGGATCCGACGTAGTGCAGGTCGGCCTGGGTCACGGTGGCCCGGTGGATCTTGGATTTGAACATTGTACGCATCATCGAGGTACTCCTGGAGCTAGGCTCCCTGCCTGCGTTTTTGCAGGTCAAGGGCGGTTTCCCTACCTTACAACGAGTCGCATGTCCGGTCAGCTTTCACCAGATTTTTAGGACTGACGCTGACCAATCGCTGACTTTTCTGACGCACCGTCAGGTGTTGCGGGAGAGCTCGCCTGCCCTCCTGGACCTCACCGCGACGACTGCCCAAGCCTACGCAGCAGCCTCCGAAGGATGTCCGTGATCACCGTCACTCTGGCGGCCTGGGCCGAGGTCGGGAGGTTCAACAGGAATCCGAGGGGCCGAAGCGGCGCGGCAACCTAGCCGCACCGCGACGAGCACCGCCTCGTACGTGCCGGTCTGCTCGGCAACTACCGCCGGGACATCGGCTGGGGCCGCGGCCGCACGCCCGGCGCCCGCCTCGCGGTCGGCGCGCCCCTCGCCGCCCAGGCAACGAAGGCCGTGCCCTGCCCATCACCTCCTGAAGGAGCCGGAGAGACCACCCCAACCCGACCGAGCGCGGCGGCCCGGCGCACTGGACGCCGGACCGCCGCGCTCGACGGTGCGTGGTGAGTGGCTACCGGTGGTCGGGGACGTACTTGTAGCCGACCCTGCGGATGGTGACGATCCGGTCCCGGTACGCGGGGCCGAGCTTGCGGCGAAGCCGGGCGACGTGGACGTCGACGGTCCGGCCGTCGCCGATGTGGTCGTAGCCCCAGATGGCGGCCATGAGTGCCTCGCGCGTGTGCACGGCGTGGGGATGCGCCAGAAGGTGGGCGATGAGGCCGAACTCCAGGTAGGTGAGGTCGAGTTCACGTCCGTCGACCTCGATGGTCCGGCGCGTCTCGTCGACACGGATGCCGTCGACCGAGTCGGGGGCCGCGCTGGGAGCCGGTTCCGGTTCGGGGGCCGGGCGGGGTGGCGTCCTGGCGACGAGCGGATGCACCTCCGGGCGTACGCCATGGGCACGGAGCAGTGCCACAGGGTCGACGGTCTCCGGCAGGTACACGAGATACCCGACCGTCCCGGAGCCGGGCGCGGCGGGCACGATCCGCGGTCGGTCGCCGACGAGGCGGAGGCGCGGTTCGGGAACGGGACGCGTGGAGGTGGGGACGGCGGTGGTCACGTGAAGCCCCTTCGGCTGGTCAGGGTGGAGTGCGATCGGGCACCGGGAACGTCGGGCCCGCCCGCACGCATGCAGCATGGAAGCGCCGACATCGGCGGCGACGCGTGAGAGTCGAGCCCGTGCCGCCTCGCAGGAGGCCGGCCGGTCGCGAAAAGGAGAAAGGTGAAGAAAGAGGCACAGGGAAGGAGGAGCGGGACGCAAGCGCCGCCGCGCGGGGAGACACCCCGGTGAGGATCCCTGGCGAAGAAACCCTAGCCGCGTCGGCAGACCGCACTGGCCACGAGACGGAAGTCAACGTGCCTGCGGCGTACGAGCAACGGCTGCGAAGGGGACATGCCGCCATCGTGGTGCGCGCCACGGCGACTCGTCAATACTTCCCTACCGATTACATGGGAAAACGTGGGGACGCGCACCGATCGGGCCCGGCGGAATCACCGCCGGACCGTACGAGATAATGCCCGCATGCGGATCTCAGCCCGAGCGGACTACGCGGTACGCGCAGCCCTCCTCCTCGCCGGCGCCCAGAAGGGCACGCCCCTGAAGGCGGAGGCCCTCGCCGAGGCGCAGGAGATTCCGCACAAGTTCCTGGAGAGCATCCTCAACGACATGCGCCGCGACGGGCTGGTGGTCAGCCAGCGCGGCGCCAGCGGCGGGTACCGGCTGGCGAAAGCACCGGAGGACATCTCGGTCGCCGACGTGGTGCGCGCGGTCGAGGGACCGCTCGTCTCGGTACGGGGCGTGCGGCCGCCGGACCTGACGTACCAGGGCCCCGCCGAGGCGCTGCTCCCGCTGTGGATCGCCCTGCGGGCGAACGTGCGCCAGATCCTCGAAGGGGTCTCGCTCGCGGACATCGCGTCGGGCCGACTGCCGGCCTTCATCCACACCCTGGCGGAAGACCCCGCCGCCTGGTCCAACCCCTGAGACGTCGGCGGGCTCAGCCCGCTGCGAGTCTTGCATCGTGAGGCCGGACCGTCCGGCATGTGAGCCATCGGGGACCACTACCTCGACAGTCCCCACCGCGCGATGGCCGCGGCCTGCCCCTGAGAGGCGTCACGCACGAGGGGAACGCGTTGCGATCCGCCAACGCATCCCACGAAGCGAGATGCTGCGGTCCATCATCCGAACACCCTCTTGGGGCGACCGTCCCTTTCTGCCACCATCCCTAGCAACCGACTGGGAAAACTAGGGATTGCGAGGGAGTCATGCGAACGGCCCATCACGCGACCCTCCCCCGTCTCACGTCGCGTCGCCACATCGACCTCGGCCATACGTCCAGCGCCATCTGTCGCCGCGCCTGAGACCGTCCCAGGGAACCGGCACCCGGCCATGCCCGTGCCTCACGCCTTCAGCAGGGCATGGGGTGACACAGGCATGCGACTTCCGCGCCTTTGCCGTTCTCGTCGGCTTCACCCCCCGCATTCACCGCACCTGCCGATCGCCTCATCCTCGAGAGGACACCCCGTGTCTGCCGCAAGACCGCTCTCCACCCTGCGCACCCTCGCCGCCCTGTCCGCTCTCCCCCTGCTTCTGACCGCCTGCGGCTACGGATCCGCGTCCACCGACAACGACAAGAAGGCCGAGGTCGCGGCGGACGGCAAGAAGCTCTCCGCCGACAAGGTGCGCATCGGCTACTTCCCCAACCTCACGCACGCCACCGCCTTGATCGGCGACCAGCAGGGCATCTTCCAGAAGGAGCTCGGCGGCACCCAGCTGAAGGTCTCGACCTTCAACGCCGGCCCCTCCGAGATCGAGGCGCTCAACGCCGACTCCATCGACATCGGCTTCATCGGTCCCTCCCCTGCCATCAACGGCTACACCAAGTCCAAGGGCAAGAACCTGCGCATCATCGGCGGTTCGGCCTCCGGCGGGGTGAAGCTGGTCGTGAACCCCGACAAGATCAAGACCCTGGACGACGTCAAGGGCAAGAAGATCGCCACCCCGCAGCTCAGCAACACCCAGGACGTCGCCTTCCTCAACTGGATCTCCGAGAAGGGCTGGAAGGTCGACGCCCAGAGCGGCAAGGGCGACGTCTCCGTGGTGCGCACGGACAACAAGGTGACCCCGAACGCCTACAAGTCCGGCTCGATCGACGGTGCCTGGGTGCCGGAGCCGACCGCGTCCAAGCTGGTCAGCGAGGGCGCGAAGGTGCTCCTCGACGAGGCCGACCTGTGGCCGGACAAGAAGTTCGTCATCACCAACATCATCGTGTCGCAGAAGTTCCTCAAAGAGCACCCGGACGTCGTCGAGGCGGTCCTGCGCGGCTCGGTGAAGACCAACACCTGGATCAACGCCAACCCCGACAAGGCGAAGACCGCCGCCAACGCCAAGCTGAAGGAACTCACCGGCAAGCCGCTCGGCGACGCGGTGATCAACGGCGCCTGGCCGTCCATCACGTTCCTCGACGACCCGCTGGCCGCCACCCTCGACGCACAGGCGCAACACGCCGTGAAGGCCGGCCTCCTCAAGCAGCCGGAGCTGAAGGGGATCTACGATCTCAGCACGCTCAACAAGGTCCTCAAGGCCGAGGGCAAGCCCGGGGTCGCGGACGCCGGACTCGGCGTGAACTAGGCTTCTACGAAAGCGAATCCCTGGAGGGTGACGGCGAGTTCGTCACCCTCCTGGCGTTCTCGGGCCGCGATCGAGTTCTCATCGACCGGCGTTCTCTTCGAGTGGGTCGAGGCGTTCGAGGACCCGCCGGCCCGCGCCCAGGGCTCGCTCCGCCTCCCAGTCCACGATCCGGATCGCCGCGCCGGCGGCCTCCCGGCCCCGGCAGTGGACGTGGTGTCGCAGCACAATCGCCTCCAGGTCGAGGTGGGCGCCGAAGGCGTGGTGCCGCGCGAGGCGGCGCGCGTAGGCCCACACGTGAGGGTGGTCGGTGATGCGGTGCACCGCGGCGGCGTCCAAGTGCCAGCGGTGCACGGTGTCCAGTTGTACGAGCGTCACCCACACCTGCACGTCCGCGAGGGTGAGGTCGCCGCCGAGTACGTGATCGTGTCGGGACAGGCGGCGCTCGAGCACGTCCAGGGCGTGCAGCAGGGTCCGCAGTGCCTCGCCCCGCGACCCGGCGTCCGTGTCGACTCGACCGGCGCGCTGCGCGGCGCCGTTGATCCCCTGCTCGCAGAGTCGGCCGACGGCTGCGATCTCGTCGTCGACCCCGTGGGGATGGAGATCGAGCCCGTGGCCGGCGAACTTCCGGGCCAGGTCGCTGAGGATGTCGGCAACATGCGTACTGACGATCCGTCCGGTCCAGTCATCGCTGAGCACCGGCGCCACCGCCGGGCCGGGATGCCGGTGCGCGCTCGCGTCGTACAGCGGACGCAGCGCCAGGTGTCCGCCCTCGCATGCGTCGGGCACGGCCGGCAGCAGCCTGACGGGAAGAACGCCGTCGAGGCCGATCAGGCTGTGGGTGACGGCGATCTGAAGGCAGTACGGACAGGACAACGCGAGGTGAAGCCGGTACCGGTGCGGCTGGGCGGGGTAGCCGCTGCGGGCGTCACCGCCGATCCTGCCTCGGAAGGACGGCACGGCGGTCGGATACGTGGCGGGCATGCGTCTCCCTTGGGGTGGTTGCGCTGGGGGCGTACGGCGGTGGAGCACGACGGCGTCGGCGTGTGCTCACCGAGAGGGACGGGGAGTTCCGGAGCAGACCGATTCCGACCCAAGAAAGGAACGACAACGACGTGGAGTTCAGGCTCCGTCGGCCGAAGGGGAGTCCGCGACTCGGGTGCGCTGCGGATCCGCCGCGCTGCATACGCGCAACAGGTCGATGTGACGCCGGGACGTCAGCAACGTCAGCGAGCGGAGTACGAGGGCGCCCGCGGCGGGGTTCGGCACCGAGCAGCCCATGATTTCCCACCTCTTCGCTAGGAATCTCATTCCGCAGTGTCGGGGCGCTGCGCAACCACGTCAAGAGCGCACCCCGCAGGCACGTTTCCACGCACGCGACCGCCCGGCGCGCGCCTCGGATCGGGTGCGCACCGGGCGGTCGTGGTGTGGGTCGGACTTCCGCGAGCGCGGTGTCGGTGGATGCGCCCGATGCGATGCCGTAGGCCGACTCGGGCACCGTCTCCGGGGACAGCAGAACCGAGGGTCGGCCGTCCACGCCGATCGGGACGTCTCCGTCGACGGTGACGCGGCGCAGGCGACGGCGACGGCGACGGCGACGGGAGGTTCGCCCCAGGGAAATCGCCGTAAGCGCGCTGTTCGCGGCTCTCGCCGCCCGTGACGACGTTGATGAGCAGCCGTCCTCTCGTCTGCCGCCGGAAGGTGGCGGCCATCTGCGCGGCCGGGCCGGCGTGCTCAGCCGACGGCGGCCAGCAGGGCCGTACGACCGCCGAGGGCGGCGGAGAACTGGTCCGTGACATGGGCGAGCCCCTCGGCCGGGCCCGGCGCGACGGTCAAGGTGCCGTCGTCCCCCACGGAGAGGTCCTTGTCGAGCGTGAACCAGCCCTGGACGATGTGCGCGGCGCCCATGGAGCTCAGCACCGGGCGCAGCGCGTAGTCGATGGCCAGGACGTGGGCCGTGCTGCCGCCCGTGGCCAGCGGCAGCACCGTCTTGCCGGTCAGGGCGTACTGCGGGAGGAGGTCGAGCAGCGACTTGAGCAGGCCGGAATAGGCGGCCTTGTAGACGGGCGTGCCGATCACGACGCCGTCCGCTCGCGCGAAGAGCGCGGCGGCCTCGGTGATCGCCGGGTGGCGCACGTCGGCGCCGAGCAGGGCCTCGGGAGGCAGAGTGCGGACATCCAGCGGGATCACCTCGTGACCCTCAGCAGCGAGACGGCGGTCCAGGTGACGCAGGAGGCGTGCGGTGCGGGAGGTGGCGGAGGGACTTCCGGAGACGGACAGGACGGTGGCCATGGGCGGACCTTTCAGTACCGGGCGGGACTTTCAGATGGGTCTACGGCTGCTGCCACAGAGTGGTGGGAGCCTCGCGCCGCACGACCGGAGCGATCTCCTCAGCGAATCGGCGCAGTTGGTCGATCTGCTCGGACGACGAAAGACCCGAGCTGTCGACGGTGATGGACTGCAGGTCGTGGCGGTACGCCTGGTGGAAGCCGAGGATCTTGTCGATGATCTGCTGCGGGCTGCCGATGAGATGAGGGCCGTCCGCGACGGCCTCCTCGATGGTGCGGAAGGGTGTGTTGTAGCCGGGCTTGCCCTCCAGCTGCGGCTTGTAGGTCTGACGGACCCGGGCCTCGTAGAAGTCCCTGAAGCGGGAGATCGCCTCCTGGGTGGTGTCGGCGATGAACAGTCCTCCCGATCCCGCACCGACGTGGGCGGTGCGCGGGTCGTGACCGTATGCCTCGAAGCGTTCGCGGTAGTGCTCGATGAGCCGGGTGTACGCCGCACGGGGCTGGATGGCGTTGGCGCTGAACAACGGGTCGCCATGCCTGGCGGCCAGCTCAGGGGAGTTGAGACTGGTGGCCGAGCCGTGCCAGACGCGCGGCGGGCGGCCTTCGTAGGGCCGGGGCACGGTGGTCGTATCCGATAGCGGTGGGCGGAACTTGCCCTGCCACGTGACCTTCTCCTCGCGCCAGAGCCTGCGCAGCAACTCGTACTTCTCGGTCTGGTAGTCCCACTGGAGGCCCTCGTCGAGGCCGAAGAGGTCGAAGTGGCCCGCTTCCGCGCCCTTGCCGATGACGAGTTCGAGCCGGCCGCGGGAGAGCTGGTGCAGAGTGGCGTAGTCCTCGGCGATGCGCACCGGGTCCGCGATGGCCAGGACGGTGACACCGGTGAACAGCCGGATGCGGGACGTGCGGGCGGCCAGGGCGCCGAGCAGCGCCGTGGGGCTGGACGACAGGAACGCCCCGGCGTGCCGTTCACCGACCGCGTACGCGTCGAAGCCGAGCTCCTCGGCGGCGACGCCCGTCTCCACGACCTCCGCCAGCCGGTCTGCGGCGGAGCCGAGTTCACCGGTCAGCGCGTGCGGGGCGTGGCCGACGATCGTGAGGACCTGGAACCTCATGCGAAACCTCCCTGGTGCCTACTTGTTGATCTTGGGCAGTCCGGGCGGGTTGATCTGCGACGAGGTCACGGCCTCATCGGACAGTCCCCACCGCTCGAGGACCTTGGCGTAGGTGCCGTTCTCGATGACCTCGTTGAGGGCCTCGGCGAGCGGCTTGGCCAGGCCGTTGTCCCTCTTCGTGGTGGCGGCGATGAGGCCCTGGAGAGTGGCGCCGGCCCCGGAGTAGGTGCCGACGACCTCCGTCTTGCCGGTGGTGGCGGCGTGGTACGCGGCGGTCGGATTGGGCCCGAGGTAGAGGTCGATGCGGCCGGACTGGAGGGCGAGGTAGGTGTCGCTGTCGTTCTGGTAGTACTTGATGTCCACCGGCTTGCGGCCGGCCCTCTCGTTCTCCTGGCTCCACTCGACGAGCAGCTTCTCCTGGTTGGTGCCGCTGCCGACGGCGACGCTCCGGCCCGCCACGTCCGCCGGTCCGGTGATCTTCAAGCCGCTGCCCTTCTTCGCCTCGAAGCCGAGGTTGTCCTCGCGGTAGGTGGCGAAGTCGTACTTCTCCTTGCGCTCCTCGGTGACGGTGATGTTGCTGAAGCCGACGTCGTACTTGCCGCTGTCGAGGCCGACGAAGATGTTCTCCCAGGAGACGGTGTTGATGTCCGGCTTGAGGCCGAGGACGTCGGCGACCAGATGGGCGAGGTCGGTCTCGACGCCGATCACGGTCTTGTTGTCGGTGGCGCGGAAGGTGAGCGGCGCGGCGGATCCGGAGGAGTCGACGATCTCCAGGGTGCCTCGCTTGCGGATCTCCTCCGGGACCTGGGCTGCGATGGAGTCGACCTTGGCGGTGGTCACGCGGTTCTGGTCCGGGCTCAGGTTGATCTTCGTCGTGCCGCCCTTCGCGGCCGCGACCTCTGTGGTGCCGCCGTCGGAAGGGTTGGCGCAGGCGGCGAGGACGAGGGCCGAGGCGAGTCCGAGCACGGCGGCGACGGTGCGGCGGGCGAGGGCGGTGGACACGGTGGTTCTCCTTGCGTTGCGTGGGGTGGTGCGTCGGCGCGGGCTGGTCAGAGGACCTTGGAGAGGAAGGCGCGGGTACGGGCGTGCCGCGGGTCGTCCAGGACGGCCGCGGGCGGACCCTGTTCCACGACGATTCCGTCATCCATGAACACGACCGTGTCGGCGACCTCGCGGGCGAAGCCGATCTCGTGGGTGACGACGATCATGGTGGTGCCGGTGCGGGCCAGGTCCTTGATGACGTCGAGGACCTCGCCGACGAGTTCCGGGTCGAGTGCCGAGGTGGGCTCGTCGAAGAGCAGCACCTTCGGTTCCAGGGCGAGTGCGCGGGCGATGGCCACGCGCTGCTGCTGGCCGCCGGAGAGCTGCCGCGGGTAGGCGTCGGCCTTGTCGGCGAGGCCGACCCGCGCGAGGAGCCGGCGGGCGGTCTCCTCCGCCTCCTTGCGCGGGCGGCGCAGTGCGGAGACGGGGGCCTCGATCAGGTTGTCCAGCACGGTCAAGTGCGGGAAGAGGTTGAAGTTCTGGAAGACGAACCCGATGTGGGTGCGCTGTTTGAGGACGTCCTTCTCCTTCAGCTCGTGCAGCCTGTCGCCGTGGCGGCGGTAGCCGATGAGCTCGCCGTCGACGCTGATCCAGCCCCGGTCGACCTTCTCCAGGTGGTTGATGGTGCGCAGCAGGGTGGACTTGCCGGAGCCGGACGGGCCGAGGATCACGGTGACCTCGCCGGCGCGGACCCTGAGGTCGACTCCGCGCAGCACCTCCAGCGGGCCGAAGCTCTTGTGGACGGCGCGGACGTCCACCATCACGTCGGTGCTCATCGGCTCTCTCCCAGGGACAGGTGGTGGACGAAGCGCCGGGCGCGCTGGAGTTGGGTGGGCGGCGGGGTGCGGTCGGTGCCTCGGGCGTAGCGGCGCTCCACGTAGTACTGGGCGACCGAGAGCAGGGTGGTCAGGACGACGTACCAGGCGGTGGCGACCAGCAGCAGCGGGATCACCCGGCCGTTGCGGCCGTAGACGACCTGCACCTGGTAGAACAGCTCGCCGATGGACATCACGTAGACCACCGAGGTGCCCTTGAGGAGGCCGATGGTCTCGTTGCCGGCGGTGGGCAGGATGGCGCGCATGGCCTGCGGCAGCACGATGCGGCGGATCTGCCGCAGCCGGGGGATGCCGAGTGCCGCGGCGGCTTCGAGCTGTCCGTGGTCGACCGCGAGGACACCGCCGCGGACGATCTCGGCCGCGTAAGCCGCCTGATGCAGCGTCAGGCCGATGATCGCGGCGCCGATGGTGCCGATGAGGGTGTTGCTGTCGACGGACCAGAACACCGGCCCGAAGGGGATGCCGATGCCCAACTCCTCATACAGCGCACTGAGGTTGAACCAGAACACCAGCTGGACGATCATCGGTATGGACCGGAAGATCCAGACGTATCCCCAGGCGACGGTCCTGAGCACCGGGCTGTGCGACAGCCGCATGAAGGCCAGGACGGTGCCCAGCAGGAATCCCAGGACGGTGGCGTAGGCGGTGAGCTGGAGAGTCACCCAGACGGCCTGGACGATGGTCTCGGACAGGACGTAATCGCGGAAGACGTGCCATTCCCAGACGGGATTGGTGGCCAGGCCGTGCGCGAACTGGGCGAGCAGCACGATCACGGCGGCGGCTGCGACCCAGCGGGCGTAGTGGCGGGCGGGCACGACCTTGAGGGTGGTGGCCGGGTTTTCGGCCGCTCTCGCGGCCGGTTCGACGATGGTGTCGCTGCTCATGGGTCACCTGTGCTCGGGCGGGTTGATCTTCGACGCGTCGATCGCGGAGGCGGTGGTTCCCCACTTCTTCAGGATCCTGGCGTAAGTCCCGTCGCTGATCAGCTGGTTGACAGCAGCCTGGAAGGCCGTGGTGAGGGGGGAGCCCTTCGTGAAGGCGAAGCCGACGTCGAGCCGGTGGTATTCGCCGAGGAAGACGGTCTGGGCGGCGGGCTGGGCCGCCTGGTAGCGCAGGCCGTTGATGGTCGACATCACGACGTCGATGCGGCCCTGCTGGAGCGCGGTGAGGGTGGCCGCGTTCTCCGAGTAGACCTTCACCTCGTAGGGCTTCTTGCCGGCCCCCGCGCAGACCCCCTTACGCGCGGTGAGGGTGGCCGCGAAGGTCGTGCCGGCGCCTGTGCCGATCGTCAGCCCGCACAGCTGAGTGAGGTCGGTGACCCTGTCGCCCAGGGTCGCATTGCCCTTCTTCACGGCGAATCCCTGGCCGTCGTTGATGTACGTGACGAAGTCGATCGTCTTCAGGCGCTCGGCGGTCACGCCGAAGTTGCCGGTGCCGACGTCGTACTTGCCGCTGCCGAGCGCCGGCAGGATCGTCTCGAAGGAAGCGTCCTGGCGCTCCAGCTTCACGCCGAGGACCTTCGCCACCGCGTCGGCGAGGTCGATGTCCTGGCCGGCGGGTGCCTTGTCCGTGCCGTTGGGGTAGTACGCACCAGGCGGGAATCCGATCGAGCTGCCCACCCTCAGCGTCCCCGCCTTACGGACGTCCGCGGGCAGCAGGGCGGCGACGGCGTCCACCTTCCGTACGCCGGCCACCGGGTCGTCGGCCGGTGCGGCGGGTGCCTGGGCTCCCACCGTCGCCGTGCCGTCGGTGCCGCCGGAGCCGCAGGCGGTCAGGGCCAGGAGCGGCAGCAGTGCGAGGGCGGCCGCGCTGCGGAGACGGCCTCTGGTCGCGGTTTTCACAGGTCGACGGCCTTTCCTGTACGTGCCTGGGCGGGAAGGTGCTTCTCGAACGGGAGCGGTCCGATGGACTCCGGATCGGCATCGGTGGCGAACAGCGGTGTGTAGCCGGTGGCCAGGTACAGGCTGCGCGCCTCCGGCTGGCGCGGGCCGGTGGTGAGATGGATCCGCCGGTAGCCGCGCGTGGTCGCCTCCCACTCCAGCTCGGCCACGACCTGCCGGGCGAGGCCCCGGCGGCGGTGGGCGGAGTGCGTCCAGATCCTCTTCAGCTCGGCCGTGGTCGTGTCGTACCGGCGGAAGGCGCCGCCCGCGACAGCCTGGCCGCGCTCCAGGAGGAGGAGCAGGACACCCCCGTACGGAGCGGTGAACTCCTCGTCGGGATAACGGGCGAGCTCGGCGTGGGCGTCCTTGCCGTAGCGAGCCGAATACTCGTCGCCGAGCTCCCGTAGCAGGGGCTCCACACGTGGGTCGGAGACCAAGACGTGGACGACCGTCAGCTCGGGGAGCGGTGCCGCGGAGCTCACTCGCCCACCGCCGCAAGGGCCTTGGGGCCGCGTGCCGCCCGCTCGGCATCGCGCTTGGCGACCTCCTCGCGGACGAGGGGGATCACGTACCGGCCGAAGTCGATCGCGTCGTCCAGCAGGTCGTAGCCACGGGCGGAGAGGATGTCGACGCCGAGGTCGTAGTAGTCAAGGAGCGCCTGGGCGACCGTCTCGGGGGTGCCGACCAAGGCGTTGGAGTTGCCGGCTCCGCCGGTCGCGGCGGCGGTCGGGGTCCACAGGGCGCGGTCGTAGCGCTCCCCCGCCTCGGCGATGGCGATCAACCGCTGCGAACCAGTGTTCTCGGGAGCGCTGTCGCGGTGGTGCCGTACCAGCCCCGTCTCGCGCCGCTCCCGGATGGCGCCGACCGTGCGACGGGCCTTCTCCCACGCCAGTTCCTCGGTCGGGGCGATGATCGGGCGGAAGGCCACCTGGATGCGCGGCACGTCAATCCGGCCGGCCGCCCGAGCTGCGGCCTTCACGGCCTCGATCTGCTCGGCGGTCTTCGCCAGGGGCTCGCCCCACAGGCAGTAGATGTCGGCCTCGGCGCCTCCGGCGGCGTACGCGGCGGGTGAGGATCCACCGAACGAGACGCCGGGGCGCGGCTGCTGGACGGGGAAGACGTCGCTGACGAAGTCATGGAAGCGGTAGTGCTCGCCCTCGTGGTCGAAGGGTTCGTGAGTGGTCCAGATCTTCTTGATGAGCTGGATGTACTCGCGTGTGCGGGCGTACCGCTCGTCCTTGGTGAGGGTGTCGCCCTCACGGCCCTGCTCGTGGTCGTTGCCACCGGTGATGAAGTGAACGGTGAGCCGGCCCTCACTGATCTGGTCAAGGGTGGCGAAGGTCTTGGCGGCGAAGGTCGGGTAGGAGACGTTGGGCCGGTGAGCGAGCAGGATCCGCAGCCGCTCGGTCCGGCTCGCGATGTACGCGGCGGCCGGCGCGGGGTCCGGGGAACTGGAGCCGTAGGCGAACAGCACCCGGTCCCAGCCGTGGTCCTCGTGCGCCCGGGCGAGCCGGAGCGTGTACTCCTTGTCGAAGGCGGCGCCGGAGCGCGGGGTGGTTTCGGATCCATCGTTGGTGGCGGCGATGCCGAGGAACTCCACGGGCATGACAGAGAGGGCCTTTCGGAAGCGTTGCCGGACGCGAGCAGGACGAAGCGGCCTGCCGCGAGGCATGAGTGATGGATCGTCAGTAAGACGGGGCGCAACGGTGAGCCGGCGTGACGACGTCGGGCGTCGGAATCAGGGAGCTGCGGCAGCGCGCGTGAAGGGAGAACTCGGCCCGCGACGGGGTCACCGAGGGAGGGAAGGGCCGGTCAGACGGCCCGCTGCCGAGTCAGGCGCAACAGGAGGCGGACCACACCCGACCGAAGTCGATGTGGTCACGCGAGACCAAGCGCTGCTGGGCATCCATGCGATTACTTGAGCAGTACATCGTGTGTCTCGTCAACCAGCGACCGGCTACCGAACCGGTGTTCACAGGCCCGTCATACGTGGTTGACAGATCCGCGAGCCATCCACACATACGATCGATGGAGGGCGGGCCCGCTGTGCGCGTGGCTCTCTCCGGCCGCGTTGAGGGACGCGGCGAGCGTGACGACACCGGCCCCGGCGCACCGTACCCGCGTACGGATGCCACCGGCATGGTCACCCACGCCCACACCTCCCTCCCCCGGAGCGCCTCACGATGGTCACGCCCGCCGATGTCACGTCCACCACCACTCCTGCTCAGAAGCCCCTCAAGGCAGTCGACCCGCCCGGCACCGACCTGCCGCGGATCGTGCCGCGCCGGCGCGTCGGGCGCTGGGGCACCGCCGCCGTGGCGCCGCTGGCCTTCGCCATGGTGCTCAACTCCGTCATTCGCAACGACGCGTTCCAATGGGACGTGGTCGGCCGGTACTTCACCACCGCCGCCGTGCTCGACGGACTGCTGCTGACGCTATGGCTGACCGCCGTGGTAATGGTGCTCGGCTTTCTGCTCGGCATCCCGCTCGCGGTGATGCGGCTGTCAGGCAACCCGGTGCTGCGCACGCTCAGTTGGGGTTACGTGTGGATCTTCCGGTCCACGCCGCTGCTCGTGCAGCTGCTGTTCTGGTTCAACATCGGTGCCCTCTATCCGACGCTCGGTCTCGGCATCCCGTTCGGGCCGCGGTTCCTCACCGTCCAGACGGTGAACCTGCTCGGTCCCACCCTCACCGCCGTCATCGGCCTGACCCTGCACGAGGCCGCGTACGCCGCCGAGGTGGTGCGCGGCGGCATCCTCTCCGTGGACTCGGGCCAGACCGAGGCCGCCCAGGCACTCGGTCTGAGCAGGCTCCGTACGCTGCGCCGGATCGTCATCCCGCAGGCGATGCGCTCCATCGTCCCCACCGCCGGGAACATGCTGATCGGCACGCTCAAGGGCACCAGCATCGTCAGCGTCCTGGCCGTGCACGACCTGCTGTACTCGGTACAGCTGGTCTACAACCAGACCTACCAGGTGATCCCCCTGCTGATGGTCGCCACGCTCTGGTACGTCGCGGTGACCTCCGTGCTCGGCGTCGGTCAGTACTACGTCGAGCGGTACTACGCGCGGGGCTCCGCGCGCAGGCTTCCGCCCACTCCGCTGGAGCGGCTGCGTGCCCGTATGACCGCCCTGCGCCGGCAGTCGCGCCGGGCGACCGCCGCCGACACACGACCCGCGCCCGGCGGTGACCGATGAGGGCGAGGCCCGCGGCCGCACTGGTCGTCGTCGGCGCGGGACCGCGCGCCACCGGGCTGCTGGAACGCATCGCCGCCAACGCCCCCGAGCTGTGGCAGGGCGACAAGGACTTGCACATCCATCTCGTCGACCCGCATCCCCCGGGCCCGGGGCGGATCTGGCGGCACGAGCAGTCCCCGCTGCTGCGGATGAACTCCATGGCCGAGGACGTCACCATGTTCACCGACGAGACGTCCACCCTCGACGGCCCCGTCCGACCGGGACCCTCCTTGGCGGAGTGGGCCGCCCAGTTCACCGACGCGGGCAACCCGCGCTTCGCGCCGTACGCGGAACCGGCCGACCCGCAGGTTCTGGCCGAGCTGCGCACGCTCACCGGGACCGACTTCCCCACCCGACGGGCTCAGAGCGCCTACCTCGACTGGGTGTTCCGGCGAGTGCTGGCCGAACTCCCGGCGTCGGTCACCGTCGAGTGGCACCGCACGACCGCGACCGCCGTCACGGGCCTCCCGGATGGCCTCCAGCACGTGCACCTGGCGGACCGCGTCTCTCCGCTGAGCGCGGACCTCGTGGTCCTCGCGCAGGGCCACCTGGCGTCCGCGCCGAGCCCGTCGCACCGTGCCCACGCGGCCTTCGCCCGCCGGCACGGCCTCTTCCATCTCCCGCCGGACTTCTCCGCCGACACCGACCTGTCCGCACTGCGGCCCGGCGAGCACGTCGTCCTGCGCGGATTCGGTCTTGCCTTCATCGACCTGATGGTCCTGCTCACCGAGGGCCGGGGCGGCTCCTACCGCACGGAGCCTGACGGCACGCTGCATTACCTCCCCTCCGGCCGCGAGCCGATCCTGCACGTCGGGTCACGACGCGGGGTGCCCTACCACGCCAAGACCGGCTACCGGCTCCAAGGCCCCCGGGCTTCGCTGCCCCGGTACTTCGGCCCCCAGGCGATCGACGCCCTTTGCGCCGAAGAGCGTCCGCTGGACCTGCGCCGCGATGTATGGCCGCTGATGGCCAAGGAGATCGGCTTCGGCCACTACCACGAGCTGTTCCACGCCCACACGGAGCGGACGGCCGTGCCCTGGGACGAGTTCCTGACCGCGTACGACCGCCTCGACTGGTATTCCGACGCGATGACGGACCTGGTCGCCACCGCGGTCCCCGACCCGGCGGACCGCCTGGACTTCGAGGCCCTGGACCGTCCCCTTGACGGCCTCGACTTCCCCACGGCGGACGCCTTCCAGGCCCATCTGCGCGACTACATCGCCCAGGACGTCGCCCGCCGCGAGGACGCCGAGTTCAGCGCCGACCTCGGGGCCTTCCTCGCCCTGCTCTCGGTCTACGGGCAGCTGCCGCGGCTGGTGTCCACGGGCCGGCTCACGGCCCGCTCGCTCGGCGACGGCCTCGACGGCTGGTGGCACGGCTTCTTCAGCTTCCTCGCCTCCGGTCCTCCCGGCCTCCGGCTGCGCCAGCTCCTCGCCCTCTCCCGTGCGGGGATCGTCCGATTCCTCGGTGCCGACGTCCGCGTCGACACCGACGAGACCACGGGCACGTTCTCCGCGACGAGCCCCACGGTGCCCGGCCACTCGGTCCGCACCACAGCACTGGTCGAGGCGTACCTGCCCGGCCCGGAACTCGACCGCACGGAGGATCCGCTGCTGCGGCATCTGCACCGCGTGGGCGCGCTCGCCGAGGAGGTCGTCACCGATCCGGACCACACCCACCGCTCCGGCCGGTTCACCGTCGTCGCCGCGGACGCCCACGTCATCGACCCGGGGCTCGGCGGCCCCCACCCCCGCCGCCTCGCCCTCGGCGCCCCCACCGACAGCCGCGCCGTGGCCGCCTTCACCCGCCCCCGCACCAACGCTCCCGCCTTCCGCCAGAACGACGCGGTCGCCCGGGCCCTGCTGCGGGCGCTCGACGCGGATCCGTTCCCCGGCTCCCCGGGAAGCGGACCGGAAGCCGAACACCGTCGTCAGGGGGAGACGGCCCGGTCCGGCGCCGACCGTGTGCTGACCACGAACCGAGCGCCACGGCTCTGACCGGCACACCTGTCCCTCGCCTGCCATGACCCCACCGGCCTCCGCCGCCTCCTGCCCCGGGCCCGCCCACCAGAGGCCCGTCGGAGGCCGGTGGGCGAGTCACCGTTCGCATCGTGGTCGCCGGGCCGTCCACGTAGTGGGCGGCCCGGTGGCGTTTCTCGCTCCTCTTCCTCCGAAACCGCAGGTCAGAGCTGGCACACGCGGTCCATCAGGTGGCGCAATACTGCGGCAACACCGTGGGGACCGCCGGCCCGCTACGTTCCTGCCATGCCATCCGAACCCGCCCCCGCCGCCCTCCCGGTCGCCGCCGCGCGCCGCCGTCGGCTGCGTGCGGACCAGGCCCGGCAGCTCGCCGACCTCCTGCGCCACCAGATCCTGGCGGGCGGCTTCCCCGGCGGAATCCTGCCGCTCGAGGACGTGATCGCCACCGACTACCGGACCAGCCGCAACACCGTCCGGCAGGCCCTGGACCTGCTGCGCGGCGAGCAGCTCATCGACCGGCAGCCGGGCGTCGGCACCGTGGTGGTCTGTGAGAAGTACCCACACGGCCTGGACCGCCTCCAGGGACTGGCCGAGACCCTGCACGAGCACGGCCGGGTCACGAACGAGGTCCGTACGGTCGGGCCGGTGACCGCCCCAGGCCCGGTGGCACACCGGCTGGGCCTGCCGGAGCACACCGATGTGCTCTGTATCGAGCGGCTGCGTCGCCTGGGCGGCCTGCCGCTGTCCCTCGACTTGTCCTACCTGCCCATGGACGTGGGCGGTGAGCTGCTCGGCTGCGACCTCGAGAACACGGACGTGTTCCGGCTCCTGGAGTCCCTGACCGGCGGCCCACTGGGCCATGCCGAGATCACACTCGAGGCGGTCAACGCCGACGCACACTCCGCCGCGGTGCTCCAGGCCCCGCGCGGGGCCGCCGTACTGATGCTCGAACGGCTGACCCATCTGCCCGACGGGCGGCCGGTGGACCTGGAGTTCATCCGGTTCCGCGGCGACCGCATCACCATGAGCGGTGTGCTGCGCCGCTCCCTCTGAGCACCTGAGCCCTTCCCTCGTTCCCTTCTTCCTTTCCTTCCTCCTTCTCCGTTCCCCGCCCTCCGGGCCCTTGGAGCCAGCCATGCCTCTTGTTCCTCAGCGCGCCGACGTGCCCGTGACCATCGACGAGTCCAAGTGCATCGACGGCTGCACGCTCTGCGTCGACATGTGTCCGCTCGACTCGCTCGCGATCCGCGAGGACAACGGCAAGGCGTACATGCACGTGGACGAGTGCTGGTACTGCGGCCCGTGCGCCGCGCGCTGCCCCACCGGCGCGGTGACCGTCAACATGCCCTACCTGCTCCGGTGAAAGGCCCCCATCCCATGCGTCGCAGAATCATCTCCCCCGCCGTACCCATCGCCCTGCTTCTCCCCTTGGCCACTGCCTGCGGCGGCGACGGCGAGGCGGGTGGAGCGTCGAAGACGGTGACGGTGACCGTCGGCTACCAGTCCAAGACCATCAACACCGTCACCGCCGGCACCCTGCTGCGCTCCCTCGGCTACTTCGAGGAGGAGCTGGCGGCGCGTGGCAAGAAGGAGGGCGTGACATACAAGGTCGAGTGGCAGGACTACGCGACCGGCGCCCCCATCACGGCCCAGATGACCGCGGGGAAGGTCGACATCGGTTCGATGGGCGACTTCCCGCTGCTGATCAACGCCGCTCGGGGCAAGGAGCTGAAGCAGCCGACCCGGCTGGTCTCGGTCACCGGCTACAACCTTCGCGGCGGCCTCAACACCGTGGTGACCGCGCCGGGCTCCACGCTGGAGTCGCTGGCCGACCTGCGCGGCAAGAAGGTGTCCACCAGCGTGGGCTCCGCCGCTGACGGAACGCTCGTACGGGCCCTGCAGCGCGCGGGAATCGACCCCGACAAGGGCATCCAGAAGCTCAACCAGCAGCCCAGCGTGGGCGCTTCCGCCCTGCAGGCGGGCAGCGCGGACGCCCTGTCGCAGTTCGTGGCCTGGCCCGGCCAGTTGGCCTTCGAGGGCCGGGCGAAGGCTGTGTACGACGGGGCCGAGCTGAATCTGCCGACCTTCCACGGAGTGACCGTGCGGCAGAAGTTCGCCGGCGAACGGCCAGGTGTGCTCGACGACTTCCTGAAGGCGCAGAAGCGGGCGACCGACCACCTGCGGGCGAAGCCGGTAGCGGCCGCCGAGGCGGTGGCGAAGGAGACCGGGCTGCCGGCCGAAGTGGTCTACCTCTACAACGGCGCGAACGGCATCGCCACCTTCGACCCGGCCCTGCGCCCGGAGCTGATCGCCGCACTGAAGGAGGACGTGCCGGTGCTGAAGGCTGCCGGGCTGGTGGGTGACGTCGACGTGGACGCCTTCGTCGACCCGGCGCCGCTGAAGCGGGCCGTTCAGGCCACCGGGTACCCGAAGGCGAGCGCCGCCAAGCCCGAACTGTGGCTGAAGGGCCAGACCACCACCCGCACCTTCGACAGCCCCAAGGAGCTGCTGAAGGCCGCCAAGGGCGCGGACGTGCGGGCCGCGTACGTGCCGGACGCGCTGACCGGCACCCTGTGGTTCGCCGACAGGGCGGTGTGGGTGGCGGATGGCGCCGAGCTGCGCGCCTTCGTCACGCCTGCCAGTGCCAAGCGGTACGTCGACGGTCATGCCGGGGCACGGATCATCCGGTACGCGGAAGCCGTGGGGCTCGCGTCATGAGCACGGGCCGTTGGCTGATCCGCGCCGCCTCGCTGGCCGCGGCCCTTGGGCTCTGGCAGCTGCTGACCTCGCTGGACGTCAACCTGTGGCTGCGGTTCGAGCAGTTCCCGACGGTGGACGAGGTGGCCTCCGCCTTCGCCGACCGCCTCGGCACCGGCCCGTACTGGCAGGACCTCGGCCACAGCCTCCGCCGGATCGCGTTCGGCTTTCTGCTGGCCGCGGTGTCGGGGGTGGCCGTCGGTACCGCGATCGCCCGGTCCCGGTGGGCCGCCGACCTGCTGGGCCCGCTGGTGGAGGTGGTACGTCCGGTGCCGGCCATCGCCCTGGTTCCGGTCGCCATCCTGCTCCTGCCCACCAACGAGCAGGGCATCGTGTTCATCACGTTCACCGCCGCCTTCTTCCCTGTGGTGGTGTCGACCCGGCACGCGGTCCGGGCCCTCACACCAGCCTGGGAAGAGGCCGTGCTCACCATGGGCGGCGGCCGGCTACGGGTGCTGTTCTCGGTGGTACTACCCGGCGCCCTGCCGGGCATCTTCGGTGGCCTCTCGGTGGGCATCGGCGTCTCGTGGATCTGCGTGATCTCCGCGGAGATGATCTCCGGCGAGTACGGAGTGGGCTACCGCACCTGGCAGGACTACACGATCGTCGACTACCGGGGCGTCTTCGTCGGCATGGCCACCATCGGAGCCCTGGGATGGCTCACCTCGACAGCGGTGGAACTGCTGGGCCGCCGCGCCACCGCCTGGCTGCCCCGTCCGGCCGGACGGGGCGCCGCCGGGGCGAAGCGTCCGGCGCTCCGCGGGGCTGGTCGCACCCCCGCGCAGACCGGTTCCGGACACGCCGCCACGCCCACCTCGACAGTCACCGCCGTTCCCCGGAAGGAGCCGGTCCCATGAGTACCGCGACCCTGCCCACCACCCCCGCCCGGCCGGGCGCCGAACTCGCCCTGCACGACGTACGGCTCGGCCACCCGGACGGCGCGGCTCTGCCGGGCAAGGTCACGCTGCGCATCGCGCCGGGGGAGCTGCTGGCCGTGGTCGGGCCGTCCGGCTGCGGGAAGTCCACCCTGCTGCGCACCCTCGCCGGCCTCCTGCCCCCGCTGGAGGGGCAGGTCACCCAGGACGGTGAACCGGTCGCCCGGCCCGTCGCCGACCGGGCGCTGGTCTTCCAGCACGACGCCCTCCTGCCCTGGCGCACTGTCCGCGCCAACGTGGAACTGCCGCTGGCGATCCGCCGGGTCCCCCGGGCCGAGCGGCGGCGTACCGCGGCCGCGTGGCTGGACCGGGTCGGGCTGGCCGAGCACGCCCACAAGCTGCCGCACCAGCTGTCCGGCGGTCAGCGGCAGCGGGTCCAGCTGGCCCGCGCGCTGGCCGGCCGGCCCCGCGCGGTCCTGATGGACGAACCTTTCGGCGCACTCGACGCGCACACCCGGGCCGAGATGCAGGACCTGCTGGTGGACATCCTGCGGGGCACGGGCGCGACCGTCGTCTTCGTCACCCACGACGTGGACGAGGCCCTCCACCTCGGCGACCGGGTCGCGCTGCTGAGCTCCGGCCGGGTGCTGGACGTCCCGCACCCGCGCCTGCGCGACGCTCAGCACGCCCCCGCGACCGCCGACCTGCGCCGCCGCATCCTCGAATCCCTCTGAAAGGCACTTCCCGTGGAGACCCTGGTGGACACTCCCCTGCCCGTTCCCGCCCTCGCCGACGCGACCGAGCTGTCCTGCGACGTTCTCGTCATCGGAGGCGGGACCGCCGGCACCATGGCCGCACTGACCGCGGCCGGACGCGGTGCGCAGGTCCTGCTGCTGGAAAAGGCGCACGTACGGCACTCCGGCGCACTCGCCATGGGCATGGACGGGGTCAACAACGCGATCATTCCGGGACGGGCCGAACCCGACGACTACGTCGCCGAGATCACGCGCGCCAACGACGGCGTCGTCGACCAGTCCACCGTCCGGCAGACCGCGACCCGCGGCTTCGAGATGGTCAAGCGCCTGGAGTCGTACGGGGTGAAGTTCGAGAAGGACGAACACGGCGAGTACGCGGTCCGCCAGGTGCACCGTTCCGGGTCCTACGTCCTGCCCATGCCGGAGGGCAAGGACGTCAAGAAGGTCCTCTACCGGCAGCTGCGGCGGCGCGAGATGCGGGAGCGGATCCGCATCGAGAACCGGGTCATGCCGGTCAGGGTCCTCACCCACCCGGACGACGGCCGGGCCGTCGGCGCGGCCGGGTTCAACACCCGCACCGGGGAGTTCGTCACCGTCCGGGCGGGCGCCGTGGTCCTGGCCACCGGGGCCTGCGGCCGGCTCGGCCTGCCCGCCTCCGGCTACCTGTACGGGACGTACGAGAACCCGACGAACGCGGGCGACGGCTACGCCATGGCGTACCACGCGGGGGCCGCGCTCACCGGCATCGAATGCTTCCAGATCAACCCGCTGATCAAGGACTACAACGGGCCCGCCTGCGCGTACGTCGCCAACCCCTTCGGCGGCTACCAGGTGAACCGGCACGGCGAGCGGTTCGTGGAGTCGGACTACTGGTCCGGGCAGATGATGTCCGAGTTCGCGGAGGAACTCGCCTCCGACCGGGGCCCGGTGTTCCTGAAGCTGAGCCATCTGCCCGAGGAGACGATCGGCGCCGTCGAGACGATCCTGCACTCGACGGAACGGCCCACCCGCGGCACCTTCCACGCGAACCGCGGCCACGACTACCGCACCCACGACATCGAGATGCACATCTCGGAGATCGGACTGTGCGGAGGACACTCCGCCTCCGGCGTACGGGTGGACGCACACGCCCGCACCACCGTGCCCCGGCTGTACGCGGCCGGCGACCTCGCCTGCGTACCGCACAACTACATGATCGGCGCGTTCGTCTTCGGCGACCTGGCCGGCGAGGACGCCGCACAGTACCGGGCATACGAGGGAGAGCTGCCCCCCGACCAGCTGGCCGCCGCCCACGAGCTCGTCTACCGGCCGCTGCGCAATCCCGACGGGCCGCCACAGCCACAGGTGGAGTACAAGCTGAGGCGGTTCGTCAACGACTACGTGGCGCCGCCGAAGTCGGGGGCGAAGCTGTCCCTTGCCGTGGAGACGTTCACCCGCATGTCGCGGGAGATCGCCGGGATGGGCGCGCGCACGCCGCACGAGCTGATGCGGTGCGCGGAGGTCACCTTCATCCGGGACTGCGCGGAGATGGCCGCCCGGGCCTCGCTGGCCCGGACCGAGTCCCGGTGGGGGCTTTACCACGAGCGGATGGACCACCCGGAGCGCGACGACGCGGGCTGGCTGCACCATCTCGACCTGCGCAAGTCGCCTTCCGGGGCGATGGAGTTCACCGCCCGGCCCGTAGAGCCGTACGCGGTCCCGGTGCCGGAGTTCGCGCCGGCACCGGGGCCGGAGCGCCATCTGGGCGAGGTCACGCTGGTGCCGGTGGCCACGGCCGGTCCTCGGGACGCCGCCCCAGCCGCCCGCCCGGCCGCACCCGCGGCGGAACCCGTCCCGGCCTCGGTCCCGGAGGTCTCCGCGCCCAGCCCGGCCCTGCTCCGCCTCCTCGCCCTCGCCGAGGAGTCCCCCGACCTGGACGCGCTCCGCCCCTATTTGGCCGATGTCGACCCCGGGGTGCGGGCGGCGGCCGTGGCGGCGCTCAGCGAGACCATGCCCGCCGGTGTCGGCCCCGCGCTCGCCGCGTGCCTGCGGGACGCCGCGCCACGAGTCCGGGCCGCCGCCGCGGCCGCGCTGCGCGAGCTCGTCGAAGTGCTTCCTGCCGAGCCGGAGCTGGGGGCCGCGTTGCGGGCGGCGCTTGATGTCGCCGACCCGGTCGTCCGCGCCGCCGCGCTCGACGTGCTGCGGGCGCTACGGCTGGGCGACGCCGGGGTGTACGCCGCCGCGCTCGACGACCCCGACATCGAGGTCCGCACCACCGCCGTCCGTGCCCTCGTCTCGGTGGACGCGGTGCCGGAACTGGCGGTGGCGACCGCCGACCCGGCCCGTGAGGTCCGGGTCGCGCTGGCCCGCGGCCTCGCGGCCGTGCAGGACCCGGCCCCGGCCCCGCTCGACCCGCTCCTTGACGACGCCGACCCGCTGGTCCGGGGCGCCGCCCTGGCCGCGCTGGCCGCCACCGGCTGCCCGCCCCGCTACGCCGCGCGGGCCGCGGCGGCGCTCGCCGACCCGACGTGGCAGGTCCGAGCCGGCGCCGCGACCGCCCTGCGGTCAGCCCTGCCCGCCGAGGCAGTCCCCGCCCTCGCCAAGACCTTGGCCGACCCGAACGCGGATGTCCGCAAGGCCGCCGTCCTGTCCCTCCTCCACCACCGCGCCGTCCCGGAAGCACGCACCGCCCTCGCCACGGCTACAACGGACCCAGACGCCGACATCCGCGCTTACGCATCCCGCGCGGCCGGCTGACCCCACGGTGGCACGGCTGGAGTGACCGCCTCCCTGCGGATCACTCCAGCCAGCCCACGGCCGCCGAAGCGCAGCCGAGGACGACATGGTCCGCCCGGTCCCCCACGTTCTTCGGGCTACAGCGCGTCCAGGGCGCTGACCTTCCAGCCCTGTGGGGTGGGGATGAGCGTCATCCGCACGCGGTTGAGGTCGAGGCGCGGGGTGGAGACCTGTGTGCTGGTGGTGAGCTGGTTCACGAAGAGCAGGACGACGACCTCGTCCGGGGAGGCCGACACGACCGACGCCGCCGGGGCGGCGTCGCCGCTCGGGGGCTTCGCGACCGTGGCCCTGACCACGCCGCGGTACTGCTTGGCGGTGGGGGCGACCACGGTCTGGGTGGTCTTGGCGTACTCGTCGAGGAACGGGTTGGTGAGATGGGAGCGAGCCGCGGCGAAGTCGCGGTCCAGGTGGCGGTAGTCGTACGACAGGACGGCCGGGGCAGCCTTGTGCGCCGCGGTGAGCGCGGCCGTGCGTGCCTGGGCCGTGTGTTCGGCCTCTCGGTACTTCCAGCCGAGCGTGGCGGTGGCGGCCACACCCAGTACGACCAGGACGGCGAGCACCGCGCCGAGCCGGCCGTGGCGACCGCCCCTCTGGGAGGTCGGCTCGGGGTCGGGGGTGGCCTCGGGCTCGTTCGGCTGCCGTGCGGCCTTCTCGGCGCGTTTGGCGGCGGCGCGGAGGGTCGCCGCTCGCAGGGTGGGGTTCGCCACGGTTCTGTCTCCTGTCAGCCGACGAATTCGACGTTGGACGTCAGCCATCGGCCGTCCTCGAGGACGAGGTCGAGCTGAAGGCGGTAGTTACGGGACGTGCCCCCGGGGGCCGCGACGTTGGTGACCTTGCTGTCGGCCACCACCAGGACGCGGGCGGTCCGTTCGTCGGCCCGCGCGATGCCCGCGTCGAGGATCTGTCCTTCGGACACCGACTTGTTGTCGGCGACGATCTTCGTCAGCTGCGTGGTCTGGGCCGCGAACTGCTTCTTGAAGTCCCCGGTCGCGCCATTGAGGACGTTCTTGCTGTCACGGTCGTAGTGCCGGTAGTCGAGCGAGGTGAAGTTGAGCGCCGACTGGCGGGCGGCGGCCAGGATGTCCTGGTGCCGCCCGTCCTCCTCGTGGCGCTCGTACAGCCGAACACCCAGCCAGCCCGAGGCGGCCGTCAGGACGGCGGCCAGGACGGCGAGTGCCGCCCCGGCCCGCCGGTGGCGCAGCGGCCGGGCCGCGTGGGTGAGGAGTGCACGGGTCATGCCGTTCATGCCATGGGTCCCACGAGCAGCCATTGCCAGGAGTCCTTTCCGAATACCGTCTGTGCTCCGCCCGTCGAGCCGATCTGAACGGACCTTCCGGGAGCGGGAGCGTTCTGGGCGCCGCGTACGGAGGTCTTGCCGCCACGCGGGGCCGCGCAGTGGGCGTCGGTGTTGGCCCGCCGGTCGGAGGTGTCGGCGGGGTCGCGGCGCTGGGTGGTGCCGTATCCCTGACGGCAGGGCGGCGGGTCGTCGGCGTTGACGACCATGCCGAAGTGAGTGGTGCCGTCGCCGGGGACCACGGTGTAGCTGCCCGCGACGACCACGGGGAAGGTGACCAGGGTCTGTTCCACGCCGGGCAGCCGGGCGAGGGTGATCTGGCCGCCGCTGATCAGGTTGCCGAGGAGGACCGGGAGGTGGGGCCTGTTGTCCTTCATCAGCGCGTCGACCTCCCGGGCGGCGGAGGTGCCGCTTGCCATCAGGGATCGGAGGTCCCCGTCGCTCGCTTTCAACTGTGCGGTGAGCACGGCCAGATCACGGGAGAAGGAGGTGATCGCCGAGCCCTGGTCGGCCTGCGTCTTGAGGACCTTCCTGGAGTCCTCGATCAGCGCGATCGTCTCGGGAAGCGCGCCGGACGCCGACTCGACGAGAGCGTTGCCCGAGTCCACGAGCCGGGTCAGATGCGGGCCGGTGCCGGAGAACGCCTTGCCGAGTTCGTCGACAGAGATCCGAAGGTCCTGCTTGTCCACCGATTCGACCAGCCGGTCCAGGCTCAGGATCATCTCGGTGGTGGGCACCGGCACCCGGGTGTTCCGGCGCGGGATGGTGCTGCCGTCGCGCAGTTCGGGGCCGTTCGCGGAGCGCGGCTGCAGGTCCACGTACTGCTCGCCGACGGCCGAGCGGTTCGCCACCACGGCCAGGCTGTCCGCCGGGATGGTGGGTGAGTCCTCCAGGCGGAGCGCTACCGACACGCCGCCGGACGCGGTCAGCCGCAGCTCGCCCACGCGGCCCACGGGTACCCCCCGGTAGGTGACCTCGGCGCCGGAGTAGATGCCTCCGGAGTCGGCGAATTCGGCCCGTACGGTGTACCCGCGGTTCAGGAGGCGGTCCACGAGGCCGGTGTATTCGGCACCGACGTAGGACACGCCGACGGCGGTGATGAGCGCGAAGGCGAGCAACTGGGCTCTGACCGTACGGGTGATCACGGCACCAGTCCCTTCATCAGCAGCTCGGCGAGGGCCAGGCTGACGCCGGGCGGGAAGGGGCTGTCGCCCTGACGGTGGTACGAGACGGGATCGGCCGGTGTGCAGAGCGGCAGGCACTCCAGGTCGGCGTCGCCGCGGGGAGCTTCCGGAGCGCTGGGGGTCCCCGAAGGGAGAGGGGCCTTGGGGAGCGCGGGGGTGGGGACGCCGGGGAGCGAGGGAGCGGTGGGCAGCCCGGGAGCCACGGGGCTTCCCGGCTGCTGTCCGGGCGTCCCGGGCTTCGCGGGCTCGTCGGCCAGGTTGCCGTAGACGCTGCGCACGTCGAGATCGGCGGTGACCTTGAGGTTGACGAAGTCCCCCTTGATCGCGTCGACGACGTTCCGCGGGAAGGGATAAGTCGTCAGGAGTTCGAGGGCGTTGGGCAGATCGGCGCCCGCCTTGTTCAACTGGCGGAGGGTCGGCTGAAGTGCGCGGAGATTGGCGATCACGTCGGCCCGCGACGCGTTGATCACCTTCGTACCGGTCTTGCCGAGCTCGGACAACGACGTGAGCATGGTGGTCAGCTTGGTCCGCTGGTCGGCAAGCACCTTCAGCGCAGGCGGCACAGTGGTGAGGGCCTGGCCGATGGTCTTCTTCTCCTTGGCGAGGGTGGCGGACAGCTTGTCGATGCCCTCCAGTGCGCGGACGATCTCCTTCTTCTGGGCGTCGAGGCCACCGATGAAGGTGGTCAGCTCGCCGAGCAGGGACTTGACCCGGTCCTCCCGGCCCTCCAGCGCCTTGTTCAGCTCCGTGGTGATGGTCTTGAGCTGAGCGACGCCACCGCCGTTGAGCAGCGCCGACAGGGCCGACAGAACCTCCTCGATCTCCGGGTTGCGGCCGGAGCGGGACAGCGGGATCCTCGCGCCGTCGTCGAGTCTGCCGACCGGCTTCTCGGCTCTCGGTGCCGACAGCGACACGTACTTCTCGCCGAGCATGCTGGTCTGCCGCAGTTCGGCGATCGCGTTGCCGGGCAGCTTGACCGAGTCGGCGACGCGCAGCCGGACACGGGCGTGCCAGCCGACCAGTTCGACCTTCTCGACGGCGCCGACGGTGACGTTGTTCACCTTCACCGTGGACTGCGGTACGAGATCGAGGACGTCCCGGAATTCGACCGTGACCCGGTAGCTGCTGCCGTCGGCGGCCGCGCCGCCTGGCAGCGGAACGTCGTAGAGGCCGTTGAACTCGCAGCCGGTGGTCAGCAGGAGTGAGCCGGCGGCGCCCCACAGCGCGGCCTTGCGGGGAGCTCTCATGTACGGGCCTCCAGGATGCCGCCGAGCGTCTTGTCCATCGAGGGCGCTCCGGTCACAGGAAGCGCCGCTCCAGTGACCGGGTCGCCCTCGGGCAGCTCGGGCAGGGAGTCGAAGAGCTTCTTCAGGTTCCGGCAGTCCGTGCCCTTCTCTCCGGTCGTCTTCAACAAGGAGCACAGCAATGCGGCCGGGTCCTGGAGCTGCTCGGGGTTGCCGCGGGTGTCGAGGGTGCCGGAGGCCGGGTTGTACGCGTTCTGCAGATTGGAGAGACCGGCGGGGACGACGTCGAGGAGCTCTTCGAGGGCGGCGCGCTGTGTGACCAGCACCTTCGTCACCTTGGAGAGGCCCTTCACATCGGCGGTCAGTGCCTTCCTGTTCTTCTTCACGAAGTCGGACACGTCGGCGAGTGCCGCCGCCAGGTGCGTGATCGCCGCGGCGAGGTCCTTGCGCTCCCCGGCCAGCTGCTCGGCCACCTTGGCCAGGCTGCCGTTGAACGACCGGACGGAGGCGTCGTCGGCCGCCAGCGCGGCGGTGAAGACCTGGAGGTTCCGTACGGTCCCGAACAGGTCCTGCCTGCCGTCGGACAGGGTGGTGACGGCCTGCGAGAGGTCCTCGACCGTCTGGTGGAGCCGCGTGCCCTGTCCCTGGAGGTTGTCCGCGCTGACGGCGAGCAGCCGGGACAGCGAACCGTCCTTGTTGGCCCCCTGGGGGCCGAGCGCGTCCGAGGTCGTTCGGAGGCTGTCGAAGACGCGGTCCAGTTCGACGGGCACGGCCGTGCGGTGCAGCGGGATGACGTCGCCGCTCTTCATCGCCGGGCCGCCGCGGTGCACCGGGAGCAGCTGGAGGTAACGGTCACTGACCACCGAGGAGTTGATGATCGCGGCCTTGGCGTCGGGCGGCACCTTGTATGCGGCCGCGTACTCCAGCTCGACGCGGACCCGGTCGCCCTCCGGCATGATCTCCTTGACCTCGCCGATGCGGACGCCGAGTACGCGCACGTCGGAGCCGGGGTAGATGCCGACCGTGCGGGGGAAGTAGGCGGTCACCTGGACCGTGGGCTCCTGGGGCAGGCACACGACGGTGAGTACCCCGGCCACGGCGAGGAGAGTGGCGAGCGCGATACCGCGGATGATCCGCCTGTTCATCGTGATCCTCCTGTCCGTGGGGTCACCGGTGTGGGGGCGACCAGGTTCTGGATGTAGCTGTCGAACCAACGGCCGTTGCCGAGGGTGTTGGTGAAGACCCTGGCGAAGGGGCCGAGGAGCTGCACGCTGCGGTCGAGGCTCGCCTGATTGCGTTCCAGCATCTTGACCACGGTGTTCAGGCGGGTGAGTGCCGGTCCGATCGCCGCGCCGTTGTCGGTGACCAGCCCGGAGAGCTGGACGCCGAGCGCGACGGAGCTCTTGAGCAGCGCGTGGATGACCTTCCGCCGGGACTCGATCTCCTTGAACAGCTTGTCGCCGTCCTTGAACAGCTTGCTGAACTCCCCCTTCCGGGCGGCGAGTACTCCGGTGACGCCGTTCGCGTGGTCGAGGAGTTCGCGCAGCGCCTCGTCGCGGGAAGCCACGGTGCGGGAGATCTTCGAAAGCCCCTGGATGGAGGCTTTGACCTCGGCGGGCGAGTCCTCGAAGGTGGTGGAGAGGGTGTCGAGGGCCGTGGCCAGTTGCTGCTTGTCGATCTGTTCGGTGGTGGTGGTGAGGTCGCTGAAGGCCTGCACCACGTCGTACGCCGGGACGGTCCGGCTCAGCGGGATCTCGCTTCCCGGCTTCAGCCGGCCGGTGCCTTCCGGCTCAAGGGCGAGGTACTTGGCGCCCAGGATCGTCTTGATGCGGATGGACGCGCCGGTGCTGGTCCCGAGCTCCGGGTCTCCCTCGACCCGGAAGGTCACTTTGACGTGGTCGCCGGCCAGCTCGACCTCGTCGACCTTGCCCGTCTTGACGCCGGCGATCCGCACCTCGTCGCCGGGCCGCAGTCCGCCTGCTTCGGAGAAGGCCGCGCTGTACGTGTCGCCACCGCCGATCAGCGGAAGGCTCTCCACGTTGAACGCGGCCGCGATCAACAGCGCGAGGGTCGTGAGGCCGACCGCCCCGATCGTCGCAGCATTATGTTCGCGGAAGGGGATCACCGGCCGCACCTCGCCCGGGCGACGTGGAGTTCGGGCGTGATGACCTCGTTCGTCTTCGGGAGCACGATCCGGCCGTCGAAGTCGCAGAGGTAGAAGTTGAACCAGGAGCCGTACGACGCGGTGCCGGTCAGCTTGTCGAGCTTGTTCGGCAGCCTCTGCAGGACGCCCTCCACGGTCTTCTCGTGGTCGTTCAGCGTTCCGGTGAGCTTGGCCAGCTCGGCGATATCGGTCTTCAGCGGCGGCCGGGCGTCCTTGAGGAGACCTGAGGTGGCCTCCGTGAGGCCGTTGATGCCCGCCAGCGACTCCCCGATGGGCTTGCGGTCGGCCGAGAGACCCGAGATCAGCCGTTGCAACTGGGTGATCAGGCCGGAGAAGCGGGTGCTGCGCTGGTCCACCGTCTTCAGGACGGTGTTGAGGTTGGTGATCACGGACCCGATCAGCTTGTCGCGTTCGGCCAGGGTCGTGGTGAGCGAGGCCGTGTGCGCGAGCAGGCTGCGGACCGTACCGCCCTCGCCCTGGAGGGTCTTGACGATCTCGGTGGCGAGCTGGTTCACGTCCTCGGGGCCGAGCGCGGCGAACAGTGGTTTGAACCCGTTGAGCAGCGCGTTGAGGTCGAGCGCCGGTTCGGTACGGGAGAGGGGAATCCGGCCTCCGGGAGCGAGCCGCTTCCCGTTCCCCGCGCCTTCGGTGAGGGCGACGTACCGTTGCCCGACCAGGCTGCGGTAGCGGATGACGGCGCGGGTGCTGGTGAGCAGGGGCCGGTCGCGGGAGACACTGAAGGTGATTTCGGCGAGCGCCCGGTCCGTGATCCGGATCTCTTCCACCTCCCCGACCCGCACGCCCGCGACCCGGATGTCGTCGCCCTCCTCCAGGCTGGTGACATCGCTGAACACGGCGGTGTACGTCTCCCGTGGGGTGAAGGAGAGGTTGACGATGGTGGCCGCGAGGACGGCGGTCGCCGCGATGGTCACCACGGCGAAGATGCTCAGCTTGATCAACTGGGGCGCTGTGGCCCGGGCGTTCGTACGTGTCCTGGGACTCATGCGTGGCTCACCGCCGTCCCTCGTGCCAGCGGTCCGAAGAGCAGGGTCGTGACGGCCGGGACCTCGTCGGCGGGCACGCCCATGACCGGGGCCACGAGCGAGGCGACGGCGTGCTGTTCGGCCGGTGTCCCGGATACAGGGACGGCTGCACTCTGTGCCGACGTACCGTCGTTGAGCTTGATCGGCGGTGCCGGGATGTGCGGGTGGGGCAGACCTCTGCAGTTCGGGCCTGAGCGGTCGGCATAGCGCGGTTCCTCGCCGGGTCGGTAGGAGGGTCGGGGGCGGACGAACTCCAGGGTGATGCGCATCTTTCCGCCCCTGAAGGCCTCTTCGGACGCCGCTTCCTGGCGCACCAGACCGGCCAGCAGGCACGGATACTCCGGCGAGTAGCGGGCGAAGAGGGACAGCGTGGGACGGGAGACGCGGCCCAGGGTGATGAGCCGGGCGGTGTTCTCGTCGAGTACGCCCTCCGTGGTCTCCGCGGCGGTGGCGGTCCAGGTGAGGAGCGAGGAGAGCTGCTCCTGCTTCTCGACGATCGTCCGGCTGGTGGTCAGGGTGTTGTCCAGGATGCGCAGCAGGTCGGGGGCGGCCTCGCCGTACACCTCGGCCACATCGGCGAACCGGGAGATGTCCTCCTTGAGGGAGGGCAGATGCGGATTGAGCCGACGCAGGTAGGTGTCGAGGCGGGTGAGGTTGTCGCCGATGCCCTCGCCCCGCCCTTCGAGCGCGGTGGAGAACGCGGAGAGTGTGGCGTTCAGCTTCGCGGGCTGCACGGTGCGGAGCAGCGGCAGCAGGTCGTTCATCAGCCGCTGGAGTTCGATGCCGACCGTGGTGCGGTCCTGGGTGATGACGTCACCGGCGCGGATGGGCCGGGTGGACGACGTGGGTGGCGCGACCAGGTCGACGTACTTCTCGCCGAACAGGGTCTTGGGCAGCAGCCGTGCGTGGACGTCGGCCGGGATGAGGGAGACGTGCTCCGGCTTGAGCGCGATGCCGAGCGTGGCCTTCTCGCCGTCGGCCCGCACCTCGCGCACCTCGCCGACGAGCAGCCCGCGCAGCTTGACGTCGGCGCGCGGTTCCAGCTGGTTGCCGAGGGTGTCTGCCTCCAGGGTGATCCGTACGACAGAGGTGAACGCCTGCTGGTAGACGGCGACGGACAGCGAGAGCAGCAGGGCGACGACGACGATGAAGACGATCCCGTACAGCCTCAGTCTGATGGTGCGACGCATCGGCCCCTACCCCGCTATCCGTACGGTCGTGTGGGCGCCCCAGATCGCCAGGCTGAGGAAGAAGTCGAGGACGTTGATGGCCACGATGGACGTCCGTACACCGCGCCCGACCGCGACGCCGACGCCCGCCGGGCCGCCGCTCGCGTAGTAGCCGTAGTAGCAGTGGACCAGGATGATCACGAGGGCGAAGACGATGACCTTGCCGAAGGACCACAGCACGTCGACCGGCGGCAGGTACTGCTGGAAGTAGTGGTCGTACGTCCCGCTGGACTGGCCGTAGTAGCCGGTGGTGATGGTCCGGGCGGCGAAGTAGGAGGACAGCAGCCCGATCACGTACAGCGGGATCACCGCCACGAAGCCGGCGATCATCCGGGTGGTGACCAGGAACGGCAGCGAGGGGACGCCCATCACCTCCAGCGCGTCGGTCTCCTCGCTGATCCGCATCGCGCCGAGCTGGGCGGTGAATCCGGCGCCGACCGTCGCCGAGAGTGCGAGCCCTGCGACGAGTGGGGCGATTTCGCGGGTGTTGAAGTACGCGGAGAGAAAGGCCACGAAGTTGGAGGTGCCGAGCTGGTTGAGGGCGGCGTAGCCCTGGAGGCCGACCTCGGTACCGGTGAAGAAGGAGAGGAAGGCGATGACGCCGACCGTGCCGCCGACGACGGCCAGCGCGCCGCGGCCGAAGCTCACCTCGGCCAGCAGGCGGAGGACTTCCTTTTTGTAGCGGCGCAGGGTGCGGCCGGTCCAGGCGAGGGAGCGGCCGTAGAAGACCAGTTGCGTGCCCAGCTCCTCCAGGGAGTGGAGTGGGCGGTCGAGAAGTCGTCGCACAACTAACCCCTCTGCGGAACGATTTGGAAGTACACGGCGGTCAGGACGAAATTCGTCACGAACAGCAACATGAAGGTGATGACTACGGACTGGTTCACGGCGTCGCCGACGCCCTTTGGACCACCCTTGGCGGTCAGACCCTTGTACGAGGCAACGATCGCGGCGATGGCGCCGAAGACGAGCGCCTTCAGTTCGGCCGCCCACAGGTCCGACAGCTGGGCGAGGGTGGTGAAGGAGGCCAGATAGGCGCCGGGAGTGCCGTGCTGCAGGACGACGTTGAAGAAGTAGCCGCCGGCCACGCCGACCACTGAGACCAGACCGTTGAGCAGCACCGCCACCAGCATGGTGGCCAGCACCCGGGGTACGACGAGGCGGTGGATCGGGTCGATGCCGAGGACCTGCATCGCGTCGATCTCCTCTCGGATCTTGCGCGCCCCGAGGTCGGCGCAGATCGC
The DNA here is from genome assembly GCF_055600045.1 of Streptomyces sp. NPDC038280. NCBI lineage: Bacteria > Bacillati > Actinomycetota > Actinomycetes > Kitasatosporales > Streptomycetaceae > Streptomyces > Streptomyces sp. NPDC038280. The sequence goes on from NZ_JBVJYZ010000001.1 coordinate 213,379, forward strand.
GGTGCCGCCGGCGCCCGCGATGAGCAGCGCCGTGACGATGGGGGACGCCTCGCGCAGTACGGCGAGTACGGAGGCGGCGCCGGAGAACGACTGGGCGCCGAGCTGCCGGGTCAGGCCGCCGATCTGGAGCGCGATGACGGCGCCGAAGGGAATGGACACCAGGGCGGTGGGGAGGATGGTGACGCTCGCGATGAACCACGCCTGCTGGATGAACTCCCTTACCTGGAAAGGGCGTCGGGGGAGGGTTCGCAGAACGTCGAGGGCCATGGCGAAGAGGTTGCCGGAGTGGCGGAGGGCACCTGTCGGGGAGAGGCTCATGCGTCAGCCGCCTCCGTTGCGCGGAGCTTCGCCTCACGGTCGGCGATCGCCTGCCAGCGGGGCCGCCGGGTGATCCCGGGGCTCGGCAGCAGACGCGGGGTCATGGCGGGGGTGGGGTGGTCACCGTCGCCCAGGTCGGCAAGCTCCTGCTCGACCTGGGCGGCGTCCTTCTCCTCGGCCATGCCGATCGGCCCCTGCATACGGCCGTTGAGGAACTGCCGCACGACGGGCTCGTCGCTGGTGAGCAGCTGCTCGCGCGGGCCGAACATCACCAACTCGCGGCGGAAGAGCAGCCCGATGTTGTCCGGGACCTGGCGGGCCGAGGCGATGTCGTGGGTGACGATCAGGAAGGTCGCGTCGATCTGCGCGTTGAGGTCCACGATCAGCTGGTTGAGGTAGGCCACCCGCACCGGGTCGAGCCCCGAGTCCGGCTCGTCGAACAGGATGATCTCCGGGTCGAGCACCAGTGCCCGTGCCAGCCCCGCCCGCTTGCGCATGCCGCCGGATATCTCGCCGGGCAGCTTCTCCTCTGCCCCGATCAGACCGACCATGTCCATTTTCTCCAGGACGATCCGTCGGACCTCGCTCTCCGGTTTGCGGGTGTGTTCGCGCAGCGGGAAGGCGATGTTGTCGTAGAGATTCATCGACCCGAACAGGGCGCCGTCCTGGAACAGCACGCCGAAGAGCTTGCGCACCTCGTACAGGTCGTGTTCGCGGAGCTTGGTGATGTCCTGCCCGGCGATCCGGATCGATCCCCGTTCCGGCTTGAGCAGGCCCACGAGTGTCTTCAGGAACACCGACTTGCCTGTCCCCGAGGGGCCGAGCATGACGGACACCTCGCCGGCGGGCAGTGTCAGCGACACGTCCTGCCAGATGACCTGGTGGCCGAAGGACTTGGTCAATCCTTCCACGCAGATCTCGACACCCATCCGGTTCACCCTTCAGCGGGAGCAGCTCGTACGACTGCTCTACGGGGAGGGGCGGCGGGTCCGTCGCGGAGAATCGAAGATTTTTTACGCGTCGGACATCAGGGGCGTACCGAGGTGTGGGGCACGGCGTCCGAGATGGCCTCCGCGGCAGCACCGGCGTCGGGGAGCGTGAGCGGAAGCGACGGTGCCGATACGGCGTGGGTGGCCGGCAGGGACGGCAACGGGGCAGACACTTCGGGCACGGCGACTTCCGGCAGGGCCACCTCGGGCACTGTCACCGTCACCGGAGCCGGCGAGGGCTTGTGCGGGAGGGCTGTCGGCAACGGCGAGGCCTCGGCGGACGGCGGCGTCGGCTCTACGGAGGGGGCGGCGGCCGGCAGCTCGTAACCGGCCTTCGCCTCCCCCACCTCCACCGCCCCCGAGGCGGGGCGGGCGGGGCGCGCCGCATCCGTCTCGTACGCGAACGGGATGATCAGGCCCACCACGGCCAGGGTCGCCGCCGCCGATGTCGCGACCAGGGCCTGGGCGGACATACCCGCCTGGCCCGCCTGGTCCCGGCCGCGCCCGATCAGCCACAGGCCGAGCGCCAGGGTGCCGGCCAGCGAGTTGCGCAGGGTACGACGTGCCCTGGCCAGCAGGGACTCGACCGCACGACAGCTGAGACCCATCTCGCGGGCGATCTGCTCGACGTCCCGATCCTCCGACCTCAGCCTCAGCGCCTCCGCCTGACGGGCGGGCAGTTCCCTGCTGCGGAACGCCACCCACCGCGCCTCCGCCCGGTCGCACACCACCTCCTCGACGGGCACCGGGCCAGGAGCGGTCAGCTTCGGAGCGCTGCCCACCTCGGCCTCGCGGTGGACCTGCCGGTACCGGTCGACGCACAGGCGCATGGTCACCGTCGTCAGCCACGCGCCGAGCCGCGCCTCGTCCAGGTGTGTGTTCTGCGCGCCGCGCAGCATCGCCTCCTGGACGGCGTCCTCGGCGTCCTCCACGCTCATGGACCTGCGGCGCGCCACCTTGAGCAGCTGCTCGCGATGGGTCCACATGCGCTGCCACCGCAGGTGGGCCGCCTGGTCCCCCGGTCCGGTCGAGTGGGCAGGATGCCTGTCCGTCGTCATGACCGGGGACGTTACCGCCGGGTATCCAGTGGTGGGGAGGGGGCGGCGGCCGAGTGAGTCCTAACCGTTGCCGGAAGGCTGCCCGGCGTCGGGAAGGACACCGTCACCGGGAAGCCCGACGTCGGGGCCAGGGGTCGTGACCAGGGAGGGCAGAGGCTTAGGCGCGTTCGTCGGCGCGGGTGTCGGCGAGGGCTTGGGGTTCGGCTCGCGCGTCGGCCCGGGAGCGGACGAGGGCGTGGACGCCGACACGGAGGGCGACGCGCCGGAACGCGGCCCGGCCGTCCCGGTCCGTGCCCTGTCCGGGAACGACCCGGACGAAGTACCCGTGCCGGAGTCCGCAGAGACATCGGTACCGCTCGGATCCGGCACCACCCGGTGTCCGTCCCGGAAGTAGCCGTACCAGGACAGAACGACACTCAGGTACTCCTGGGACCGGTTGTAGGCGAGGATCGCGCGGTCGAGGTCGTGCGGCCGGGAGAGGTCGCGGCCGCCCGCGCACAAGTAGCGCCCGGCCGCGAGCGCCGCGTCGTGCACGTTGTGGGGATCGGCCCTCCCGTCGCCGTTGCCGTCGGCGGCCCACCTGGCCCAGGTGGAGGGGATGAACTGCATCGGGCCGACGGCGTGGTCATAGGACCGGTCGCCGTCGTACGCGCCACCGTCGGTGTCGCGGATCAGGGCGAAGCCCCGGCCGTTCAGCTGCGGTCCGATGATGGGCGTGTACGTCGTGCCGTCCACGTTCACCCTTCCGCCGCGCGCCTGGCCGGACTCCACCTGCCCGATCGCCGCGAGCAGTTGCCAGCGCAGGGCACAGCCCGGCGCGCTCCGCGCGAGCGCCGCTTCCGCCCGCCGGTACGCGGCGAAGACCGTGGCCGGCAGCGCCCCGCGGTCGGCGTCCGCCAGGAAGGGGGCGCGGGCCGGCGAGGTGCCGAGGGGGTTGTGCACCCGCAGCGGGGGCAGTTCGCTCAGATAGTGCCCATCACCCGAAGTATCCCGATCCGGTGCCGTTTCAGCCTCGGTGGCGGCAGCCCGCCCCGCGACACCCGGCGCCTGTGAGCCGGTCAGCGCCGCCATGGCCATCGCGGCGACCGCCGTGGCCGTCACCCCTCTGTGTACTCGTCCTGAAAACCGCCGCGCCATTCGCCGGTCCCCTCCCACTCGCGCCGTTTCTGCCGACTGCTCTACGGGGCGAGGGGGCGGGTCCGTCGCGTCGATCGCCGGATCTTTTTCATGGGATCGCGCCGCCCACGGCCTGCGCAGCGGAGTTCGGCGAAGGGGGTCCGGTATCCCGGCCCTGGCGCAGATGAATGGGGGCTGCCCGGGCATTCCGTCACGTCGCGTCCTGGTCGCAGCCGGGCAGTCCAGGCATGGCTGTGCCCCGCCCACCGCCCCCGAAGGGGACGGGGCGGTGGGCGGGAGCGGGGAGCCGGCTCGGTATCAGAGCGTGCCGGCGAGGGCGATGGAGCCGAGCGGGGTGGCGGCGATGCCCTTGATCGTGGGCACGGTGACCGGAGTCGTGAAGATGGCGCCGGCGGTGTTGCGGCTGGTGAACACGACGCGGTTGTCGCTGGTGGTGAAGGCGATGTCGACGTCGCGGTCGACGCCGGCCGCACCCACCGACTTGACGGTGATGTTGCCGAGGTGCGCGGTCAGGTCCTTGACCGGGCTCCAGGAGCCGCTGCCGAGGCGGGCGGTGTAGTACTGGCGGGTGCCGTTGTCGGTGGCGAAGATGATGTGGGCGTTGCTGCCCATGCCGGCCATGGCCACGGACGTGATCGGGCCGGTGGCGCCGGCGACCTGGGCGACGTCGCCCCAGACGGTCCACTGCCCGGCGGTGGAGCGCAGGGTGTGGTAGGCCTTGCCGCCGGTGACGGCGATGACCTGGAGCTCGCCGCCGGTGTTGGCGGTGGCGATCGAGGTCACGCCGCTGATGGGGCTGCTCACGGAGGCGACGTCACCGAAGGGGGCCCAAGTGCCGTTCGCGCGGCGCACGGTGTGGAAGACCTTGCCGTTGGAGACCGCGATCACCTGGATCTCGGTGCCGGTGGACACGGCGGACACCTGGGTGACGTTGGTGAGCGCGCCGGCCTCGCCGAAGACGTCCCCGAAGGTGCCCCACGTGCCGTCCGCCTTGCGGATGGTGTGGTAGATCCGGCCGTTGGTGCCGAGCGCCACCACGTGGGTGTCGCCGTTGATCCCGGCGACGGTGGCCGTGCGGATACCGCCGATGTCGCCGGCCTTGGTCTGGACGTCGGTGAAGCCGGTCCATGCGCCGTCATCCATGCGGATGCCCTGATAGAGGGAGGTGCCCGCCTGGACGACGGCCTCGGTCTTCCAGCCGGCGGTCAGCGAGCGGACCTCCGCGGACCACGCGCTCAGGTTCTCGGCCCGTGCGGCGATGGCCCCGGTGCGGGTCTCGGTGGCGGGAGCGCCGAGGCAACCACCCTGCCAGGAGCGGCTGTTGACGCCGACGAGCTGGCCGGCCGCGTTGAGGAGGGGACCGCCGGTGTCGCCCTTGCAGATGGCGTCGGTGCCCTTGCCGGTGACGGTGACGGTGCCGTTGTCGGACGCGTTGGTGGTGAAGGTGCCCGTGTGGACCTTGTCGGGGACCCACTCGGTCTTCGTACGCCCGAACCCGGCCGCGGTGAGGTCGGTGCCGGCCGCGGGAACCGCGGGGGCGAACCTGGTCCACGGGAGACCGGTGGCGGCGGTGGCCAGGCGGGCCAGGACCAGGTCGCGGTCGGTACGGGGCACGAGGTCGACGACCTCGACGGCCTTGCCGTCGGAGAGCGTGGCGATGGACTTCAGCGCCGGCTTGCCGGCCGGGACCGAGGTACCGGGGGTGGTGGCGAAGCAGCTGGCGGCCGTGATGATCCAGTTCGCGTCGACCAGGGTCGCCGTGCAGCCACGGGAGTTGGCCTCGTCGCCGATGGTCAGCTTGACGACGGACTTGTACGTGTCGGCCGGGGCCTCGGGGCCGGTGACCGCCACGGCGGGGACGGCCGAGATCAGGCCTGCGGCGACCGTGGTGGCGGCGACGAGCAGACCGGTTGTCCGCGCCGGGCGCAGACGGGGTGCGAGCATGGTTTTTCCTTCGGTGAACAGTGCCTGGGGAAGCGATCGAGTGCCGTCCGGACGCACGTCCGGACGCCGTTCCTGCCGGCGGTCCTGGCTGACCTCTGCCAGTGCCGTACAGGCGTTACTTGGTGGTCCGGATCTCCATGAGCATGAACTCGCGGCCCTGCTCGTCGGCGCTCTCACCGACCGCGGTCCAGGAGTTCTTGTTCACGTCCCACGTCTTCTCCTCCGCGCCGACCTTCATGTCGACCTGGGCGGAGTAGTCGTTGCCCTTGACGGCGAAGACCGAGGGGATCTCCAGAGTCAGGTAGCCGCTGGTTCCGGTGACCCGGAAGCAGATCTTCTCCTTCTCGCGGGACCAGACCTCCAGGAGGTCGGTCGCGCTCGCGCAGTCGGCGAGGAGGATGTGGCCGTCGCCGCGCTTGAGGGTGATGTTCCGCTCGGCGAGGATCTTGTCGGCGTTCGGGTAGCCGAAGTCCTCGATGGCGTAGCCCGGGCCTTCCTCGGCGATGGCCTTCAGCGCGGTGGCGTCCGTGACGGCCCCGCCCTCGGTGGCACCGCCGGCTCCCGTGATCGCCATCCATGCGAGGGCGCCGGCCGCCGTGGCCGCGGCCACCGTGCGGACGAGTGTCTTACGTGCCTTCATCCCTACCCCAGTCGTAAGTTCCGGTCACTGCCCGGAAGATGCCATACGGATGCGAAGGCTCATGTTCAACCAACAAGAGATGCGCCAAAGACGGGTGGTCTCTTCTTGGAAGCCCCCAACTTCCTCCGGGATCCTAACCGAACACCTGGAGCAGAAATCAAGCCCCGAAAAACGAATGTGACCGCCCGCCAGTTCATTTACCTCATAGGTGACCGCGCGAGGATTTCCGTTCACCGGTGCCGTGCGGTTGGACTCATCGGCAGTGAAGGGCCGTCGGCGAACCCCTCGGGCATGTGATCCAACCCACACGGGATCGAAGCGGTCACCAGGGAATATGCGCCGTTCAGGGAGTTGATGCCCGCTTTGGGTGGCGCGTGGGGCCACCCCGAGGCCCGTCGGAGCTGGGCCAGATAAACGGAAGTTGATTCTCCATCATCTACCGTCTGGTCAAAGCCGCGTGTCCCGCGTAGGGTCATGCTGCGCGCCTCTCGGACCTCGCAATGCGTTCCATGCAATGCGTTCCATGGTTCGGCGAATGAAACGCGACCCACACCTTGCTGCCCTGGCCACGCCGCAGTTTTTGCGGCGTGCCGTGCGCCGATAGCGAAGGACCGTTTTGGACACCATTTATTGGAGTAGGCGGCGCATTCTTGGCGCCATCGCGGCCACTGCTGCCGTCGTCACCACTTCCAGCCTCGTTCTCAACCCCACGGCAGCCTGGGCCGAGACTCCGCCTCCGCAGGACGACCCGTTCCTGCTGCCGGACACCGACCGCGCCAAGGTCGTCAAGGCATGGGTGTTGGGCGGGAAGGCCGTTCGTGCCGCCGCCGCTGCCGCCCTGACCGGGTCCGACGCCGACGTGCAGAACTTCCTGGCCATCAGACTCGCGTCGGAGACCGCGGTGGACAACCGCGCCGCGCTCCTGAGCAGCCTCGCCGTTGCGGGCAAGGGGACCCGTCGTGAGGCGACCGCCGCGCTCAACGGTGGGGACTCCGCCATCTCCGCGTTCCTCGCGGGCGGCTTCAAGACCGCCCACGTGGAGGACCTGCGAGTCGCCACCGCCACGGTGATGTCCACGAGTGGGAAGGCCGTGACCAAGGCGGGCAACGCCGCCCTCACCGACGGCTCCCCGGCCGCGCTGGAGAAGTTCCTCACCACGGACCAGTTCACGGCCCGGTTGGAGGACATGCGCGTCGAGGCCTCCAAGCTCTTGATGCTGGCGGGTCCGGAGGTGCAGAAGTACGCCAACAGGGCGCTGTCCGGTACGGAAGCCGAGGTCGAGTGGTTCCTCGACACCGGCCAGCACATCGCCCGCGCCCGCGACCAGGAGCGGTCCAAGATCGAGGAGCTCCTCGCCGTCGCCCAACGCGAGGGCAGGACAGCCGAATCGAAGACGAAGCAGGCCGAAGAGGCCTCCGCCCGGGCCGTGGAGGCCGCGGCCAAGGCCAAGCAAGCCGCGGAGACCGCGGAGGCCGAGGCCCGCCTGGCGGAGAACGACGTCGTCAAGGCCGCCCAGGCGGCCCGCAAGGCGGCCGAGGCCGCGAGGGGAGCGTCCGACGCGGCGCGGATGGCCACCAACGCCGCCCATGCCGCCATTCAGGCTTCCCGTCGCGCCGCGAACGCCGCCATGGCCGCGAGCCAGGCGGCAGCCGCCGCGGGCACCGCCGCGTCAACGGCGTACAGGGCGGCCATCGGCGCCTCCAAGGACGCCGCTCTGTCCGGCAAGGCCAAGGATGCCGCCGTCTTCGCCCGGAACGTCGCCGCCAAGGCCCGGGCCACGGCGGATCAGGCCGAGCAGGCCGCCAACGCCGCGCAGCAGTGCGCCGACATCGGTGCCAACGCCGCCGGCGCGGCACGCCAGGCCGCCGCCACCGCGGAGGCAGCCCAGAGGTCCGCGGAGCAGTCGGCCGGTGTGGCCCAGTCGCAGGCCGCGGAAGCCACGCGTCAGGCACAGATCGCCACCACGAACGCCCGGATCGCCACCAACGCCGCCGGGACGGCGCAGGCGCTCGCGAGCGCGGCCGCGACCGCGGCGCGTAACGCCCGGAACGCCGCCTACAGTGCGGCCGCCCATGCGATCAAGGCCGCGGAGGCCTGCGACTGGGCCGTCACGTACGCCGGCCAGGCGGTGGACTACGCGAACAAGTCCACCGAGTTCGCCAACGAGGCCACCAAGGCCGCCGACAACGCCACGGCAGCGGTCGTCGAGGCGATCAAGGTGGAGAAGGACGCGCGCGAGGCCGAACAGCAGCGGCTGGACCACGAGGTGCAGCGGGCCATCGAGGAAATGCGCCTGTTCGCCGAGGCCGAGGTCCGTTGGAAGGCGGAGACCGAGGCGAAGCGAGGCCAGGCCGAGCAGACTTCCCAGGCGACGAAGAACCTCATCGCTCAGGCGGAATCGGCGCTGCGGGCCGGAAATCTGACAGCGGCCGCCGCCGTGGGCCGCAAGGCGGCTCTGGCCGTCATGGACTCCCACGGCGTCTGGTCCCGGGAGGCCGCCCAGTTCGCCCTGGCCGGTACGGACGCGGACGTCCACGCCTGGGTCGACAGCGACCGGCAGATCGCACAACGGCAGGACGACCGGGAGTCCACCGTCCACCTCGCCCGGGTCTCCCCCTCGAAGGTCGCCTTCGCCGCGACCGCGGCGCTGAAGAGCAGCGATCCCGAAGCTGCCGCGACGTTCCTCCGCACCGGCGCCATCCAGGCGGCGGGGCCGGACAACCGCGTCCTCGTCACGCGCCTGCTGGCCCAGAAGCCCGGCCGCGCGGTGACCGAGGCGGCCAACGCCGCGCTGGACGCGGGGACGCCCGAGGCGCTGCACCAGTTCCTCGCCGTCACGTTCGAGAAGGCGCAGCGGGAGGACGACGCGGTGGCCACCGCGACCCTCCTCCAGACCGCCGGTCCGTACACCAAGGCCCATGCCCAGGCAGCTCTCGAGGGTCCCGCTTGGATGCGCCGGAAGTTCATCGCCTCCGCCCAGTACGAGACCGCGCAGCTGGACCACGACTTCGCCACCCACGTCGCGGCCATGCAGGGTGCCATCGCCGCCGCCGCGAAGATCGCCGACAAGGCGCAGGAGGATGCCGCCCGCGCCCAGGAAGCGGCGGCCACGGCTCGCAAGGCCGGCGAGGAAGCCGAGGTGTGGGCAGGAAAGGCGCAGCAGGCGGCCACTCGAGCCGCCACCTCCGCCGAGCAGGCGAACGCATACGCGGACCAGGCCGAAGCGTCCGCCCGCAAGGCGCAGGCCTCGGCCGACCAGGCGAAGCAGGCAGCGGTCGCCGCCCGCTTCGCCGCCCGCTCGGCGAACTTCTCCGCCAACCAGGCCATCACGTCCGCCCGCACCGCGATCACCTCCGCCGCCAACGCGAAGGCCTGGGCGACTCAGGCCCGTGCCTCCGCGATCCTGGCGGGCAAGAACGCGGCAGAGGCAGCCGGCGCGGCCGGTGAGGCTCGCCTGGAGGCGGTGCACAAGCGGGAGGCGCAGGACAGGGCAGAGGCCCAGCTGGCCGCGGAAGTGATGGCGGCGGCCGAGGCCGCCAGGACGAACCTGGCCGACGCCTCCGAGCACGACGAGGTCAGGTGGGGTATACCCAAGTCGGAGTGGAAGGCTGCTGCCCACCGCAGCCATGAAATGGCCTTCTACGCCGGCGTGGGCAGCATCGTGGCCGGTCTTGGCGGTGTGGCCGTCGGCTTCACCGGAGTCGGTCTTCCCCTCACCATGGCTCTTGAGACAGTGGCACTCGTCCTGAGTGTGACCGCGGTCGTCTTCGACTTCGCGGCCGCGTTCTACACCGGGATGGGCTACGGATTCAACAGCGAGGAGTTCTACAGCTCCCTCGGCGTCGCAGGGCTCAGCCTCATCACCATGGGGAAGGCGAGGGTGATCGCCACGCTGGCGAAGGACGTCCCCCACGTAGCCAAGGAGCTCACGAGCGCCGCATATGACGGCTTCAGCGCGATCGTCAACCGGCTGACCGCACACTGACGTGGTGACGGACTGAAACGCCCTGTGGGGCCGGCGGCAGAGATGCCGCCGGCCCCACAGGGCGTCAGCACCGGAGCATTCTCGTCCGTGCCTCGTGTGCGCGCGCCGGTACGGCCGGGAGCCACCTGACGGCGGCATCCCCACCAAGTGGCTCCGTCCCTGCCCTTCTGACGAGGTGGCGGCCCGACCCACAAGCCACCACCTAGGCGGCCTCCATGCCGACGGCCCCGTCCGGCGACTGTCCGGAGGGGTGCCGGTCCGGACTCGGGGAATCCGCCGCTCCGGCAGGAGCCCCGTGCGGCGTGACGGCCAGGGCCGGAAGAGCCCGGGAGATGCCGACCAGAAGGTCGCCGTACTCGGCTTCGGCGGCCCGCAGCGCCCGAACCGCCGCCACGCCCTGCTCCCTGTCGGCGGGCATCCCGAGGGCGCGGGCGTCCGCCGCGGCCCTGAACATGGCGGCCAGGCCGAAGGCGACACTCTCGGCCTCCGTCCTGCCCTCGCGGGCGCGGGCGTAGGCGGCCGCCCGTACCTCCTCCGAGCAGTACGCCCCCAGCTCCAGCATCCGGTCGTGGATGTCGGTCATCCGGTCCGTGAGGCGCCGGCCGGGGCCGGCGTACCAGGGAGTGGGGAGCCGCATCCGGCCACGGGGACCACTGACACGACATATCGTCCGCCGCAAGGGGCCCAGGGAGCGCAGAGTCCGCAGAGGCCCGAACAGCCGTGCGGTGATCCAGGGTCCGGCGATGGGCATGAGGAAGCCGACGGCCACGAGGAGGGTGCCGAGACAGGCGAAGGACATGGCCGCCTGGTTGAGCGGTTCCCAGTCACGGCCGGTCCAGGCGGCTACGACCGCGGCGAGCTTCGCCACACCGTAAGTGACGTTGGTGAGGAAGCCGATGGCCAGCACGGTGAGCCCGATGCGCAGCAAGCCTCCGGCCGGTGTCCTCGGCTCGGGGGACTCCCGGCGGATGTCGCGCGCCCAGTTCCAGCACGCGGCTGCCGCCGCGATCGCGGCGGCGGTGGTGGCGAGCAGGCAGAGCAGCACCATCTCGCGCATGAACGGGGTGTTGGCGTAATACGTCTCGAAGTCACGCTGCCGTTCGACCGGCGCCTCGCCCCATGCGAAACAGCCGATGAGCAGGATGGTCACGACACCGTGGCCCCAGATCCAACGCCTGACGCGGCGGCGGGTGTGAGGGAGGACCTCCACGTCCTCGCGCCAGTTCTCCATGAGGACCCGGCAGGCACAGGAGTAGGCGGAGAGAATGCAGTAGACCAGTACCGCCGAGAAGTTGCTGACGCCGGTCATCTCGTTGACGACCGTGATGGTCGGAGGCGCCGAGAAGAAGAACGCCGCGGCCTGCAGGAAGATCACGGCGTTGACGCTGCGGACCACGGGACTGTGCCAGCGCCTCACCAACGAGGGAAGTTTGACGACCAGCACGATGCCGAGCGCGGCCGCCGGGATGTAGAGATTCACGCCTTCTCGCCCGTCATCCTCTGAGCGACGCCCAGATGCGGCCGGGCACCCCGCCGGAGGGTGTCGTGCTACGCCCGCGCGCCAGGTAGGGCCTCACCCGGTCGGCCAGCATCCGGCCGAACTTTTCCGCACTCCGCTCCTCTTCGAGGTCCGGTTCCGTACGGGCGGCGACATAGGTGACCGCGTCGGCAAGGCTCCAGCGGTCACCGAGCATACGGGCCGCGGCCATCGCGCCGGCCGCGCTGCCATGACCGCGGTGCCCCTCCTTGAGATGCCACAACTCATGTCCCAGAATCACGACTTGGTGCAGAGGAGAGGTGTTCTCCTCGAGGGCGATCAGGTCGTAGTCGCCCATGTCCAGCCACAGGCCCGTCACCGTGTCCGGCGGGAACTCTTCGAGCATCAGGCGCACTTCGCGCCCGCTGCTCCGTTCCGCACACGCGCAGAACGCCTTCAGCAGCTCCACGGGTCGGTCGGGAACCGGCTGCGGCAGACCCGTGAACAGCGCGTCGCGATACCGTCTCATCTCGCGCGAGACCCCCACCCCGTGCCACCCGTCCCTCGTGCCGGATGCACAGCCCCCCATGCATCGATCGTTACGCGTTACCGCTGGTGAGACGCGATCCGCACGCCGCCGCGGTCAATCGACGTCATTGTGCACCACCCCGGCCTCGAGGGCCGTGCGGGCCTCCCGGGCGCGCTCCTCCCGGGAACGCCGTGCGACGGACTCGATCAGGGCGATCAGCGGCTGGGCGGTGTCGTCCGGTACGTCGGCCAGAGCCCGGGCAGCGTACGCGACAACGCCGAGTGAGGGATCCACCTCGCTCGCGGGCCCCGCGGTCCGCAGGCGCCGCAGGTCCTGGTCCTGGCGCTCCACGGTCCGCTGCAGCAGGTCCTTGTGGATCTGCTGCAGGACCCGGTCCAGCGCCTCGGCCGGCTCGGCGACCAGAAACTCGATCTTCTCTCCGAAGAAAGCCGCGATCCCGGCGGCGTGGTCGAGGTTCGGCGCCCTGCCCGTCTTGATCATCTTGTCGAGCCACTGCGCGCTGGTTCCCGCGCCGGCCGCGATCTCCGCGATGGAGTAGGCCCGCCTGCTGCCGTCCGGGGCCGCGCGCAGCCGCGTCGCGCGCAGGAACAGGATCCGCTCGACCACGCGCCGGTGGCGCGCCTCCACCACGTCCACACCCGGGCCGGGCTCGGCGGACCCCTCGCCACTCAGCAACTGCCGTACGTCCTCCACGGCCACCCCGGAGGCGTACGACAGTCCGCCCTCGCCCTCCACCCGCAGCACGTCCCCACGGTTCAGTCCCATGCGGTCCAACAGCGAGTCGATCTGACGCACCGTGCCCATCAGGTCCTGAGCAGGCCCATCACTCACAAGTACTCCCGCGGTCATCGGACGAGGCCCTCAAGGCTAGCAACCACCGTTGATCCGTCATCATCCGTCCCCCGGTCACGCCGGCTCCGGGCTCGTTCGGCGCGGCAAGGTCGACGGTGCCATGAACGCAACCGCCCCGGAAGAAGGTCATGACCGCCGTCACTCCGACCACCAAGACCTTCGCGGTCCCCGGGTGTCAGGACGCCAGGGCGGCCTTGATCGACTCCGTGACCGGGGTGGTCGGGCGGCCGATGAGGCGGGCCAGGTCGCCGTTGGTGCCCGCGAGCCGGCCGCGGGCGATGGCCGCGTCCACGTCGACGAGGATCGCCGCGAAGCCCTCGGGGAGTCCGGCGCCGGTGAGGATGGAGAGGTGAGCGTCCGCAGGGACCTCGGTGTACGTGATGGCGCGGCCGGTGTGCGTGGCGACCTCGGCCGCGTACTCCGCGAGGCTCCAGGCGGTGTCGCCGGAGAGTTCGTACGCCTTGTTCAGGTGGCCCTCGCCGGTCAGCACCGCGGCCGCGGCTGCCGCGTAGTCGGCGCGCGCCGCGGACGCGATCCGGCCTTCGCCGGCGCTGGCCACGACGGCACCGTGCTCCAGGACGCTGCCCAGCTGCGCCGTGTAGTTCTCGTGGTACCAGCCGTTGCGCAGGAACGTGTACGGCAGGCCCGCGTCCAGGATCGCCTGCTCGGTGGCCTTGTGCTCGGCGGCCAGGTCGAAGTCGGCCGCCGGGCCCCCGAGGACGCCGGTGTAGGCGAGCTGCGCCACGCCCGCGGCCTTGGCGGCCTCGACCACGGCGATGTGCTGCGGGACGCGGCGCCCGACCTCGTTGCCGGAGATCAGCAGCACGCGGTCGCCGGCGTGGAAGGCACCGGCCAGGCTCGCCGGGTCGTCGTAGTCCGCCGGACGCAGCTCGACCCCGCGGGCCGCCAGATCGGCGGCCTTGGCCTCGTCCCGGACCACGGCGGCGATCTGCCCGGCGGGCACCCGGGCAAGCAGTTCTTCCACAACGAGGCGGCCGAGCGCTCCGGTGGCTCCCGTGACGACGATGCTCATGATTCTTCTCCTGGGTGGGTCGGCAGCTGTGAGGCCACCCTAGGGAGAGCGCTGTGGATTCGTAAGTACCCACTTTGAAGTAAGGTACAGGTGTGGACGTAAGTAACCAGGTCAAGCCGGTACCACCCGCCGTACGCGAGCCGATGTGCCCCTCACGCGGAGTGTTGGAGCACGTCACCAGCCGCTGGGGCGTGCTCATCCTCGCCGCCCTGGTGGAGCGCTCCTACCGGTTCAGCGAGCTGCGCAGGGAGGTCGGCGGCGTCAGCGAGAAGATGCTTGCCCAGACCCTGCAGACCCTGGAGCGGGACGGCTTCGTCGTACGGGACGCCCAGCCCGTGATCCCCCCACGCGTCGACTATTCGCTCACCCCGCTGGGCCGCGAGGCCGCGGAGCAGGTCTGGGCACTCGCGCGCTGGACCGAGCGCCGTACGCCGGATGTCCTGGCCGCCCGCACCGCGTACGACGAGGCCCGGACCGCCTAGCCCGGCCGTCGGGCCCAGCGCTGGATCGTTCGACGAATCCGCCGTCATGATCGAAGACGCGGCGTCGTTCAGCGCGGAATCACCCACCCCGGCGCCCAGGTCCCGGCGGCGTCGTGGCCGGCCGCTGTGGCGGCGAGGTGGGCGCGGAGGGTGGCCAGCGCGGGGTGGGGGTTGTCGCGGTGCAAGAGGAGCGAGTGCGGGTAGACGGGCGTCGGGTCGGTCACCGGGATGCGGCGCAGGCCGTGGCCGGCGGGCCAGACGAGGCGGGTCTGCTCGCTCATGAAGGTGGCCAGGGCCGGGGTGTCGGCGATGGTGTCGAGGAGCGCGTCGGAGCCGAAGTTGGGGCCTGTCGCCTCGATGGTGAGGCCGAACTCGGCGACGAGGTCGTCGTAGTAGGCGCCCCACTCGGTGCCGGGGACGATGCCGGGCATCCAGATCCGGTGCCCGACCAACTCGGCGACGGTCACCGACCTGGCGCCCGCCAACGCGTGGGCGGGGCCGGTGAGGAGCTGGAGCGGCTCGTCGAGCACCCGGACGGACTCGATGTCCTCGGGAAGCGGCCGGCCGGGCGCGGCGACGGCACGGAAGGACGCGTCGATCGCACCGGAGCGGATGGCGGTGACGGCCGTCTCGACGTCGAACAGCATCATCACGTCGAGGTCGATCTCGGGGCGCGCGCGGTGGAAGCCGCGCAGCAGGCCCGAGGCGGCGCCGCGCGAGTTGATCACGTCGACGCGCAGGGGGCGGTGGCCGGTGCGCACGGACGTGATCGCGCGCTCGGCGACGCGCAGCAGCTCGCGCGCGTGGGGCAGGAACGCCTGCCCGTCGATGGTGAGTTCGGCGCCGCGCGGCGTGCGGGTGAACAGCCGCACGCCGAGGTCACGCTCCAGCGCGGCGACGCGCTTGGAGACGGCCTGCTGGGTGACCGACAGGTCGACGGCGGCCTTCTGGAACTGGCCGGCTTCCGCGATGGCGGCGAAGGTGCGCACTGCTTCGAGATCCACGTCGGCCACCTTAGTGAACAACCCATGGTTGTACGTAGCTGACAGATTGGTTGTTTGACCTGCTGTTGTGCCGCCGGATTAGCTCTCACCGGTCAACGTCGGCTTGTTCGGTTGGGACGTCGAGGGGAGCGCGCCGCGCATGGTGGGCAGGAGACGGCTGGGCCGGCAGTTCGGCTGGCTGTGGGCGGCGTACGCGGTGAGCGCGTACGGGTCCGGGCTGGGGTTCGGGGCATTGCCGCTGATCGCCGTACTGGTGCTGCACGCCGGCCCCGCCGAGGTGTCCGCACTGTCCGCGGTGGGGCCGGCGGTGGGCGCGCTGATCGCGGTGCCGCTCGCGCCGTGGGTGGAGTTCCGGCGCAAGCGCCCGGTCATGATCGCGATGGACCTGACCCGGTTCGCGGCCATGGCGACGATCCCGGTCGCCTACGCCTTCGGCCGGCTCGGCTTCGTCCAGCTGATCGTGGTCTCGATCGTGGTCGCCGCGGCCAAGATCACGTTCGGCGCGGCCGGCGGCGCCTATCTCAAGACCCTCGTCCGGCCGGACGACCTGCTCGTGGCCAACGCGCGGTTCGAGTCCACGAACTGGAGCTCCATCGCGGTCGGACCACCGCTGGGCGGGGCGGCGATCGGCCTGTTCGGGCCGGTCACGACCCTGGTGGCCGACGCGCTCAGCCACCTGCTCTCCGCCCTGGGCATCATCGCGATCCGCGGCCGGGAGGAAGCACCGCAACCAACCGGCAGGAGCCCCGCCCTGGCGGGCGCGGTGTTCGACGGCTGGCGACACATCATGGGCGATCCCGGGCTGCGGACCCTCTACCTCAACAACATGCTCGTCTCCGGTCTGATCATGGCCACCGAGCCGGTGCTCGCCGTGCTCCTGCTTCGCCAACTCGGCTTCGCCCCCTGGCAGTACGGCCTCGCCTTCGCCGCCCCCTGCCTCGGCGGACTCATCGGTTCCCGGCTGGCCCAGCGAGTCGTGGCCCGCTACGGCCGGGACCGGGTCTTCCGGACCGTCGGCACCCTGCGCGCCATCTGGCTGATCGGCCTGGTCTTCGTCCGCCCCGGCGTCGTCGGCCTCGTCACCGTGATGGCCGTCGAGCTGGCGATCATCATCAACATGAGCCTGTACACACCGGTGCTCGCCACCTATCGGCTCGAACGCACGCCCAAGCATCTCGTCGCCCGCACCCTGACGGCCTGGTCGATCGGCCAGCAGGCGTCCATCGCCGTCCTCACCGCGCTCGGGGGGCTGCTCGCCGACCACACCAGCCCACGCGCCGCTCTCACGGTCGCGGGACTGCTCATCCTGACCACCCCGCTCCTGCTTCCCCGACACGACCAGACGTCACGGCACGAGCCGGAATCGGCCCGTAGCCACTCCTGAACCGCACGCGCAGCTCCAGCCCGCGGACCGCGGCTGGTCCGCCGATGCGCGTCCGCGTCGACCAGGCGCACAAGCACGAGCAGGCAGGACACTCGCGGGAGCACTGCTCCCGCTCCTCGATGCCCGACCCCGCCGGGCAGCGTCTGCTTCACCGGGCGTGTGGTGGGGCGCGGTGGACCTCGGCCAGCACGATCACCGTGTCGTCGGTCGGTGCCTCGGGGAGCAGGTTCGCCAGGATCCGGTCCGCCGCCGCCTCCAACTCCTCCGGAAGCGCGTGGAGTTGGGTGCGAAGTGCGTCCATCCCCTCATCGATGTCCCGGCCGCGCGACTCGATGAGACCGTCGGTGTACAGGGCGAGGACCGCGCCGTCGGGCAGCTCGACGTCGGTCGTCCGGAAGGGTACGCCCCCGACACCGAGCGGGACTCCCAGTACGTCTCCGATGACCGTGACCGTGCCGTCCGGGTGGCGTACCAGCGGCGGCGGGTGGCCCGCGTTGGCGAGGCGGGCGCGGCCGGTCGCGGGGTCGTAGAGGAGGTAGAGGCAGGTCGCCAACTCGATGCCGGCCTCATGGGCGCAGGTGTCGAGTTCGGTGAGCAGCTTGGCCGGGTCCTGGACATGGCGGGCCAGCGCCTTGGTGGTGATGCGCAACCGTCCCATGGCGGCGGCGGCCGGCACCCCGTGCCCCATGACATCGCCGACGACGAGTGCCACCCGGTCGCCGGGCAGGGTGATCACGTCGTACCAGTCGCCGCCGACCTCGGTGTGGTGGCTGCCCGGGAGATAGCGGTGCGCGATCCGTACGGAGGGGCTGGTCGCCAGCGCGGTGGGGAGCAGCGCGCGTTGCAGAGTCAGCGCGATGTCCTGGATCCGGCTGTAGAGACGGGCGTTGTCCAGACAGAGCGCGGCGCGGGAAGCGAGCTCGCCGGCGAGGCTCAGATCGTCTTCGGTGAAGGGCGGTCGGGCGGCGGAGCGGCCGAACATGATGATGCCCTGGACCGTGCCCCGTGCGATGAGCGGGGCGAGGAGCAGGTCCGTCAGGCCGCTGCCGATCAGCAGCCGGGCGCGCGCCTGGTGGATGACGGTCCGGGTCATGAACTCGTCGTTCACCGGGACGGACACGGCGTGTCCCGTGTGGAGCATCTGATGGATGCTGGAGCCCGCCGGGTAGGTGACGGTCTCCAGTCCGCCGACGAGTTCGGGAGCCGGAGGGGGCAGGCTGGTGCCGGAGGCGATCCGGCGGGTGACCAGAGGGACATCCGGGTCGAACACCTCCGGTTCGTCCATCCAGTCGACGACTTCCACCACCGACGCGTCGGCGAAGTCCGGCACCGCCGCGTCGACCAGCTCGCGAGCGGTGACGCCGATGTCCAGGGTGGTGCCGATCCGGGCGGCGGCCCGGTCGAGGAACGCCAGCCGCTGCCGGGCGGCCGTCGCTTCCACGATGGCCTGCTCGCGGTCGGTCACGTCCACCAACAGGCCGCCCACTCCCGGCCTGGTGTCGCCTGCCTGACTCAGCGGGAAGAAACTCACCGACCGCACCTGGTCCCGGTCCGGATGGCCGGGGGTACGCAGCCCCACCAGCGTGCTCACCACGGGGCGGCCCTCCACGGCGACGGCCCGCAGCATCCGCTGGTACTCGCCGCCGTCGGAGGTGACCATGAACTCGTCCACGTGCCGCCCGACGTGGTCCTCGATCGGGCTGCCGTCCATGTCGGCGAGCGCCTGATTGAGGTGGACATACCGCAGGTCCTCGTCGAGCATCACCAGGCCGATGGGGCACGTCTCGAAGAGGGCGTCCAGGAAGGCGAGGTTGGTCTTCACCCGGTCGAGCTCGTCACCGCGGCTCGCCAGGCCCACGATCACCGAACGGCCGCTGCCGCCGGTGACGGGGAAGACCCTGAAGCCGCAGTCGAAGACCGTGCCGTCCCGGTACAGCGCCGGAAGGCGGACGCGCCAGTACCCCAGCGTCCGGCCCCGCTCCGCCAGCCGCGCGGCCGCTGCGGGCTCGCCCTTCGGCGGCCCGGGGAAGAGAACGGCGGCGGGCCGGGAGAGCACCGCCGCCGCTTCGTAGCCGAAGAGCCGCTGCGCGCCGGGCCCCCAGTAGCAGATCCGCTCGTCCTCGTCGATGCCGAAGACGGCCACGGACACGTGCTCAAGCAGCGTTCCCGGCTCCGACCAGAGCGGCCCCGGAGCAGGCACGCCCCCCGGCCGATCCGATGGCACGAGATGTCCCCTTCCACGCGAGGCACGCGGCAGCGGGTCCGTCCCAGGAGGGCGGACGGGCTCCTTCAGCAATTCTGCCCGTCATTCCCGGGCCGGACATCACGATGGGGCGACATATCGGGCGCCCTGGTCACAGTGGGTCACGGCAGGTCCGGCTGTGCTTCGGTACGACCTGTTCGACCCGTTCCTCGACAGCGGACTCAGCCCTGGTCCTCCGTGGCCTGCTCGATGAAGTCGACGTCCATCGCGTCGGCCAGCTCCTCCACGCTGGCCGCCACCGCCTCCAGGGTGGGCGCGTCCAGCTCTCCCGGGTCGGCGGCAGCCGCCAGGAGCGCCCTCCCGAGGCCGCGTACCAGGTCGACGGCCTCGTCGGCGGGGATGAAGATGCGGCCGTCGTCGTCCGTGAGCATCGCCGTGATCTGCCCGATGGGCTCCTTGCCGTCGTCGCTCATCGCGTCGGTTCCTTCGGTTCGATCATGGTGTGATCCCCTGTTCGCCCGACTTCTGGGAAGCAGACACTATCCAGCGGCGGCCGGTCCGAAGCGTCCGGCGCGATCATCCGCACGCCCATCGAACCCGGGAGCGCCGGTCCTCACGCACGGCCGCGTGGAGTGGGTCATGCGTCCTCTCCTCCGAGCCGCCGCACCTCGCGGGCAGCCGCGTCGGCGGCCTGGCGGGCCTTCTTCGCCGCGCGTTCGGCGTCACGCAGCAGCTCCGCGGCCCTGTTCGCCTCCCCGCGTGAGCCGCGCTGCTCCTCCTTCGCCTCGCGCAGCAGGCGCTGGAGGTCCGCGACCCGCTCGTCGAACTCGTCGGCCCGCGCGTGCGCCTGCTCCCGCGTCACCTCGGCTGCTCGCAGCGCCTCGTCCCGGGTCTCCGCCTCGCGTCGCGCCTCCTCGGCCGTCGTACGTGCCTTGTCGAGGCGGGCCCGTCGCCGCTCCTCCTCACGGGAGACCGTCTTCGCGGGCGCTTTCGCAGTGGGTTCCGGGGATTTCGGGGATTCCGGGGCGTGCGGGGATGCCGTCGTGGCGGCCTTCGCTGGGGTGCCGGTGGTGGCGTCGACGCTCCGGCGGGGCGGCAGCGCGTCGGGGTCGATTCCGACGAAGCCGACCGGCGCCTCGGGCGTCTTCGACAGCGTCCCGGCCGCCCACTCCTCGGCGGTTTCCGGATCGGAGAGCGCCGCGCGCAGGATCTGCTCGACCTCCTGCCGCACGTCGTCGCTCACGGTCTGGCCGGCCTCCTGGGCCAGCTTGCGCGCCTCGCGCGCGAGAGCCGCGATCACCGCGTACTGCTGGTGCCCGAGCTCCTTCAACTGCGTCCCGTCCAGCGTCTGATGGGCCTCGCGCAACGCCCGGCCGAGCTCAAGGAGCTGCTTGGTCTCGGCGGGTCGCTGGCGGACGAGCAGGTTGGACGCCCATGCCGCGCGCGTCGGCTTGCGCAGCGCCGCGATCCGCTTGGCCGCGGCCGAGTCCCCGGCCTTACGGGCCTCGGCGGCCCGCGCGTCCCGGGCGGCGGTGAATTCCGCCGGGGGCAGCCCGTACAGCTCCTTGACGACCGCGTCCGCGTCTACCCCGGCCATGCGCCATCACCCCCCGCCCGCGAAGGCGGACCACAATCCGCTCGGGCGTCGCCCCTGATGCCCTCGGCGCTCGTGCCCGCGCCCGCGCCCGGGGAGCCGGTGATGCGGGGGGCCGGGGCGGAGGAGGTCGTGGCGGAGGGGCCTGCGGCTCGGGCTCCCGGAGCGCAGGCGGCCGTGGCTGCGGGGCTCGGGCCGCAATAGCCCTTCACGTCGGCGGTCGGGACGCAAGAGCCCGTGACGCCGGCGGTCGGGACGCTGGGGGCCGAGCAGGCCCAGTCGCCCGTACGAGCCTCCCGCACTCATGCGTCGTCCGCGGCGGCCGCCTGTTCCTTCGCCCGCCGGCCGACCACGACGGCGGCCGCGAGCGCGCTCCCCAGGAAGGCGACGGCCACGGTCCACGGCTGGTCGAAGCGGTGGGCCGTGGCGTGGTCGACGGAGTAGCGGCCGGCGCCCGTGATGCCGACGGCGGCCGCGGTGAAGCCGAGGAACGCGGGGTATTCGAAGCCGCCGCCCTGGGCGAAGAACCCGGCCGGAGCGTGGACGGAGACGGCGCCGGCCATGGCTCCGGCCGCGGCGGCGCCGGCCGCCGGGGTCGCCATACCGAGCGCGAGCAGCAGACCGCCGCCGGCCTCGCCGAGCCCGGCGGCGACCGCGCTCACCCGCCCTGGCCGGAAGCCCATGGCTTCCATGGCCTTGGACGTGCCCTCCAGGCCGCCACCTCCGAACCAGCCGAACAGCTTCTGGGCGCCGTGCGCGGCGAGGACCGCGCCGGTGCCGGTCCGTAGAACGAGCAGGCCGAGGTCACGTCGGTTCAGAGGTGCGGGTGCCATGAGGGGTCTCCCGGTACTGGAGGCGTGGGCGTACGGCTTCCACTCTCCGCCGCCCCGCCCGCGGGGCCGGTGCGTTGCTGGTCCACATGGGTGTGCGCGGCCGCCCGCCGCGGCACTCCGACGGACTTGAGCGGTGGCGGTAGCGGGGCCCCCGATCGAACAATCCTTCATGAGCGACATTCACGGCAGCAGGCACGAGACGTTTCCGCGCGACCCGCATTCCGGGCCCGACGCCACATCCCCGCGGTCGCCCACCTCGCCGGGCGACCGCGGGCCGTCGCCCACGACTCCGCCGGAGGGGCCGTTCGGGCTCCTCGGGCTGCTGGCCCACCGCGCCTGGCAGGTCCTGCTCCTCGCGGGGATCGCCGCGTTGGTCCTGGGCGTCCTGATCCTGCTGTGGCCGGGCGCCTCGCTGGTCGCCGCCGGTGTCCTGTTCGGTCTGTATCTGCTGGCCAGTGGGGTGACACAGCTCGTCGCCGCGTTCGGCACCCATGTCTCCACCGCGCTGCGCGTGATGGCGTTCATCAGCGGCGCCCTCTCGATTCTGCTGGGGCTCTTCTGCTTCCGGGGCGCGATGCAGTCGATTCTGCTGCTCGCCCTGTGGATCGGTATCGGGTGGCTGTTCCGCGGGATCACCCAGGTGATCGCGGCGGCGTCGGACCCGGGGGCGCCGGCCAGGGGCTGGCAGGTCTTCCTCGGTGTGCTGAGCGCGCTGGCCGGACTCGTACTGATCGTGTCGCCGTTCGCGTCGGTGGCGGTGCTGACGCTGGTGGGCGGATGCTGGCTGCTGGCCCTGGGAGTCGTCGAGATCGTCACCGCCTTCCAGGTCCGGTCGCGGGTGCGGCGTCTGCGGTCGGACGTCTGAACGCCCCGGCCCCCGACCGGTCCCGGGCGAGCCCCAGCCAGATCCCGAGCCTGCCCCCGAGCCCGAGCCCCGGCCGTCTGATCCGTGCGCTAGATTTTGCCTCTCCCTGACCACGATCGTTTCGGTTCACGATCGATCTCTTCTGCACACGGAGTCGGCATCCCCATGAGCGACATAGGCGACATCGTCAATGGACTTGGCCGCACAACGGCCTACGGCGCTCTCGGGGTCGTGCTGTTGATCCTCGGCATCGTCCTCGTCGACGCGCTCACGCCGGGCAAGCTCGGGCGGCAGATCTGGGAGGAGCGCAACCGCAACGCCGCGGTTCTGCTGAGCTCCGCGCTGCTCGGGATCGGCGGCATCGTCTTCACCTCGATCTGGACGACCTACGACCATTTCGGCAAGGGCCTCGTGTCCACCGCCGCGTTCGGTCTGCTGGGCCTGGTGCTGATGGCGGTGGCCTTCTGGTTCGTCGATCTCGTCACGCCCGGAAAGCTGGGCGCCACGCTGGTGGAGCAGGAGCCGCACCCGGCGGTGTGGGTGACGGCGTCGTGCAACATCGCGGTGGCCGCGATCGTTTCGGCCTCCATCGCCTGAGGGTCCGAGCCACACCGCACGACCCCGGCCCGCCTCGCCCTGCCCCGCCCGGGCCCGCCCCGGCCCGCCCCGGCCCGCCCCGGCCCGCCCCGGCCCGCCCCGGGCAGGCTCCCTCCCCTCTCGGGCCCGGCGCACCCACCGACCTCGGCACGCTCACTGACCCGGCGCACCCACCGACTCGGCGCGCTCACTTACTCGGCGCTCA
The DNA here is from genome assembly GCF_055600045.1 of Streptomyces sp. NPDC038280. Lineage (NCBI taxonomy): Bacteria > Bacillati > Actinomycetota > Actinomycetes > Kitasatosporales > Streptomycetaceae > Streptomyces > Streptomyces sp. NPDC038280. The sequence goes on from NZ_JBVJYZ010000001.1 coordinate 236,529, forward strand.
TGGGCTCGACCTCCAGAAAGCGGCGCTTGCGCGGGCCCCGGTAGAGCAGTGCCTCCCAGCCCAGCGCCTCCAGTACCCGGGCGCAGGCGCCCAGTTCCCTCTCCTCCTCCTGCGCGGCCCCGCTGCCGGGCGGCCCCAGCCACTCGACCAGGACCGCTCCCTGCCTGTCGGCGGCGCTCACCCGGTACCCCGTGGCCGTCCGCTGCCCGTCCTCGTCGACCGCGGAGGGAGTGATCCCCGCGGCCTCCAGGGCCAGGGCGACCGCCCGCACCGGACGCGTACGCTCCCAGGCCGCCGGTACCGAGACGGGCGCGAGGGCGCCGGAGTCCCCGGTGCCCGGGCTGTCGGCACGTGAGCCCGTGAGGCGCCGGATCTGCAGCAGTCCGTCGAAGGCCACGCGCACTTCGGCCGCTCTGCGGGCGGCCGCACCGGGCGGCGGGGCCGGTCCTTCCCCGGTCGCGGCCTCGAACGCGTCACCGCTCACAGCAGCCTCCGGATGTCGCCGCGGACCCGGTAGAAGCCCCCGGACGCGGCGTGCAGCGCGTCGACGACGTACCGCGCGCCCGTCTCCCGTATCGCGCGCGGGAACTGGACGTTCCAACTGGGCTCGTACCCCTCCGAGACCACGTGGACGCGGACCCGGCCGGCTTCCTGGACGCACTCCACGATCACCGCGCCCGCCGGCGCCGTCGTCACGGAGGCGACGGAGGCCGCCGCCGTGGCCGGCGCGTACGTGGGCAGCGCGGCGGCGAGCTTCACATCGCGGGCGACCGGGACCGTCCCCTGCTGCGCCGCCGCGATCGCGGCCTCGCTCGCGTCGACGCACACCAGGGAGCCGTCGGTGGTGACGAGGTAGAGCCGCTCGTCCCGGTACTGCATGGAGAGCGCCGAGCCACCGCCCGTGCCGAGCTTCCAGAGCCGGGTGCCGTCCCGGTCGAAGCAGTACACCGACGAGGCGGAGTCCCCGGCGAAGACGAAGCGTCCGCCGGGCGAGGTCGCGCACGAGTAGACGGGGCTGTCGCAGCGGTAGGTCACCTCGATCGCGCCGTCCTCCTTGGCGAGCCGCTGGACGGCGTGGCGCGCGGTGCCCGCGTACACGGCGTCGTCCTCCTGCCAGCCGAAAAGGACCCCGCCCTGAGTGGCGGTGTGCCACAACTCGCCGCCGCCGTCGGGTGCGTAGGCCGTCACGCCTCGCTGGTGCCCGTGGTAGACGGCCCGGTCGTCGGCCCGGACCATCCAGGCGTGCTCGCCCCGGCTGCGCCGGGCCCACTGGTGTTCGTCCTCGTGGTCGATGACGGTCAGCCGTCCGGCCCGGTCCGCGACGTTCAGGACGCCCTCGTGGATGTCGAGCCAGAAGATGTCGACGTCCGCCGCGATGTCGTACGCCGCGAAGGGGAGCTTCGACGACAGGTCGTACACCCGGCCGTCGTCGCATCCGGCGTAGATCCAGAAGTCGTCCGCGACCAGGCACTTGACGCCGTCCGGCAGGCTGAAGCGGGCGAGGACCTCGCCGGTGTGGCTGAGGGTGTAGACGTCGCCGGACTGGTTGCCGACCCAGCAGCGGTCGTCGTCGACGTGGATTCCGAACGCCGAGGAGCCGGTGCGGAAACGCCACAGGACTGGTGCCACCGCGCGGGCGGTCGACGGCGCCGAGGAAACCTGCCGGCGGGTGACCGCGCGGGCCGCTCGCTGCCCCTGTATCGCCGGCGCGTACCCCTTGCGGACCTTCTCGCCGACCTTCTTGGCCGCGGCGGCCTGCGCTTTGGCGGCGGTCGGGAAGGTCGACGCCTGGGTCTGGCCGCTCGCGCCGATCCGGCCGTAACGGACCGACACCACCAGGCCGTCGACGGTCACTTCGTAGAACTTGTGCGCGGCGCCGTCGTCCTGTGACAGCTCCAGATACGTCGTCGACAAGGCAGAGCCCTCCCCCGGGTCGGACACCGCGGCCGATCCGCGCGTCCATGTCGAAAACGTTAGGGGGAGGCACTGACAACGCCCTCGCGCGGTCGTCCGCGCGGCCGTCAGTCCCCGGACCAGCCGCCCCTGCCCGGGCGGCCGCTGGTCACCGCGTAGTACTGAAGGTCCTGGACGTCGACCCGGCTCTCGACCGGATAGCGGCTCCTGACCTCCGCCGTGACGGCGGCGCCGCGCTCGACGGTGGCGCCGCTGAATCCGGCGCGCAGCGGCAGCAGTTCGGCGTGGACTCCGGCGGGAGCCCGGTGGGTGTCCCGCTCCGTCCCGGTCACGGTGTGGACGGTCGCCCGACCGGTGAGGAAGGTCAGGACCTCGACGGTGTCGCGCGGCTCCGCCGTTCCGCGGCGGGGGCTCATCGTCATCTTCTGCTCGCGGACGGGCGGCCGGGTGCTCGCCCACTGGACCCGCGAGGTCAAGTAGACGGTGTCGCGGACGATCCGCGGCCACTGCCCGGTCTTGAAGCGGGTCAGGTAGTAGGAGGAGAGGTCGAGATAGGCGTAGCCGTTGTGGAGCGAGGGAGCGAAGTGGCTGCCCTCGGAGTAGTCGTTCCACGTGGTGAGCTGGACCCAGTCGGCGCCGTCGTCGATCGCGTGGTTCCAGCTGGCCCGCAGGGTCGCCGTGTTGCCGGCCTCGTCGTACACGCGCTGGTTGGGGCGGGCGTCCTGGACGGAGACCGGCTGCATCCAGATCTTGCCGAGGCGGTGGGCGAGGCGCGTGTCGGCGGTGGCGCCGGCCTGGCCGGTATGGCTGCGGCTGCCCCATTCGGAGAAACCGTGGCTGATGGCGGCGAAGCGCTCGGCGTTGTCGCCCAGGTTGAGGAAGAGCGGGACCAGGGCGGTGCGGATGCCCCGGCTGCGCAGCTCGGAGACCGTGCGGGCCCACCAGGCCGGGTCCTTGGCCTCCGCCTTGAACGGCGAGACGACGAGTCGGCCGTCGGCGAGGCGGTGGGCGGAGGGATGGCGGCCCAGTTCGGCGAGCGCCCGGGCCAGCGTCGCCGGATCGGTGTTCAGGGAGGTCATGTCCGGCATCAGCATGATCTTGAAGCCGGGGTCCTCCGCGCGGGCGGCGTCGAGCAGCAGGTCCACCCGTTCCCGGTTGCGCCCCGTCAGGGAGAGGAGGTCGACGCTGAAGCCGTCGAGTCCGGCGGCGCGGGCGGTGCGGACCTCCTGGCGGAGGTTGGCCAGTTCCCAGGCGCCGCCCTTGGGGGCGACGGGCAGGGGACGGTCGCGCAGGAGGCCGCCGTAGGCCTCGTGCTTGCCGTGCTCGCCGTCGGGGTTGAGGTAGTTGCGGCTGTAGTAGTCCTCCTTCGCCGGCCGGTTGTCCAGCGAGAGGGGGTAGGGCGTGAAGTAGTGCGCGAAGACCAGCCGGGAGGAGCGTCGTAGTTCCCGGGTGCCGGGCAGGTCGAAGGGCAGTTCCGTGCCGGGCTTTCCCGCCGCCGACGGGCGGTCCGACGACGGTGGCGGGGGCGGCGGCGCCTGAGTGCGGGCCATGGAGCTGCCGGCCCAGGCTCCGAGGAGGAGGACGCCGAGCAGCAGCCCTGGCAGCAGCCGGCGCCGGCCGCGCGCGCGGTGGCGGCGCGGGGTCGACGGGCCTGCGGGCATGTCCGTCATGGCGTTCCTTCCGGGCTGCGTGAACCGCCGCGGAACCCCCGCGGGCGTGCCAGTAGTAGAACCGATCCGGCGCACCCGTACAACACGCCCCGCCTGCGCGGAAGTCGCTACCGCGTACCGCTTCCGAGCCGGTCGGTGCGGTGACCGGCGACGTAGGCGTCCAGCGTGTCGTTCCGCATCGCGGCCCACAGCGCGCCGGTCTTCTTGTCGTCCAGGAGGACGACGGACTGGCCCTTGATGGTGGGGGTTCCGGCGACGGGGGCGTTCATGAAGACCATGCGGCCGGGGCGGACCTCGCGGGAGCTCCACAGCAGGTCGCGCAGGTCGCCGTCGCTGAGCCGGTCGTCGACGCTCACGCTCGCGGTGAGGTCGTCGAGGAGCTCGGTGGCCTTGACGGGGTTGGTCAGGTTGCGCGGTGTCATGACCTTGGCGAGGACGGCGCGCAGGAAGTTCTGCTGGCGGTGGGTGCGGTCGAGGTCGCCCCTGGCGAGGTGCTTGCGCTCGCGGACGTAGGTGAGGGCCTGGGTGCCGTTCATGTGCCGGACCTCGCCGTCGACGGTCAGGTCGACTCCGCCGACGGAGTCGGTGAGGTTCTTGAAGCCGTCCCAGTCGATGACGGCGAGATGGTCGACGCGCACGTCGGTGAGCCGCTGGACGGTGTCGATGAGCAGCGGCGGGCCGCCCCAGGAGAACGCGGCGTTGAGCTTGGCCGTGCCGTGTCCGGGGACATCGACCCAGGAGTCGCGGGGCAGGGAGACGACATAGGCGTTGGAGTGGTCCGCCGGGAGGTGGACCAGCATCATCGTGTCGCTGCGCTGGGCACCGTACTTCCAGGTGGGCGCCTTCGCGTCCCTGCCAGTGGTCGGGAGGTCGGACCGGCTGTCGACGCCGACGAGCAGGAACGTCTCGCCTCCCTTGCCGGCCGGCGGCCGCTCAGCGCCGGGCGCCGGGCTGGGGAAGACGTTCGGTATGCGCTCGACGCGGCCCGTGTAGTGGTCGACGGCCCACCATCCGGCCCCACCCACCATCAGCACGCCCAAGCCCAGGAGCACGCACGCGCCGAGCAGGACGCGTCCCGGGCTGACCCTTCGGCGACCAGGAGGCGCGGTTTGCGCCACATCGGCGGCCTCCGCCTCCGTGACCGGCTCGTCCCCCTCACGCACCTGCGCCCCCTCCCACAAAGGGGACTCACCTGCGTAACCCCCAGTGCGACAGAAGTATCATGCGATTAGCCGTGATCACACCGGCCCCCGTAGTACGAGATGAACACGCCATCACTCAATGGCATCTTTCATGTAAACGGCAGCGGAGGTACGTGTGTTTGTCGTACTGTTCCGCGTTGCGACAGATGTTCATCGATCAGGGGGTTGATGAACAGGATGTCGAACGTCAACACGTGCCGGGGGGGGTACATGTGGCATGCCCGTACAACTGAGACCGCTGCGCCTGGAGAGACCAGGTCCAGACCGGTCCACCCACATCCACGCGCCAAGGCGCGCTGGTACATGCCCGCCGCGCTCACGGTGGACATCGCCGGTGTGGGACTGCCCGTCGCGCTGATCCTGCGCGCCGAGCACCAGCCGTACGCGCTCGTCTGCGCGTTCGCGGCCGCCGTGGCCTGGGGCCTCATACGCCTCGTCCGTCACCGGTATCTCCGCAGGGAGCTCGGCGAGTCGCGCGGCAGCCTGCCCGTGCTGCACGACTGGCTCATCCTGCTGGGCGTGCTCGCCGTGCTGCGGGCCGCCGCCGATCTGCACCACCCGCCGCTGCTCTGTCTGCTGGCGCTGCTGCCGGCGCCCGTCCTGACGCTCGTCTGCCGCAAGGCGACCTATCACCACCTGGTCGCGGCGCGGCGCGAGGCGCAGGTCGTCACGCGGGTCCTGCTGCTCGGAGAGCCGACGGCCGCGGGCGATGTGGCCGAGCATCTCGCCGGGCGCACCGACCATCCGTACGTGGTGGTGGGCATCGTCGCGATCGGCGAGGGTCCGGTGCGGACCGGTGCGCCGGTCGCCGCCCGGCTCAGCCCCGCGATGCCCGGCGCGCCGGACGAGGACACCGCTCCCGTCCTGACCGCCGCGCGCGAGCTGGAGGCCGATGTCGTGCTGGTCGCCGCCGGCGCCCTCATGGCGGGCGAACGGTTGCGCAGGCTCTCCTGGGGTCTGCACGACGCCGGGGCGGAACTGGCGCTCGCGCCGGGGCTGGTGGAGTTCGCCGTCAAGCGGCTAGAGACCACGTCGGCGGCCGGGATGGCGCTGCTGCGGGTCGCGCCGCCGGTGCGCAGCGGAGTGCAGCCGTTCCTCAAGTCCGTCATGGACCGGGCGGGCGCCGCGCTGGGCCTGATCCTGCTGTCGCCGCTGTTCCTCGCGATAGGGGCCGCCGTGCGGCTCACGTCGACGGGCCCGGTGTTCTACCGCCAGGAGCGCATAGGCCAGGACCGTGTGCCGTTCGTGATGTGGAAGTTCCGGACGATGTTCCTGGACGCCGACGCGCGCAAGGCGGAGCTGACGCAGGCCAATGAGCACGACGGGCTGATGTTCAAGATGCGGCGCGATCCGCGGGTCACCCGGGTCGGCCGGCTGCTGCGCCGCACGTCGCTCGACGAGCTTCCCCAGCTGATCAATGTGCTCTGCGGTTCGATGTCGCTCGTCGGCCCGCGCCCGCCGCTGCCCGAAGAGGTGGCGCGTTACGACGAGGTGGAGCACCGGCGACTGACGGTCCGGCCCGGAATGACCGGCCTGTGGCAGATCAGCGGGCGCTCGGACCTGTCGTGGGACGAAACGATTTCCCTTGATCTCCACTATGTGGACAACTGGTCGTTCACCAGCGATGTCGATGTGATGGCCCGTACGCTCCGCGCCGTCGTCGACGGTCGCGGCGCGTACTGACGGGCCGTGCGCATGAGGTCAGTTCTGCTCGAGCCACCAGGCGTACGTGGAGGCGATGCCGTCCCGCAGCGGGATGCCGGGCTTCCAGCCGAGGCCGGTGAGCCGGGACACGTCCAGCAGCTTGCGCGGGGTGCCGTCGGGCTTGGTCGTGTCCCAGGCGAGCTTTCCGGTGAAGCCGGTCACCTCGGCGACGGTCTCGGCGAGTTCGCGGATGGTCAGGTCCTCGCCGCAGCCGATGTTGACCGGTTCGTTCCCGTCGTAGGAGCCCAGCAGCACGGCGCAGGCCGCCGCCAGGTCGTCCACGTGCAGGAACTCCCGGCGCGGGGTGCCCGAGCCCCACAGCTCGACCTGCTCGCGCTCCTGGGCCGCGGCCTCGTGGAAGCGGCGGATCAGGGCGGGCAGGACGTGGGAGGTCTCCAGGTCGAAGTTGTCGCCGGGTCCGTAGAGATTCGTCGGCATCGCCGAGATGTAGGACGCGCCGTACTGCTTCCGGTACGACTGGACCTGCACGATGCCGGCGATCTTCGCCAGCGCGTAGGCCTCGTTCGTCGGCTCCAGCGGTCCGGTCAGCAGCGCGTCCTCGCTGATCGGCTGGGGCGCGAGCTTCGGATAGATGCAGGACGAGCCGAGGAACAGCAGCCGGCCGACGCCCGCGGCGTGCGCTCCCGAGATCACGCTCAGCTGGATGCGCAGGTTGTCCTCGAGGAACTGCACCGGGAAGGTGCTGTTCGCCATGATCCCGCCGACCTTGGCGGCGGCGAGGACGACGGCGTCCGGCCGGACGTCCTTCAGGAACGCCTCGGTCGCGGCCCCGTCGCGCAGGTCCAGCTCGTCGCGGCCCCGGGTGATCACCTCGTGGCCGTCGGCGGTCAGCCGCCTGGCGACGGCGGATCCGACGAGGCCTCGGTGGCCCGCCACGAAGATCCGGGCGTGCGTGGGCAGGTACGGCAGCGATGCAGTCATGGACGGGATCATGCCAGGCCCCGTTTCGCCGCTGGGGGCATACCCCGCTTTTTTGTACGAATGACACTCTCTTTCTGGGGGAAACCCGCATGAGCAAGACAGCACTGATCACCGGCGTCACGGGACAGGACGGTTCGTACCTCGCGGAGCTGCTGCTCTCCAAGGGCTACACGGTGCACGGGCTCGTGCGGCGCTCGTCCAGCTTCAACACCGAGCGCATCGATCACATCTACCAGGACCCGCAGCAGGCGAACCGTTCGTTCGTGCTGCACCACGCGGACCTGTCGGACGGCGTCGCGCTGGTGAACCTGCTGCGTGACATCCAGCCCGACGAGGTCTACAACCTGGGCGCGCAGTCCCATGTCCGCGTGTCCTTCGACGCCCCGCTGTACACCGGCGACGTGACCGGCCTCGGCGCGCTGCGGCTCCTGGAGGCGATCCGCGCGAGCGGGGTCGACACCCGGATCTACCAGGCGTCGTCCTCGGAGATGTTCGGCGCCACGCCGCCCCCGCAGAACGAGGGAACGCCGTTCCACCCGCGCAGCCCGTACGGCGCCGCCAAGGTCTTCGCGTACTGGACGACGGTGAACTACCGCGAGGCCTACGGGATGTTCGCCGTCAACGGCATCCTCTTCAACCACGAGTCCCCGCGCCGCGGCGAGACCTTCGTCACCCGCAAGGTCACGCGCGCCGTCGCCCGGATCAAGGCCGGTCTCCAGGACCGCCTCTACATGGGCAACCTCGACGCCGTACGCGACTGGGGCTACGCCCCCGAGTACGTCGACGCGATGTGGCGGATGCTCCAGCAGGACGAACCGACCGACTACGTGGTCGCCACCGGCGTCCCGGCCACCGTGCGCCAGTTCGTGGAGACGGCCTTCGCCCACGCGGACCTGGACTGGGCCGAGTACGTGCGCTACGACCCCAAGTACGAGCGCCCGAGCGAGGTCGACGCCCTGATCGGCGACGCGAGCAAGGCGAACGATCTTCTTGGCTGGAAGCCCACCGTCCTGGTGGAGGAGCTGGCACGGATCATGGTCGACGCGGACATCCGCCAGGTGAACGATCAGCTGGCCGGCGCCACCGTGCGCATCGACCGCTGACCTGCCCTTTCGCACACGCGGCCGACTCGGGACACCTGGGGCGGCCGCTCACCGGCGGGCCACGCGCTCATCCGAGATACCGGATTGGTCAAGTGGGGCGCCGGGTCCGTCATTTCATCGTACAGTTCGCATTCACACATCGAATGTGCACGAATTCTCGCCACATTGAACTGGGCTCACGCCTGGGGGGAACATGCGTAAATCCTGGGGGCTCGCCGCTGCCCTCGTCCTGACGGTTGGCGCGGCCGGGGTCGGAGGGTGGGCCCTGGCACCGCAGGCGGAGGCAGTCACTCCGCCCGTGGCCTTCACCGCGGACGATCTGCCCACCTGGCAGACCAACGGCATCGTCTGGGCGCTGGCCCAGACGAACGACACCGTCTTCGTCGGAGGCACCTTCTCCGAGGTCCGCCCGCCCGAGGGTGCCACCGGCACCCCCAAGAGCGCCGTCAACTTCGCCGCGATGAACGCGGCGACCGGGGCGCCCACGTCCTGCACCCTCTCCTTCACGGTCGCCGAAGGCACCGCGACCGTCCGCACCCTGGTGGTCTCCCCGGACCAGAAGACGCTCTACGCGGGCGGTTACTTCGGCGCGGTCAACGACACGCCGGTCAGCAGCCTCGCGGCGATCGACATCGCCACCTGCGCGCCGAAGGCGAGCTTCACGCCGAGCTTCCCGGCCACCGTGCGCGCTCTGGCCGTCACCGACACCACCGTGTACGCGGCGGGCGACTTCGGCTCGGTCGAGGGCCAGACCCGCGAGCGGTTCGCGGCGGTGAGCACCTCCGGTGCCCTGCTGCCGTTCACCGCCAACGCGGACGAGCCCGGTCGCGCCATCGAGGTCACGCCGGACGGGAAGAAGGTGCTGCTCGGCGGCGACTTCTTCAGCGTCAACGGCTCCAACTCGCACGCGCTGGCCGTGGTCGACGCCACCTCCGGCGCGGTGACGAAGGCGTACCCCAACGGCTTCATCCCGTCGAACTCCGTCGTCAAGGACATCGAGACCGACGGCACCGGCTTCTACACCGGCAACGAGGGCACGGGCGGTGGCGTCTTCGACGGCCGTATCGCCTTCAACCTCAGCGACTTCGAGCAGCGCTGGCGCGACACCTGCCTCGGCGCCACGCAGGCCGTGAAGTCGTACCAGGACGTGCTCTACAGCGCCTCGCACGCACACGACTGCTCCACGGTCGGCGAGTTCCCCGACGGCGCCCGGCACCACCTGCTGGCCCAGCCCACCACGAGCACGGGCAAGCTCGGCTGGTTCCCGGACACCAACGACGGCCTCGGTGAGGGCATCGGCCCGCGCGCGTTCGCCATCTCGGGTTCCGGTGCCACCAAGTACCTGTGGGTGGGCGGCGAATTCACCACCGCCAACGGCTCGGCCCAGCAGGGTCTGACCCGGTTCGCGAGCGGACCCGACACCGGCGCGCCGAGCGCGCCGCAGGTCGGCGCCGCGAGCATCGCGCCGAACCAGGTCCACGTCCGGTGGCGCTCCAGCATCGACCTTGACGACAGCAAGCTGACGTACCGGGTCTACCGCGACGGCTCCAGCACGCCGATCCACACCGTCGAGGGCGAGTCGCTGCTCTGGGCGCGCCCGCAGGTCTCCTTCAAGGACACCTCGGTGCAGGCCGGCAAGACCTACAGCTACCGGGTCACCGCCTCGGACGCCGACGGCAACACCAGCGCGCTGTCCGCCAACGCGACGGTGACCGTCCCCACCTCGGAGGCGGCCTACCCGACCCAGGTGATCGCCGACGGCGCCAACCTGTACTGGCGCTACGACGAGTCGACGACGCCGTTCGCCGCCGACTCGTCCAACGCCAACAACAACGGTCTGTACGTGAACGCGCCGACGCTGCGGCAGACGCCGCCGGCCGTCACCGGCCCCAGCACGGCGGTCGCGCTCAACGGCACGGACGAGCAGATCTACAGCGACCGGCGGATCAACTCGCCCGGTTCCTACACCATCGAGACGTGGTTCAAGACGACCACCAACCGCGGTGGCAAGCTGATCGGCTTCGGCAACAACACCGTCCGTAGCAGCAAGAACTACGACAAGCACCTGTACATGACGAACTCCGGCAACCTGGTGTTCGGTGTGTACAGCGGCAGCACCCGGACGCTGACGACCCTGGGCACCTACAACAACGGCGCCTGGCACCACGTGGTCGGCACCCAGAGCCCGAACGGCATGACCCTGTACGTCGACGGCAAGCGGATCTCGTCCAACAGCGTCGGCAGCAGCCAGCAGTACTCCGGTTACTGGCACGTGGGCGCGGACAACCTGTCCGGCTGGCCGTTCAGCCCGTCGAGCACGTTCTTCGCCGGTCAGATCGACGAGAGCGCCGTCTACCCGACCGCTCTCACCGCCCAGCAGGTGGCCAAGCACTACTCCCTGGCCTCCGCCCCGGCGGACACCGTGGCCACCGTCACCGCCACGGAGGACAGCTACGTCAACGCGGGCGCCGCGGCGACCAACTACGGCACCTCGGGCTCGCTCGCGGTCCGTGGCACCTCGGCGTACGAGTCCTACCTGCGGTTCACCCTGCCGCAGGCCCCGGCCGGCACGGTCCTCAAGAACGCCCGCCTCGCGGTGAAGACCACCACGATGACGGGTGCCGGCACGACGGACGACGTCAGCGTCGTCCCGGTCACCGGTGCGTGGACCGAGTCCGCCGTCACGTACAACAACCGTCCGGCACTGGGCACCTCGCCGGTCGGAACGCTCAGCGGGGCCACGGACGGCTCGACCGTCTACTCGGCCGTACTGGACCCGGCGGCCCTCGCCGGGGAGCTCGGCGGCTCGTACAGCCTCGCGCTGAAGAGCACCGGCACGGACCCGCTGTGGCTCTGGTCGACGGAAGCCGCGGCAGCGGAGGGTACTCCGCAGCTGGTGCTGACCTTCGGCGCCCCGTAACACCCACGCCGAGTCAGTGACAACAGGATGCGGGGCCCGGACATCCGGGCCCCGCATCTCCCGTACCACAGGAGCCCTTTCATGCGTGCCTTCCACCGGCGTCCGGCGGCGGCCGCGGTCGTACTGACCGCCGCTCTGTTCTCCCTGGCCGCCTGCTCTTCCGACAGCGGGCCGACCGCGTCCGCCTCCCCGCGCCCTCCCGCCGCCTCGCGCGGCGCGGCCGACGCGCTGGACGAGGCCGAGGCCACTCCCACCCCCAGCGCCGGCGCCTCCAAGGAGGGCGCGGTGCTCCCGGACCCGAAGCTGACCCCGGCCACCGGGTCGTTCACCTCCGCCCAGAAGAAGTTCCTGAGCGGACGAGTGCCCGCGGACATGGACCCCGCGGCGGTGCTGCAGACCGGGCAGGAGTCCTGCCAGCGTCTCGAACGCACCGCGAAGCGGGACCGGGACGCCGCCATCGGCGCGATCATCGCGGGCGAGATCCCGGACGCCGAGGCCGCCACCACGCATCTGTGCACGGCACAGAAGCCGCTGGTGACGGCGGCCGCCAAGGGCTTCCCCGACGGCACGGAGAAGAAGCCGGCCGCCGGGACCTACCGCGCGCTGACCACCAACTCCGCCTGCACCTGGCGGGCACTGGGCAGCGGCGGCAAGGTGCTCGCCTCCGGTCCCACCACCGGCGCCACGGGCAAGATCACCGCCAAGGTTCCGGCCGGCACCCGGGAGTTCGTCTCCACCGGGTGCTACGCCTGGCTGCCCGCCTGACGAAGCGGGCCGTCCGAGTCACCGGGCCGCGCGTCCTCATCGGGGACGCGCGGCCCGTTCGTACAGCGGCCCGTTCGTCCATCGCGGACCGTTCGTTCATCCGAGGGGTCAGGGCCGCGCGGCCCGTTCGTAGACCCCGAGGAGGGTGTCGAGCACCGACTCCATCGAGAACGCCTCCGTGGCCAGCTTCCGGGCCGCCGCGGAGGCGCTGTCGTTCGCGGCCGGGTCCAGCAGGTCGAGCACGGCGGGCGCGAGCCCGGACGCGTCGGTCACGACCCGCCCGGCGCCCGCGTTCTCGATGTCCCGGGCAAGGCCGTTGGACGTGGTCACGACCGCCGGCGTGCCCACCGACAGGGATTCCAGTACGGACATGGGGAAGGGCTCGTCGACCGAGGGCAGCACATAGACGTGCGCCCGGCCGAGCTCCTCGCGCATCCGCTCGGACGAGAGCGCCCCCGGGCAGGTGACCCGGTCGCCGACGCCCAGTTCGGCGATGAGCGCGTCCACGGACGCGCGCTCGCCCTCGTCGGGTCCGGCCACCACGAACTCGGCGTCCGGGTGGGCGCGCAGGATCTCCGGCACCGCGGCCACGAAGTCCCGGGGGCGCTTGCGGGCCTGGAGCCGGGCGGCGTAGAGGATCCGCGGCGGGCCGCTGAGCGTGGGCCGCGGGTCCTGGCCCGGGACGCCGTTGACGAGGCGTACGGCGTGCTCCAGCGGGTGCCCGACGACGGCGTCGAGGCCGCCCCGCTCATGCCCGGTCAGGTACAGCACGGCCGAGGCGCGACGCAGCACCCGGCGGACCGCCACGGCGTCCAGGACCTTGGCGAGGAGCTTCTCGCTCGGGTCGACCATGCCGTGGGTCTGCAGGACCAGCGGGCGGCCGGCGCGCAGCGCGGCCAGCGCGATCGGCAGGGTCACCAGGTCGCGGGCGAGGTGGACATGGACCACATCGGCGTCGCGCACCAGCCGGCTCGCGCCGGCGAGGAGCGCCGGTGAGGTCATGCCGCTGAAGCCGAGCGGCAGGATGTTCCGGGCCTGGAAGAGACGCGCGGGCACCCCTTCCACGTCGGTGGGCAGGGGACCGTCGAAGCCGTCTCCGAGGGCGGCCAGGCGGACCTGGTGGCCGCGTTCGGCCAGCCCCTGGCAGAGGTTGAGGGCGACTCGCACCGGCCCGCCGAAGGCGTGGGTCGGGCTGTGCAGGGTGACCGCGTGCAGGACTCTCATGCGGGCTTCTCGATCTGTCGGCGGCCGTCGGCGGTGTGCAGGGTGAGTTCGGGCAGGTCGCGGTGGAGCGTGGTGCCCGCGGCGACGACCGCGTGAGGGCCGACGGTGACGCCGGCGAGCACCGTGGCGCGCGCGGCGACCCAGGCGCCGTCCCCGACGGTGATGGGTGCGTTGCGGTAGCGGAAGTCGACCGCACGGTGGTCGTGGCTGCCGGTGCACAGCAGCGCCTCCTGGGAGACGCAGACATGGGCGCCGAGGGTGATCGGCTCCAGGTTGAGCAACCAGGCGCCCTCGCCGATCCAGGTGTGGTCGCCGACGGTCAGCTTCCAGGGCCACAGGACCCGTACCCGGTGGCGTATCAGGACCCCTTCGCCGATCCGGGCGCCGAAGGCGCGCAGCAGCGCGACCCGGAGCCGGGCCGGGCAGAACCAGGCCATGAAGACGGCGTTCATCACCGCGAACCAGAGGGCCTGCGTCAGTTTGCCGCGGCCCTTGTCGTATCCGGCCAGCGTGAAGGCCGTGAGATTGCGCATCATCCACCCCACCGGCGCCTCCCCTGGCGCCCGAACGCTCAGACTAACGGTTGACCGAAGGTGACGGTGAGGGCGTCGGTAGACTGCCGGGGGGTGACTTCTCAGGGGGCGGCATGGCAACGGATGTGCGCGGTACGGCGGGGCCGTCGGCAACGGCCCGGGGCGCCTCCGCGCCCGTGCCCCCGCCGCCGGTACTGCTGGCTCCGCCGGTGTCCCCGCGGACGCTGCTCTCCCGCGCCGCCTCGGTGCCGCTGGCACTGGGTCTGACCGTCTTCATGCCCCTGCTGGTCGCGGTCCAGCCCGGCTCGGGCGTCCGTGACGCGGCGTACTACCTCCAGATCGCGCTGACCATGTACGCGGGCGCCCGCCTCTCGGCGATGATCCTCACCAACCGGCGCAAGCTCCTGCAGGGCTCGTTCTGGCTTTTCGTCTACATGGCGATGGGGGTCGCGCCGCTGGCGCAGGCCGTCCTCGGCCGGGTGCCGACACCGGTCGTCGGACCGCGTTCGGACCTGACCATGGCCGTGGCGCTGGTCCTCGTCGGCTGCGCCGCCTTCGACGTGGGTTCGCTGCTCGCGCGCGGGCGGCCGGGCGGAACGGGACGCGGGGCGCGGCGCCCCGCGCTGGCGCACCGCCGCAGGCTCTACCTGCTGGTGCTGATCGCCTTCGCGTGCAGTGGGTTGTTCGTGATGAAGCTGGGCGGCCCGGCGGTGTTCTTCAGCAGCCGCCAGGAGATCATCGCGGGTATCGAGGAGGCGGGAGTGTCCCAGGCCGACTCGCAGGCCGGTCAAGCGCTCCTGCGCGGCTTCGGGACGGTCCCCGCGCTCATCGCGCTGCTGGCGTACAGCCGTTGGCTGGTCACCTCCTGGCGGGCCCGCCGCTCCCCGGTGGTCATCGGTGTCTTCCTGGCGCTGGTGGGGCTCAACCTGGTGGTCAACAACCCCATATCGAATCCGCGCTACTGGTTCCTCACCGTCATGTTCGCGCTGCTGTTCACCGTTTTCCCGGTGAGCGCGGCGATGTACCGGTCGGCACTGAGTCTGGGCGTCATCATGGCGCTGGTCGTCTTCCCGATCTCCGACCGTTTCCGGTACGACGAGAAGAACTACAAGCCCGTCGAGTCGACCTCGCTGCTCGAACCCCTGGCGATGAAGGACTACGACCAGGTCGGCATGTTCGCGAACACCATCACCTTCGTGGACTCGGGGGCCCGGCACCGGTACGGGCGTCAGCTGGCCGGGTCCGTGCTCTTCGCGGTGCCCCGGTCGGTCTGGCCGGGCAAGCCGCGCGACACCGGCGTGATGGTCGGCCAGTGGATGGGGGCGGTCAACACCAATCTGTCCTCGCCCATCTGGGCCGAGCTGTGGATCGACTTCGGTCCGCTGGGCATGGCCGGCGGTATGGCCGCGATGGGCTACGCCGCGGCGCGCGTGGACCGGCGGTTCGCCGCCCGGGGCACCCGGCGCGCGCCGCCGGGCAGTCTGATCTCGCTGGTGGTGCCGCTGGTGGCGGGCTATTCGTTCATCCTGCTGCGCGGTCCGCTGCTCCAGGCCTCGGGCCGGGTGGCGATCGCGCTGATCTGCATCGCGCTCATCACCACCTGGCGTCAGGACAAGGGCGCCGTACTGCGCTGAGCGTCACTCCGCTCGCTCTCGGGCGCTGTTCGGGCGACCCGCAGCCAGGCGGCGACGGCCTTGAGCGCGGAGCCCGCGGCGAGCCCCCAGGCGGCGCCGAGCGCGCCGGCGACGAGATAGCCCGCGAGCATCAGGGCGACGGCGAGGGCCGAGAAGACGACCTGGACGGAGAGGGTGGAGCGCGGGCTGAGCACGCGCAGGGTGACCAGGGCGCAGGTGCCGAGCGCCATCACGGCGTACTGGGTTCCGGTCGCCGGCAGGAGCGAGGACGCGGAGTTCCAGGTCGCGCCGAGGAGTTGGCGGCCCAGGTGGTCGGGCAGCGCGTACAGGACTGCGGCCCAGCCGAGCGCGACGGTCGCGAGGACGCCACCGAGGGCGGCCGCGGCGCGGCTGGTGGCGCGCTTGGAGCCGAGCCGGCCGAGGACCGGCGGTCCGAAGGCGTTGACGGAGGTGAAGAGCACGTTGAGCGGGCCGAAGAGTGTGGAGGCTCCGCGTAGTGCGCCGACCGCCAGGGGGCTCGCGAGGAGTCCGAGCCCGAGGACGGCGAGCTGGCTGGAGGCGTTGCCGACCGCGAACTCCACCACGAACCGGCGTCCGAGGTGGCCGCGGCGCAGGTAGCCGCGTACGGGCCCGGGGCGGCCCGCGACGAACGGCCGCAGCAGGGCGAGGCCCAGGAGGACGGCGGGCAGCGCGGAGAGGCCCCAGACGACGACGAGGCGCCCCGGTGAGGCGTGGTGCGGCTGGGTCAGGAGCGCGGGGACGACGCACGCCAGGCGCAGCACGTCGGCGGCCAGCGCGCGGTGCGGCTGCCGCAGTGCGGAGAAGCAGTAGCGCAGCCCGTCCTGGACGAGGACGACCGGCAGGACCAGGCCGAGCGCGAGGAAGGCGTGGCCGCCACTGCCGCCCGCGACGGCGCCGCCCAGCGCGAGTGGCAGCGCGACGAGCGCCGAGGCCGCCGCGGTGAAGGTCAGGGCGGAGCGGGCGGCGGAGCCGACCTCGTGGTCCTCGCCGCGCTCCAGGACGACCGTCTGCCCGACGAAGGCCATGTTGAGGCCCAGCAGGACGGTGAAGGTGACGTACACCAGGGAGAACGCGGCGAAACCGTCCGCGGTGGACGCCCTCGCCGCGATCACCAGGACCGCGATGTTGGTGAGACTGGATGCCGCCTGGTCGAGGACCGAGGCGGCGACGGTGACCGAACGTCTCACCGATCGCCCAGGCGGATCGAACGCAGCGCCACGGTGTCGGAGCCGTCGCCCTGGATGACCTGCTCGGGCTCGGAGGGCGCGTTCGGGGGCGCGGGCCGGTCGGAACGGCCCCGGGTGCCACCGCGCTTGGGCTGCTTGGGGGGCTTGCTGCCCCGCCCCGACGGCGGGTGGGTGACGGCCCCGAGCACGGTTCCGCCGGCTCCCGTTATCAGTTCGCGGATGCGCTGGAGGTCGGTGCGGTGGGCGCTGCGCAGATCGCACACGACCAGGACGCCGTCCACCCGGTCGACGAGCGCGAGCGCGTCGGCGTAGGCGAGGACGGGCGGCGCGAGGACCACGACGGTGGAGTTGGGCGAGTCGGCCTCGGCGATGAGCCGGGAGGCACGCGGGGAGGTGAGAGCCCCCGCCACGTTGCGGACCCGCTCGCCCGGTACGAGACCGAAGGAGCCGGACTCGCCGGCGTCCACGGAGAGATGGCGCTGGCCGGGCCAGCCGGCGTCCTCCATGCCCGCCATGTCGATGGGCTGGCTCCAGCGCGGCGCGCCGGTGGCGTTGGCCCGCAGCCGGCCCGCGAGGGTCGGGGTGCGCAGGTCGGCCTCGATGAGCAGCACGTCCTTGCCGGTCTCGGCGAAGGCGGCGGCGAGGTTGGTGGCGACGGCGACGGCGCCGTCGTTGTCGCCGCGGGGCGCGACGACCAGGAGCCTGCGGCGGTCGCCGAAGCGTTTGTCGTAGGCGAGCCGGAAGGCGACGGAGCGGTATTCCTCGCTGATGCGGGGGTCGGCGTGGTCTCCGGCGAGCAGGTTGTCGGTGGCGCCGCGCGGCAGCGTGCCGAGGACGGGGGCGCGCACGGCGCGGGCGACGTCGCCCGCGGAGCGCGGGGCGGGGTCGAAGACGAGACGGACCCAGGCGGCGAGGAGGCCGAGCGCGACGCCGACGAGTCCGCCGAGGCCGAGGCTCATGAAGAGGCTGGGGCCGTCGCTGTAACCGGGCGGCGTGGCCACGCGGATGACGTTGCCGGGGGTCATGTCGAGGGCCTTGTAGCCACTGAGACGGCCCTCGAGTTCGGTGACCCGGTTGAAGAGCTGGACCTTGGCGCCGACCTCGGCGTCGCGGGCCGCCCCCTCCTTCATCCGGTCGACCTTCTTCACCTGCTCGTCGTGCTTGCGGGCGACCTCGTCGAGCTGCTTCTTCACCCCGGCGAGCATGGCGTCGCGCAGGTCGGTCGACTGCTTCTTGCGCAGGTCGAGATAGGACTGGGTGAGGGCGTTGGCCCGGTCCGCCGCCGCCTGCGGGTCGTCGGCGGTGTAGGTGAACTGCAGCACCATGGACTGCGGCGGGTTGGTGACCTGGAGGTCCTTCTGGAGCTTCCCCAGCGTGCCGGTCCAGCCGAGGCGCTTCGCGGCACCCTCGGCGACGCTGGTGCTGAGCGCGGTCTGGCGCTCGGAGCCCATGTTGACGGTCTTGTCCTGCGAGATGCTGGGGTTGAACGGGTCGCTGGTGGGCGCGCGGAGCACGACCTGGCTGGTGGCGACGTAGGTGTCGGCGTTGGCTATGCCGAGCCAGAGGCCGCCGAGCAGCCCCACGCCTATGCCCGCTCCGATGATTCTGCGATAGCGCAGCAGCTGGCGGAACTGGTCCCGGAGCATCTCCGGTTCGTCGTTCTCCACCGACGTTGCGTACGTGGTGCTCACGTGCCCCGTACCCCCATGGCTTCCTCGATCAGAGCATCGATCCGGGCGAGGCCGGCCCGCTTGGTCAGATGGGCCTCGACATGGCGTGGCCCCTGGGCGCCGAGCGCCTCGGCGGCCGCCGGATCGTCCGCGAGTCTACGGACCGCGGCGAGCAGCGCGTCGGGGTCCTCCGGTTCGACGAGCACTCCGGCTCCCGAGCGGCGCACTTCCTGGGCGGTGCCGCCCTCGGAGGCGACGGAGGCGACGACGGGCCGGCCGGCCGCGAAGTACGAGGTCAGCTTGGACGGGACGCTCATGTCGAGGACCGAGGCGCGCTGGGTGACGGCCAGGACGTCGGCGGCCGCCAGGACGTCCGGGAATTCGTCGTCGCCCACGGGAGGCAGGAAGTTCAGGTTGGGGATGCCGGCGGCGAGCGTGCCGAGATGCTCGCGCTGGTTGCCGTCGCCCAGCAGGACCACGCGGACGGCGGGGTCGCGGCGGGCCGTCTCGACGAGGACTTCCAGGCCCTGCTTGAGGCCCATGTTGCCGGAGTGCAGGACGACCGTCTCGCCGTCCGCCCAGCCGAGCCGGGCGCGGGTCTTCTCACGGGGCTCGGTGGGCCCGGTGACGTGCGACCAGTTGGGTACGAGCCGGATGCGGCCGGGGTCGACGCCCATGGCGCGGACCTTGTCGACGAAGGTCTCGTGGATGACGCCCACCAGGGTCGCGCCGCGCAGCGCGTAGGTCTCGGCCTTGGAGGCGAGCGCGGCCGCGCGGTCGCCGCCGCGTATGCCGCTCTGTGCCGCGGCGGCGCCCATGAGGTCCTGGACGACCGGCACGTACGGGATCCGCCAGCGTGCGGCGAGCCGGGCGCCTATGACGCCTCCCGCGAGGCTGGGCATCTGCGAGAGCACGGCGTGCGGTCGGGCGATGCGCGGTGGCGCGACGAGGCCGTGGAGCAGCACGGACGCCTCGAAGGCGCCGCGCTTGAGGGCGGTCTGCCGGGGCGGGACGGTGTGCCGGCGGCGGTGGACGACGACTCCGGCGCGCTCCTCGGTCCGCCGCCAGGCGCCCGCGTAGGCGGGGTCGAGCGACCAGGACGGGTAGTGCGGCATTCCGGCCAGGACGTGCGTCTCATGACCGAGGCTCGCCCAGTGCTCGGCGATCTGGGTGGCGTACGGGCCGATTCCGGCGTGCTCGGGCGCGTAGTTGGTCGACACCATCAGGAGCCGGCGGCGCGAAGTGCCCGCTGTTTCCCGGGTGTCCTTGGATTCCGTCACGCGTGTGATCCCTCTCCCCGTACCTGAAACCGGCCCTTACCCTAATCGTTCACTCACTCTCAACGGAATGTGCACGCTATGGTCGGTGTCTCCGTCGCGCTGGGGAGCGCGACGCACAGGGGGGTACACATGACCGCAAGCAGACCGTATCGCGTCGGATATGCGCCCGGAGCCTACGATCTGTTTCATATCGGACATCTCAACATCCTTCGCCACGCCCGGAGTCAGTGCGACTACCTGGTGGCGGGGGTGGTGTCCGACGAGATGGCGGAGCTGGCCAAGGGGCGGCGTCCGATGATTCCGCTCGTCGAGCGGCTGGAGATCGTGCGCAGCGTGAAGTACGTCGACGCGGCGTTCGTCGAGACCGTGCCGGACAAGCTGGAGACGTGGAAGCAGGTGCGCTTCGACGTCCTGTTCAAGGGCGACGACTGGCGCGGCACGCCGAAGGGCGAAAGGCTGGAGCGCGACTTCGCGGCCGTCGGCGTGGAGATCGTCTACTTCCCGTACACGGTCCACACGTCCAGCACCCAGTTGCGGCGTGCGCTCGACCTCCTGACGCAGGAGGCCGAACCACGCCCCGATGTCAGCGCTGAACTGCGCTCAGTTCCCGGAACCACTTCATGAGGAACGCCAGCAGGAACAGCGCGCTCGCCATGCCGAGGGCGCTGTAGCCCCAGCGGAACAGGTCTCCGCCGCCGAGCAGGAGGAAGACCAGGCAGAAGACGCCGTGGTCGACCGGGAGCAGGGCCACCGCGCGCAGTGTGGACGGCGCGGGGGCCGGGGCGCCCGGCGCCGGCTTGGGCTTCAGCTTCTCGGTGAGCAGTCCGCCGAAGAAGGTGACCACGGCGGCGAACTGGAAGCCCAGCGGCACCAGCAGCCAGCCGTCACCCGAGATCCCGAAGTGCTCCGGGTCCCGGTAGAAGGCCAGCAGGACGGCGGTGTGCAGTGCGGTGATCTTGGCGCAGTCCACCACATGGTCGAGCCACTCCCCCGCAGGGCTTCCGCCCCCTCGCAGGCGGGCGAGTTGCCCGTCGGCGGAGTCGAAGGCGAAGCCCACGGCGAGCCCAAGCCAGACGAGCAGACCGAGAGTCCAGGACGGCGTCCCCCACGCCAGTCCCGCGACCGCCGTGAAGCTGAACAGCGCGCTGATCAGGGTGACCTGATTGGGCGTCAGACCTCCCGCGTACGCACCGGCCGCCAGGTATCGGCCCACCGGGCGGTTCACGAAACGCGAGTAGAGCGAGACGCCCTTCGACGATTTCTGGGCAGATCTCAGCTCGGACAGAGCGGTTCCCACAGTTCCCATGGCCCCCCCGGGTCATCATATGTACGACGTGTCGCCCCATCATCGCAGGCCTCCACCCGTCCCGGGGACGGCGCGGCGGCCGTACGGGCGTCATCCGGCCACGCGCTCGATCCATGCCGTGAGATCGGCGACGACCTCGTCGCGGTTCGTCTCGTTCAGGACCTCGTGGCGGGCCCCGGGGTAGGAGCGGTAGGTGAGGTCGGTGAGCCCTGCCTCGCGGTAACGGGAGACCAGGAGGTCGCTGAGGGCCAGGCCGCCGTTGAGCGGGTCCCGGTCGCCGACGAAGACATAGAACGGCAGATCGGCCGGGATGCCGCGCGGCGCGGCCAGCCGGGGCAGCGCGGCGGCGAGGCCGGCCATGGCCCGGGCGTCGGCGGTGAAGCCGCAGAGCGGGTCGGCGAGGTAGAGATCGACCTGCCGCTCGTCGCGGCTGAGCCAGTCCGCCTCGGTCCGTACGGGCGCGAAGGCCTGGTTGAAGGCGGCGAAAGCGTCGCCCTCCGGGTCTCCCGCCTCCTGGGCCCTGCGCGCCGCGTCCGCGAGGGCTTCGAAGAGCGCGTCCACGGCGGTGGTGCCGGACAGGGCGACGGCGTCGACCAGGCTCGCGTGCTCCAGGACGTACTGCTGGACGGCGAACGAGCCGAGGCTGTGGCCGAGCAGGACGACGGGCAGCCCCGGGTGGCGCTCGCGGGCGATGCGGGTGAGGGCGGCGATGTCCTCGACGAGCTGGTTCCAGCCGTCTTCGCCGAAGTCTCCGGGCTCGGCGTGCATGCTGAGGCCGTGGCCGCGGTGGTCCGCCGCGTAGACGGTGTAGCCGAGCCCGGTCAGCCGCTCGGCGAGCGGCGCGTAGCGGGCGGCGTGTTCGCCCATGCCGTGGGCGATCTGGACGACTCCGCGCGGCGGGTCGATGGGCTGCCACACGTGGACATGGAGGGTGAGACCGTCCCGGGCGGTGAACGTGAACATGCGCTGACTCCTGCGGGCGGGCCCCCTCGGCCGACCCGGGAGGCTTCACGGCCACGGTAGCCACAGCACCTCGCGGGGGCGGCGGGGCCCCCGCGCCGGGCCGCGCCATCGACGCGGGACGGGGGCGGGCCGGTCGACCGAGGGACGCTCGGGGGTACTCGCCGGGGCGGCCCGGGTCGTGGCGCGCGGCTGGCAGGGTCGGGCCCGCAGGCAGAGGCTCGGGTGAACTCGGGTGAACACGGGCCGGCCCGTTCGAGCCGGGACGCTCGAGTCGCGGCGCGCGGCTGTCGCGGTCACGCCCGCTCATGCCGAACGCGTGCTACCGCGCGCAGGGCCCCGGCCCTCGCGCCGGGACGTTCGTCAGGCCGCCGCGCGCGGGCCTGTGGTGTGCTGGGTGAGGGGGTGGGGCGTCAGCCACTCGCGGTCCGCCCAGGACACGCCCTCCGGGATCCGCTCCCCGTACGCCGGGTCGCTCTCGACGCGCTGCCGCACGCTCTGATGGACCGTCGCCTCCGTCGGCACGCGTCGGCGGCGGAAGGTGAGCAGCGCCCAGATCCAGCCCATCCGGTGGACCGCGCCGAGGGCGTGGTCCGCGTCGAGGGACAGGGTCTCGCGGTACGCCTCGGGCAGGAGCAGCAGCCCCTCGTCGAGCGCCCCGTCCACGATCCACTTGAGGGCGACGGCCGGCAGCCTCGGATCGTCCTCGAAGGTTCCGCCGACGTCGGAGTGCACTCCGGCGAACCACACCTCCTCGACCAGCGGTGCGGGCGCGGTCCCGGCCGGAGTGGAGGGCGTGACCAGGTACTCGGCGTAGGGCCGGCGCTTCTCGTCGATGGAGACGGCGTGGCGGACCCTGCGCACATTGGGGATCTTCCTGGTGTAGAGCCAGCGCAGGTTCCAGCGGAGGATCCCGGCCGCCTTCACGGAGTCCCAGAGCCCCATGTAGTCGACGGGAATTCCGAACCGCCCCTCGACCGGCTTGCTGAACGCCCCTGCGAATCGGTGGAGTTGGGCCCAGTCGTCCTTGGTCCAGGTCTTGTTCCTGGCATAGACGGCGATGGCGTAGGGGACCAGGTTCTCGCTGCCGGGACGCAGCAGCCCGGCCGCCTTGAGCAGGCCGGCGAGCGCACGGGCCGTGTACGCGCCCCGGCTGAAGCCGAACACGAGGAGCCGGTCGCCCGGTTCGTAATGGTGCATCAGATAGGTGTAGGCCTCGGCGAGGTTCTGCCTCAGGCCGGAGCCGAAGGCCAGCCCGGCGAGCTTGGACAGACGCCGGGCGGGGGCGGTCCATGCGCCGGCGGCGGAGAAGGTGCCGACGCCGGGGTCGTAGTAGGCGATCTGCCGAGCCGGATCGCGCAGGTCCAGCATTTCGTAGAGCCGTACGACGTTGGTGTTCCCCCTGGCCCGGAGCTGATTGCCCGTCCCGTCCAGGCAGACGACGATGTTCTTTGCCATCACGGCCTCCGAGTCGCCGTCGAGCGGCCAGGACACTTCTCACATCTCCTCATATAATAGAAGCAATGCCTCCAACTGGCCCGGCGACCAACCGGACTGCCGGTTCGACCGGACGGCCGGTGCGGGCGGCCCGAGTCGTTGTGCGAGCCCGTTGCGCGAGCGGAGGGGCCCATGGCTGGTTCCACGGTCCACCTGGAGGAGAACGCCGCCCCGGACGCCGTCGCTCCTCGCACCCACGCGCTGGTCATCGGCGTGGGGAAGTACCCGCACCTCGCGGGCGGCGACAGCCCGGCGGCCGACTCCGACGGGATGCGGCAGCTCTCCTCGCCGCCGGTCTCCGCCCGCGCGTTCGCGACCTGGCTGCTGGCCGAGTACGACGGTCCGGACAAGCCGCTCGGGAGCCTCGCCCTGCTGCTGAGCGAGGAGGCTCCCGAGCCGTTCGAGAATCCGCGGACGGGTGCCTCCCATGAGGTCGAGACCGCGACCATCGACCGGATCGTCGAGGCGGTCAAGGAGTGGAAGCACCGCGGCGACACCCACGAGGACAACCGGCTCGTCTTCTACTTCTGCGGACACGGCGTCTCACAGGGCGACGACATGGCCCTGCTCGCCGCCGACGTCTTCGCCGACGAGGACAACCCGCTCCAGGGCGCCCTCAACTTCCGTGAGTTGATGAACGGGCTGAAGAAGTGCAAGGCGAGTCAGCAGGTGTTCTTCGTGGACGCGTGCCGGTCGAACTCGGACGTCCTCATCGAACAGGCGGGAAACTTCGCCGGTCAGGTGCCGATCGCCGCCGGGACCCGGCCGCTGGGACTGGCCCGCCGGCTGCACCTTCCCTACTACGCCACCCTGGCCGGGGAGAAGTCGCACGCCCGCCCCGGCCAGGTCAGCCTGTTCACGCAGGCCCTGTTGAAGAGTTTGCACGGGCCGGGAAGCGACAACCCCGAGGGCATCTGGCGGGTCGACACCTCGACCCTGCACCGGGCGATCGACCACTTCATGAAACAGCCCCAGTTCGCCGGCACGATCACCGGCGTCCAGGTGCCGGCCGTCGGAGAGCTGCCCGTCTTCGACCTCCACCAACTGCCGGGCGATCCGGTGGTGCCCGTCTACGTCGGCTGCAGACCGCGGGAGGACAACGCTCTCGCCGCCTTCACCTGCCGTCGCCCCGGCCACGAGGACCTGCGGCGCCCGCCGCCCGAGGCCGACGAGGACGAGGACCTGACCGGTGAGTGGTCCCTGGAGCTGTCGTTCGGGATCTACGAGATGGAGGCGGCCGTCGGCCCCCAGGACGTACGGACCAGGTCCGTCGAGGCCCGTCCCCCCTTCCGCCGCATAGAACTGGTCAGGCCATGAGCGCGACCCTCTCCGTCAGCGTCGTCCTGACCACGCACGAGGACGACCTCGCCGACGGCGCCCTGATCGTCGGCGACATCCGCCCGGCGGGCGCCACCGGTCCTGCCAGGCGCAACATCAAGATCCCCTGTGGGACGGCGGTCGCCCCGCTGCGCTACGACGTCGAACCGGGGCGCTACACCGTCTCGGCCACCCTGCCGTCCGGGGCGGTCCTGATGGAGGACGCCGAGGCGCGGGAGGGCGAGGAGACGACCGTCGCCCTCGACGCCTCGGACCCGCCGTACGAGACGCACGCCTGGCAGTACCTGATGGGCAACATCGAGCCGGCCCCCGCCTACCACGACGACCGTGAGGGAGTTCCCGTCCCGCGCTCGCTGGGCGCGCGGGGCATGGGCGCGGTGCGCGCCGAGACCGACGGCGGGCTGATCGAGGAGAGCGCGGCGGACACGCGGGTCGCGGCCGTGTGGGTCGGCAACGGGAAGCCCACCAGCCGGTCCTTCGACTCGCTCCTCGCGCCGGTGTCGGGCGCCGCCGGTCCGACGGGTGCGGCGCGGACGGGTGAGCTCGCGAGGTCGGTCGCGGGGGCCCTCGCGCAGTCGCCGCCCCGGGACCTGCAGGCGCCCGACGTCTCCCCCGACGGTTCGTCACCGCTGTACCGCTTCGGCGCGGACGGGCCGGTGGCGGCGCCGGACAGCCCTGTCGGCCACCACCAGTTCCTGGTGGTCACCTCGGCCGGTCTCGCGCGGCTCGTCACGCTGCCCGCGCCCTGGGGGTCGGCGGTGATCGAGGTCCTGGTCAACACGCGCCAGAGTCCGACCGGCGGCGCCGTCGCCGTGACCGTGCGGGACCCCGCCGTCGGCGCGGGGCTCGGATACATGGCCCAGGGGGCGCTGGACACGGCGGCAGCCCTGTTCACGGACGTCGAGTCGCTGCTCTACAGGTCCCGCAACCCGCTCGCGGCGGCGGCCGGGGCCTATGTCCTGGTGGGAACGGACCTCACGAACGAGCCGGCGTACTGGGACCCCTGGCTGGAGCATCTGCGGGAGCGCTTCGGCTGGATGAGCGACGGATCGGTCCTGCGGGCGACGCGGCAGCTGCGCCGCGCGAGGACCGACGCGGACGTCGGGCGGGCGCGGGACGGACTGGTCGAGGCCTTCGACCGCGGTGTGCCGTTCTACACGCTCGGCCTGAGCTGGCTCATGGACGGGCTGTCCGAGTTCCCGCAGGACCCCGAGTGCGTACGGAGGCTGGATTCGGCCCGCAGGCTGTCGTGGCGCGTGGACATGCGCGAGCCGTTCGTGATTGTCGACATCGGTGGAAGGAGGCCGGGATGATACGGCTCACCATGCTGCCCGGCGAGGACGGCGACTGTCTGCTCCTGGAGTACGGCGACGGGGACTTCCTGCGGCGCGTGCTCATCGACGGCGGGCGGACCGGTACGTACTCCCGGATCAAGCCCACGCTCGCCGGGCTCGACGGGCTGGTCGACGTCCTGGTCGTCACCCATGTCGACCAGGACCACATCCTGGGTGTCCTGGCCCTGCTGAACGACCCCGACCGGTCGGTGGAGTTCGGCGACGTGTGGTTCAACGGCTTCGACCAGCTGCGCGACTCCGAGGGCTTCGGACCGCAGGACGGCGAACTGCTCACCACCGCGCTCCTGGAGCAGCGGATTCCTTGGAACGACGCCTTCGGCGGGCGGAGCATCGAGGTCGGACGCCCGCTGGACTGGTTCGACGACGGCTCCACGATGGAGGTGCTCTCCCCGGACCGCACGCTGCTGGAGAATTTGATCGACGACTGGGTGGCGGAGTGTGCGCTGCACGGGCTGATCCCGGGTGTGGACCCGGTCGAGGAGATGCTCCTGCCCGACGTCGAGAGCTTCGGGCCGGTCGACATCGACGCGCTCGCCGACTCGCCGTTCAAGCGCGACCCCTCCAAGCCGAACCGGACGAGCATCGGGTTGCTGTTCGAGTTCGAAGGCACGCGCCTCGTGTTCACCGGTGACGCCGACGACCGCCGCCTGGTCGCCTCGCTCCGCCCGCGCGCCGAGGCGGAGGGCGGCCGGATGCGGCTCGACGCCCTCAAGGTCGCCCACCACGGCAGCCGTTTCAACATCTCCAGTGAGCTGCTCGGCCTTCTCGACTGCGACCGCTATCTGATCTCGACCAACGGCGCCCGGCACAGGCATCCGGACGACGCGGCCGTCGCGCGGATCCTGAAGCACGGCGGCCCCGAGAAGACGCTCTTCTTCAACTACCGGGGACGGGCGGCGCTGTGGGACGTCGACGACCTCAGGGACCGGTTCGGATACGGCGTGGTCGCACCGTCCGAGGCCGATGAGGACGGCTTCGTCACGCTGGAGTTCTGACCGTGCTCCGCCGCTGCTCCGAGATGCGCTCCACGGCGGCCCGGGAGCATGCTGGCAGTGTGACCTCGTACGGCGCGGTCGGGCCCGCCCCGCCGACCGAGAAGGCGACAATGCCCGGAAGACCGCACAACGACGGGCGGGTACCGGACGAACTGGCCCTGGTGCTCGCCCAGGGCACGGTGAACGGGATCGAATCCGTCGGTGGGTACGCCGGCGGTGTCTATCTGCGCTCGCGCACGCCGGGGCTGCTGCGCCTGGCGGTTCTCGCCGGCCTTCCGGGCCAGATCTTCCGCCCCTGGTGGCGGATGCATGTGAACCGCCCCTACCCGGTGGCCGAGGCCCACCGCTCGGGGCAGGCCGTCCACCTCGCTGACGCCGAGGAGGCCATGCGGCGGTTTCCGCAGCTCATGGCGGGTCTCCCCTTCCCCTTCGGCTCGCTCTACGCGCCGGTGGGCGACGGCGACGACAAGTACGGGGTCCTGGTGGTGCTCCGGGCCGCCACCCCGGGAACCCCGGTCAGCGAGGACCACCGCCGGGCGCTGGACGCGGCGGCACACCGGACTGCCGTGCTGCTCACCGAGCTGGCCGCGCAGGGCGCTGCGGTCGAGTGGGAGACCGAACCGGTGTGCGTGCAGCTACCCGCGGTCACCACCCCGCCGGTGCGGATCGGCTACTTCGACTGGGACCTGGGCACCGGATCGGTCGCCGCCGACGAGGGGCTGTGCGCCATCCTCGGCACCGATCCGGCGCGCTTCCCCGGCACCATCGAAGCCCTGGCAGCCCGGCTGGCTCCGGAGGACGCGTACGGGCTGTGGGCCGTCGCCCGCCAGTCCGCGGAGTCGGGCCTGCCCGCCTCGCGCCGGATGCGGCTGCGCGGCCCGGACGGCCGGCCGCACCTGCTGGAGCTCTCGGCCAGCGCGGATCCGCCCGGCGCCGGGCCGGGGTCGCGACTGACCGGATTCCTGGTGGATCTCGGCACTGGTCCGGTCGTGGCGGAGGCGACGGACCGGCTCCCCCGGGCCGTCTTCTCCATCGACCGGCTCGGGCGCATCACCTACGTCAACCGCCACTCGGAGAAGCTGCTCCGGTACTCCGGGTCCGAGCTGACCGGCCGGGTGCTGTGGGAGGCCCTGGCCTGGTTCGGGCACCCGGCCTACGAGGAACACCTGCGGGCGGCGCTGCTCTCCGACGAACCCGTGCACTTCCTGGCCCGCCGCACGGCCCACGAGTGGCTGTCGGTCTCCCTCTATCCCGGCCACGACGGGGTGACCGTGCTGCTCACCCCGGCGGAGACCCCCGCGTACGCGCCCGGGTCGGTCACCCGGCCGGCGGCGGGCCTCGGCTCCCCGGCGGACCGCGCCTCCGCGCTCTACCGCCCGGTCGCGCTGGCCATCGCCCTGACCGAGGCGGTCACCGCCCGCCAGGTGTCCGCCGTGGTCACCGAGGAGCTGCTGCCGGCGTTCGGCGGCCGGCAGCTGGCGATCTACCTCCTCCAGGAACGGCACCTCTATCTGGCCTGGGAGACGGGTTTCCCACAGGGGTTCCTGGACCGCTTCGACGGCGTGGGACTGGAGGCCCATCTGCCCGGTGTCGAGACCCTCACCACCGGCCGGCCCCTCTTCTTCGAGTCCATGGAACACCTGGCCGCCGCCTATCCGGGCATCCCGATGGACTCCAACACCGGCGCCAGGGCCTTCCTGCCACTGATCGCCTCCGGCCGGCCCGTCGGCTCCTGCATCCTCGGCTTCGACCAGCCCCGCGGCTTCAGCCCCGAGGAGCGCACGGTCCTCACCGCCCTCGCCGGGCTCATCGCGCAGGCACTCCAGCGGGCCCAGCGCTACGACACCGAGGTCGCCCTCGCCCGCGGCCTCCAGGACGCCCTGCTCCCCCACCGGCTGCCGGTGCGCGACCTCGTCGACACCGTCGGCCGGTACCTCCCCGGAACCCAGGGCATGGACGTCGGAGGCGACTGGTACGACGTGATCGAGACCGGCCGCGGTCTGCTGGCCCTGGTGATCGGCGACGTCCAGGGCCACGGCGCGGCGGCCGCCGCCACCATGGGTCAACTGCGCAGCGCGGTACGCGCGTTCGCCCTGAGCGGTCACCAGCCGCAGGAGGTGATCGGCGGTACGAACCGGCTCCTCATCGACCTCGACCCCGGCCAGATCGCCAGCTGCTGCTACATCGTGCTCGACCCCGAGACCGGCGTCACCCAGGCCGTACGGGCGGGGCACCCGCAGCCGCTGCTGCGGCATCCCGACGGCACCACGGAGGTCGTGGAACTTCCCGGCGGGATCGTGCTGGGCGTGGACGACGGGGCGACGTACCCCGTCACCGAACTGGTCCTGGAACCGGGGGCGGTCCTGGCCCTGTTCACCGACGGACTGGTGGAACTCCCGGGCGCCGACATCGACCTCGGCATCGAGCGGCTGCGCGACGCGCTCTCCGCGATCGACCCGAGGGCCGCGCTCGTGGACTCCGCGGACCGTTTGATCCGCAGGGCCCGCCAGGCCACCGACCGGCCCGACGACATCGCGCTGCTGCTGGCCGCCCGCTGGGCGGAGGGATCATGAGCGGCGGGGAGGTCGCCAAGGACCTCGACTTCCTCGGTCCCCTGGACGTCTCCCGGGCGGCGACGGCCGTACTGGACGCCGCCGGCACCGTCGTCGGCTGGAGTCCGACGGCCGAGGAGCTGCTCGGATATCCCCCGGAGGACGTACTGGGACGGCCGATCGGCGAGTTCCTGGTGGAACGCGAGGGGCGGGCGGAGGCGGATCTGCCGGGCGCCGCCCACTTCAGCCGCCAGGTGCTGCGTCTGCGGCACCGTGACGGCCGTGTCGTCCGCGTCATGGCGGCCACACGTGCGCTCACCACCTCCGACGCCGGGCCCGCCCGGCTGCTTGCGGTCGCCGACGCCGCGGAGACCGAACAGTGGGAGTCCCTGCGGTCGATGCTCCGGGGGCTGGCCACCCAGTCCCCCGTCGGGCTCGCCCTCTACGACCAGGACCTGAAGGTGGTGTGGACGAACGCCGCGCTCGACGAGGAGATGGGCAACTCCCAGTACGCCGGTCTCGGCCCCGACGACATGGTGAGCCATGGCGAGGTGCTCTCCGAGGGGCATCCGGCGACGCTGGAGGAGATCATGCGGGAGGTGCTCGTCACCGGCGAGCCCGTGATCGAGCTCCACTACCGGGGGCGCCCGCCCTCCGACCCGGACCACGACCACGTCTGGTCGTGCTCCTACTACCGGCTCCAGGCCTCTTCCGGTGTGTCCCTCGGGGTGTGCGAGGAGACCGTGGACATCACGGACCGGTATCTCGCGCGGCAGCGACTGAACCTGCTGGTGCGGGCCGGCGTCCGGGTCGGCACGACCCTGGACATGGCGCGCACGGCCGAGGAACTCTCCGCGGTCGCGGTGCCGCAGTTCGCCGACGAGGTCACGGTGGACCTGCTGGAGTCCGTACGGGAAGGGAAACGGCCGCGGCCCGGCACGGCGTCCACCGGGCGCCTGGTCCGGATGTCCGGGGACGCGCCGGACACGACCGAGGCGACGATCGAGTACGCCCCCGACTCACCGCAGGCCCGCGGCCTCGCCTCGGGCCGGCCCGTGCAGCAGTGCCCGGAGGGCCCGGAGGCACCGCTGCGCCTGGCCGTGCCGCTGCGCGCGGAGGCGGGCACACTGGGTGTGGTCACCTTCGCCTGGCACCACCGTCACGAGCCCTTCGCCGAGGACGAGCTGGCCGTGGCCGAGGAACTGGTCTCGCGGACCGCCGTGTGCATCGACAACGCCCGCCGCTACGCCCGCGAGCACTCCGCCGCGCTGACGCTGCAGCGCAGCCTGCTGCCCCGGAGCCTGCCGCGGCTGAGCGGCGTCGACGTCGCGTACCGCTATCTGCCCGCGGACAACAAGGTGGGCGTGGGTGGCGACTGGTTCGACGTCATCGCCCTGTCGGGTACGCGGGTGGGTCTGGTCGTCGGCGATGTGGTGGGCCACGGGCTGCGCGCCGCCGCGACCATGGGCCGACTGCGCACGAGCGTACGGGCGCTCGCCCGGCTGGACCTGGCGCCCGACGAGCTCCTCGCGCGGCTCGACGAGGCCGTCGGACAGGAGGCCAACGAACGCGAGACCGTCCGGGGCGAGGGCGGCGCGGAACCGGGCGAGGAGGAGCAGCCGTACGACGAGGCGATCGGCGTGACCTGCCTGTACGCCGTGTACGACCCGGTGTCCGGTCAATGCAGGATGGCGCGGGCCGGCCATCTCCTGCCCGCTGTCGTCAACCCGGGCACGGGTTCGGTCACCTTGCCCGACCTGCCGGCCGGCCCACCGCTGGGCCTCGGCGGTCTGCCCTTCGAAACGGCGGACCTGAGCCTGCCCGAGGGCAGCCTGATCGCCCTGTTCACCGACGGTCTCGTCCGCAGCCGGGAGCGCGACCTCGACGACCAGCTCGACAGTCTCCGCGCCGTTCTCGCCGATCACCGCCGTCCGCTGGAGCAGCTGTGCAACCGGGTCGTCGACACGCTGCTGCCGGGCCCGGTGGACGACGACACCGCGCTGCTGCTCGTCCGTACTCACAAGCTGGGAAACCATCAGGTGGCGCAGTGGTCCCTGCACGCCGACCCGGAGGTGGTCGGCGTCGCCCGCAGCGTCGTCACCAGCCAGGTCGCCGCGTGGGGCCTGGAGGACCTGGCGTTCACGACCGAGCTGGTGGTCAGCGAGCTGGTCACCAACGCCATCCGGTACGCCCCTTCGGGCCCCATCCGGCTGCGCCTCATCCGCGACCGCAGTCTGATCTGCGAGGTGTCCGACTCCGGCCACACCTCTCCGCATCTGCGGCGCGCCGCCAGCGACGACGAAGGCGGCAGGGGCCTCTTCCTCGTCGCGCAGATGACCCAGCAGTGGGGCACGCGCTACACCTCCACCGGCAAGACCATCTGGGTGGAACAGTCGCTGGCCGGCAACGGGCACGGGGAGACGCCCGCCGCGGCCCCGTACAGCGCGTGACCGTGCGTCCGTCCTTCCCGTGGAGTGAGGTAATGTTCTCTTGCGCGCCGACACCGGGGGACCCCCGGCTGAAGCGCACCGGGACGTGGCGCAGCTTGGTAGCGCACTTGACTGGGGGTCAAGGGGTCGCAGGTTCAAATCCTGTCGTCCCGACTTTTCGAAGTCGCAGGTCAG
Source organism: Streptomyces sp. NPDC038280 (assembly GCF_055600045.1). Classification (NCBI taxonomy): domain Bacteria; kingdom Bacillati; phylum Actinomycetota; class Actinomycetes; order Kitasatosporales; family Streptomycetaceae; genus Streptomyces; species Streptomyces sp. NPDC038280. The sequence goes on from NZ_JBVJYZ010000001.1 coordinate 268,925, forward strand.
GGGCCGTTTCAGAGAGATCTGAAACGGCCCCTTGATCGTTTTTGGGGCCAGTGGGACCGGCTCGCCTTGACCGTCGGCGGGCGATCACGATCGGACTCGGCAGGGACCGCGGGGCGCGCCCCGTCCCGCGAGCCGGTGGTCGGCGGCCACGGCAAGGACGCGCGGGTCGGTGCACAGGCTGGGACCGACGGTGAAGTCCGGCTCTTCCACCGGCAGCCAGACGCTCTGGAGTCCCCATTGCGGGTACCGCGCGCGGAAGGCCTTCCAGTAGGGGTGCAGATCGGCCATGTTGAAGGGCATCAGGCTGAGGCGGAGCTGTGCCGTGATGCCGCGGGCCGCCAGCCGGGCGCGCTCCAGGGATTCGTGCAGGCCCGCGTAGACCGGCTGCAGGTCGTCGCGGAGTGCCGGCCTCGGTCAGGCGAACCGTGCGGCTGGTGCGGGTGAACAGCTCGGCGCCGATGCGCCGCTCCTGCTTCTTGATGGCCTGGCTGACGCGTGCCGGGGAGACGGGCAGCCGCTGCGCGGTCCGACCGAAATGCAGTTCCTCCGCCAGCACCAGGAAGATCTCGATGTCCCGCAGCTCCATGGGCCCCCAACCCCCGTCGATAACCCAGCGGTTATCGAACCGCGCGGAAGTATGGCTTGATCATATGCACGGATCGCAAGATCGTTTGAGGCGTGCACACACGCGTGAAGAACCGTGAGAACGCCGCGTTCGTCCGGCCCGATGAGCGGCGCCATCGACCTCAAGGAGAACGCCCCATGCAGAAGTTCAAGACCCCCGGCACGATCGCCGCCGTTGTGGAGATACCTGCCGGACGCATAAGCCTCCTCGCTGCCGACCGCGCCGAGACCACCGTCGAGGTACGTCCCGCGGACCCCGGCAAGGGCCGCGATGTGAAGGCCGCGGAGCAGACCACGGTCGAATTCGGCGACGGCGTGCTGCGCGTCATCGCGCCGGAGGCGAGGAACCAGGTGCTGAGCAGCCCCGGATCCGTCGAGGTGACGCTTCAACTCCCCACCGGCTCACGCGTCGAAACCACTTCCGCCGCCGCAGAGGTGCGCACCGAGGGCCGGCTCGGCGACGTCGTCGTCCACGGCGCCCACCGCCGCATCGAGATCGCCGACGTGGAAGGCCTGCGCCTCACCTCCGTCGACGGCGATGTCCACGTCGGCAGGCTGGGCGGCCCCGCGGACATCTCCACCGAGCGGGGCGACATCACCATCGGCGAGGCGGTGCGCGGCACAGTGGTGCTCCGCACCCAGTACGGCGACATCTCGATCGCCGCCGCCCCCGGCGCCTCCGCCACGCTGGCCGCCGACCCCCGCCACGGTCGCGTCAGCAACGCCCTGAAGAACAACGGCTCCCCCGTGCTGGAGATCAGCGCCACCAGCGGCAACGGCGACATCTCCGCCCGCAGCCTCTGACCCCCTCATCCGTCACTCCTCCCCCGACACTTCCACCCGACCAGGGAGCACCCCACCATGTCCCAGTTCACCTCTTCAGGGCAGCGCAAGATCCGCGACGTACTGGCCCGCCACGTCGACTCCGGCAAGATCCCCGGCGTCGTCGCCCTGTACAGCAAGGATGACGAGACGCACGTCGAGACGCTCGGCGCGATGGAGCACGACAGCAGCGCGCCGATGCGCCGGGACACCATCTTCAGGATGGCGTCCACCTCCAAGCCGGTCTCGATAGCGGCGGCGATGGTACTGCTCGACGAGTGCCGACTGCGGCTGGACGACCCGGTGGACCGGTGGCTGCCGGAGCTGGCCGACCGTCAGGTGCTGAAGGCGTTCGACGGCCCGATCGACGACACGGTCCCGGCACACCGTCCGATCACCGTCCGGGACGTGCTGACCTCCACCTTCGGCCTCGGTATGGACATGACCTCCATCGGTACGCCGATCATGAACGAGGTCTTCGCACAGGGGCTGACGCCCAACCTGCCCACGCCGATGCCCGAGCAGGACGAGTGGATGCGCCGCCTGGGCGCCCTGCCGCTGATGCACCAGCCCGGAGACCACTGGCAGTACCAGCTCGCCAGCGACCTGGCCGGCGTACTCGTCTCCCGGGTGACCGGCAAGACCTTCGAGGAGGCGCTGCGCGAACGCGTCTTCGGCCCGCTGGGGATGGAGGACACCGGCTTCCACGTCCCGGACGACAAGATCGACCGGCTGCCGGTCCTCTACGCGCCCGACCCGGAGTCCGGCGAGTTCCACGTATGGGACGAGTCCAAGGGCGGCCGTTGGAACATCCCTCCGGCGTTCCATGGCGGTGGCGGTGGTCTGGTCTCCACCGCGGACGACTACCACGCCTACTTCAAGATGCTGCTGAACGGCGGCAAGCACGGCGGCGAGCGCGTGCTGTCCAGGCAGGCGGTGGAGCTGATGACCACCAACCGCCTCACCCCCGCGCAGAACGCCGCCCGCACCGAGCTGGCCACCAACAACGTCCACATCTCCTTCGGCCAGGGCCAGCACGGTGGTTGGGGCTTCGGCATGGCGGTGCGGACCTACCGCGGCGACTACGCTCCCGTCGGCCAGTTCGGCTGGGACGGCGGCGCCGGCACCTCCACCTATGCCGACCCCGTGAACAACGTCGTCGGTATCCTCCTCACCCAGGTCGGCACATCGGTCCCCGACTCGGTCCACCTGATGCACGACTTCTGGACCACTCTGTACCAGGCGATCGAGGACTGATCCCCAGCACGAGCTGGTCGCCGCGCACTTCGACATGGTCGGCAAAGGCGGCCGAGGACTGTGACGTGCTGGTGGCGAGCGGTCTGATGCCGGCCGGCGCCCGCTCGGTGGCCGCGAAGCTGCTCCTCGACACGGAGCACGCCGCGCCCATGAGCCGCGAACAGACTCGCCCGTCCTGCTCGAGGCGATCGACACGCGCTGACCGGACCCGATGTCGGTCTCGACCTGTTCGGTGAGCTCACCGGGTCGCTGGTCACTGAAAGCGATCCAGGGCGTCGCCGGACACCTGATCAATCTCTGCCTCGAATTCCTGCGCGGATTCGAAGCAAGTCAACCCACCATCAAATGAGACGAAACGTTTCGTTTCTCAAGACAGGGATGTCATGAAGGTTCTGCTCACCGGTGCCACCGGCTACATCGGCTCCGCCGTCACCGAGCACCTCGCCGCCGCCGGCCACGAGGTCGTCGCGCTCACCCGTGGCGCCGAGCCGCAGCCCGGCCGGGCCTGGCACGCCCAGCTGGTCGGCGACACCGCGGACCCGGCCTCGCTGGCCGGCGCGGTCACCCCCGCGATCGAGGCCGTGATCCACCTGGCTCCGCCGAGCGGCGACGCGGACGTCGACACCGCCGTCATTGAGGCGCTCGCCACTCCGCTCCGCGGTACCGGCCGCCCGTTCGTCTACACCAGCGGCGTCTGGGTTCTCGGTGCCACCGGCGAGGCCCAAGAGGTCGGGGAGGAGGCCCCGACCGACCCGATCGGCATCGTCGGCTACCGCCCGCGGATCGAGCAGCGGGTGCTGGCGGAGGTCGCCCAGGGCGTGTGCGCGGTCGTCGTCCGGCCCGGCATCGTGTACGGCCGCGGCGGCGGCATCCCCGCCATCCTGGTCGACCGGGCCCGCGGGCAGGGAGCGCCCGAGTACTACGGCGAGGAGGGCGTGCGCTGGCCGACCGTCCACGTGGACGACCTGGCCGAGCTGTTCGTGGCCGCCGTCGAGCGGGCCGGGGCCGGCACCGTCTGGCACGGCGTCGGCGAGTCGGCCGTCCCGGTCCGTGACCTCGCCCGGGCCGCCGGCCGCGCGGCCGGAGTGCTCGTCGCCCCGCACGCGGTACCGGTTGAGCAGGCCGCGGAGGTCTTCGGCCCGCTCTTCGCGGACGCGCTCGCCCTCGACCAGAGCGTCAGCGGCGCCGCCGCTCGTACCGTCCTCGGCTGGCGGCCGGGCCGGCCGGGCGCGGTGGCCGAGCTGGTGTCGGGCTCGTACCGGCCGGTCGAGGTGTTCGGCGCCCCAGAGGGCCCGGAGACCGACGCCGAAGTGACCGCGATTCGCCGCCTGGTCGCCGAGGTCGAGCACGCCCAGCAGAACGAGCTGGTCGACCGGTTCTTGAGTGTCTTCCGCCGTCAGGACCCGGTGTGGACTACCGGCCACGGCAAGCGGCTGTCGGGCTTCGAGGAGATCGCGACCTTCACCCAGAAAATGCTGCCCGGTGCGACGGCCGAGTCCACCGCCGTCTACGACGTCGAGCGCGTGCTGTTCCTGCGGCCCGACGTCGCCGCGGTGAACGTTCGCCAGCAGCCGGTCCGCCACGACGGCACCCGGATCGCCGACCGGCCCGAGGGCCGCCCGTTCTACATCCTCGTCAAGGAGGACGGCGCCTGGCGCATCGGCGCCGCCCAGAACACCGTCGCCGTCGACTGACCATCTGCACGGCTCGCGGTGCAGGCTCCGACCGGATCACCGAGCTCGACTTCGGGGTCGCGGCGACGTCGAGGCCACTGCCCGAACCCGCCAGCGGCTGACGCGCGCCCGCGCGTCGCAGGAGCGGATTGCCGTCCAGCTCGCGGGCCGTGGAGGGTCGCCCCGCGACGGCTGCCTCTGCGGTCCCGCGCCCCAAGACGGCGCTGGGGCGGGTCACAATGAGGGCATGAACAGCACGCCGGGCAAGCCGCCGAGGGACCGGGACGAGGAGGGGCGGGCGCGCAGCGCGCGGCCCCGGGACGGGCTCGGCCGGCCGCTGCCGTACGGCGCGCCGGGCGTCGAGCGGCAGCCCGAGGGCGTGGCGCGGACGCCCGACCAGACGCTGGAGGAGGCGCAGCGGCTGCTCGCGGAGGGAATGCCGTTCCACGCGCACGAGGTCTTCGAGGACGCCTGGAAGTCGGGGCCCGAGGGCGAGCAGGCGCTGTGGCGGGGGCTCGCGCAGCTCGCCGTGGGGCTGACGCACGCCGCACGGGGCAACACGGCGGGCGGTGCGCGGCTGCTGTTGCGCGGGGCGGGGCATCTGGCGGGGCGGCCACAGCTGTACGGCATCGACGTGCCCGGACTCGTGGCGTGGGCACGGGAGCTGGCGGCGCGGCTGGAGAGTGCCCCCGACAAGGCGGTGGACGCGGCGGCCGAGGCGCCCCGGCTCACGGGCTGAGGGCCGGCTCATGGCGGAGGGCCCGGCTCACGGCATCAGCAGGATCACCTCCAGGGTGCGGGGGCCGTGGACCCCCTCGACGCGGTCGAGTTCGATGTCGCTGGTCGCGGAGGGGCCGGAGATCCAGGTCAGCGGGCGGGTGGGGTCGAGACGCGCCAGGGCCTGCGGTACGGACGCGACGACCTGGTCCAGGGCCCGTACGACACAGATGTGCAGGTCGGGCACGAGGGTGAGGGCGCGGCGGCCCTGCCCGGGGCCCCCGTCGAGGACGAGGGTGCCGCTCTCGGCGATGGCCAGGGCGCAGCCGGTCACCACGGCGTCGGTGGTGTCGAGCGCGTACGCGGTGAGAGGACCGGAGTCCTCGCGCAGCTCGGCATCGGTGGCCGCCGGCCAGGCGTCGGGCAGGCCGGGCGGGAGGGCGACGGAGCGGGCGCCGCGGGCGGCCAGCAACCGGGCGATCAGCGCCGGGAGTTCGGCCTCCTTGGCGCGATGGACGTGCGCCCGGTAGTCGGTGAGGTTCTCCTGGAGCAGATCGAGGACCAGCGCCGGGTCGTCGGGTGTGTGGGTGTGGAGGTAGTCACGCGCGGGCCCGGGGGCGGGAGGCGCGTCGGCGACGGCGGCGCGGATCCGGGCGAGGACGCGGTGGCGCGAGGCGCTCATGAGCGGTTCTTCTTCCACCAGTCACGGAAGGGCTCCGCGGGCAGTTCGGGCAGGTCACGGCTGTCGGTCCAGGCACTCGCGCCGGGCGGTCTCGACGGGTGCGCCGCGCGGGTCCTCGACGCGAGGCGTTCGGCCGCCCCGAGTGCCGCCGGGTGGTCGAGGATCCAGCCCGCGGCCTTGATGGCCGCCTTCTCCAGGCGGTGCCCCCTGCCGCCCCGGTCGGCGACCTTCTCGCGGAGGTGGACGAGGACCTCGGGGATGTCGATGGCGACCGGGCAGACGTCGTAGCAGGCGCCGCACAGCGACGAGGCGTAGGGCAGCGAGGCGTCGATCTCGCTGCCGATGCCGCGCAGTTGGGGGCTGAGGATGGCGCCGATGGGGCCCGGGTAGACCGAGCCGTAGGCGTGTCCGCCGGCCCGCTCGTACACCGGGCAGACATTGAGGCAGGCCGAGCACCGGATGCAGCGCAGTGCCTGCCGGCCGACCTCGTCGGCGAGGGTCGCGGTGCGGCCGTTGTCGAGGAGGACGAGGTGGAAGGTCGTGGGGCCGTCGCCGTCGGCGGTGCCGGTCCACATCGACGTGTACGGGTTCATGCGCTCGGCGGTCGAGGAGCGGGGCAGGGTCTGGAGGAAGACCTCCAGGTCGCGCCAGGTGGGCACGGTCTTCTCGATGCCGACGACCGAGATCAGGGTTTCGGGGAGGGTGAGGCACATGCGGCCGTTGCCCTCGGATTCGAGGACGACGAGGGTGCCGGTCTCGGCGACCATGAAGTTGGCGCCGGAGATGCCCACCTTGGCGCGCAGGAACTTCTCGCGGAGGTGGAGACGGGCGGCTTCGGCGAGGTCGGCGGGCGTGTCGGTCAGGCCTTCGGGTGCGGGCCTGCCCCAGGCGGCCATCTTCTCCGCGAAGATGTCGCGGATCTCGCCGCGGTTGCGGTGGATGGCGGGGACGAGGATGTGGGAGGGACGGTCCTCGCCGAGCTGCACGATGAGTTCGGCGAGATCGGTCTCGTAGGCGGCGATGCCCTCGGCCTCCAGGGCTTCGTTGAGGCCGATCTCCTGCGTCGCCATCGACTTGACCTTGACGACCTCCGCCTCGCCGGTGGCCTTGACCAGGCCGGTGACGATGCGGTTGGCCTCCTCGGCGTCGGCGGCCCAGTGGACGGTGCCGCCCGCCGCGGTGACGGCGTCCTCCAACTGCTCCAGATACCGGTCGAGATGACGCAGCGTATGGTCCTTGATCTGCTTGCCGGCCTCCCGCAGCCGGTCCCAGTCCTCGAGTTCGGCCACCGCCGCCGCGCGCTTGTCGCGGATGGTGTGGGTGGCGTGCCGCAGATTGGCGCGCAGGGTCACATCGCGCACAGCGCTCTTCGCGGCGTCCGGGAACGCCGGCATTCCGAGATACGTGCCGCTCACAGCAGAGGCTCCTCTTCGGTGCTCGCCAGGATCTCGGCGATGTGCAGAGCGCGCAGGGGGGCGCCCTGGCGGCGCAGAATGCCGTCGATGTGCATCAGGCAGGAGTTGTCGGCACCGCACAGGACGTCCGCTCCGGTCTCGGTGGCACGGGCGACCTTGTCCTGGCCCATGGCGGTGGAGACGTCGGCGTTCTTGACGGCGAAGGTGCCGCCGAAGCCACAGCACTCCTCCGCTCCGGGCAGTTCGCGCAGTTCCAGTCCCTTGACGGCTTCCAGGAGACGGCGGGGTCTCTCGCCCAGGCGGAGGGCGCGCAGCCCATGACACGACGGGTGATAGGTGACCGTGTGCGGGAAGAACGCGCCAACATCGGTGACACCGAGGACGTCGACCAGGAACTCGGTGAGTTCGTACGTCCGGGGCCCGAGCGCGGCGGCCTCGTCGCCGAATCCGGCGTAGTGGTGGCGGACCATCGCCGCGCACGATCCGGAGGGGGTGACCACGTACTCGTACCCCTCGAACGCCCGGACCGTGCGCCGGACGAGCGGCTCGGTCTCGCGCCGGTAGCCGGTGTTGTACGAGGGCTGGCCGCAGCAGGTCTGGGCGGACGGGAAGTCGACCTCGACGCCCAGCCGTTCCAGAATGCGGACAGTGGCCACTCCGGTGGACGGATAGACGGCGTCGTTGACGCAGGTGACGAAGAGGGCGACGCGCATGACCGCAGGATATGCCGGGGATCCGGGGCGGGGTAGGACCCGTGGCGATCTCCGCCCCGCTCCGCGCCCGGGGGCCCGGTGTTCACCAGGTGAGATGGAGCTCTTCGGGTGAGCGATGGATGAGGGTGGGCCGCATGACGACCTCATGGTCCTCGTCGAGCCGCAGCCCGGGGAACCTTCGGGTGAAGATCTCCAGCGTCATCCGGAGTTGCTCGCGGGCCAGCTGGGATCCGGGGCAGCCGTGAACGCCGTGCCCGAAGGCGACGTGCCGGGCGCGGGGGCGGGTGATGTCGAAGGTGTCGGGCCGCTCGTGGCGCGCGGGGTCGCGATTGGCGGAGCCGTAGGCGACGAACACGGTCGCTCCCGCGGGCAGTTGGGTCCCGGCGACGGTGACGGGCCGGGTGGTGGTGCGACGGAAGCCCTGAACGGCGGTGTCGTATCGGGCGGCCTCCTCGACCGCCGCGGGTATCAGATCCGGCCGCTCGCACAGCAGCTCCCACTGGGCGCGGTGGCGCAGCAGCTGGAGCAGGGTGGTGCCGAGCAGCGCGGTGGTGGTGAGGTGCCCGGCGATCAGGAAGTTCTGCAGGTTCGCCACGAGCTCGTGGCGCTGGTCGAGCGTGAGATCGCCGCTGCCGGGCGCGAGCGCGGCGACCATGAGGGAGCAGAGGTCGCCGCGGGGGCCGCGCCGGGCGGCGCGCGCGCAGCGGTCCAGCAGGTGCTGGAGGGCGACCACGTCCCGCGCGGCGGCGATCTGCTCCTCCTCGGCCATGGGGCGGAACAGCAGCTGTTCGGCGCGGTGTCCGCCGTGCACGGCGGCAGGGACGTCCTCGGGGTCGAGTCCGACGAGCCGCCCGACGACGGCGCCGGGTAACCGCCGCGCGTAGGACTCCATCAGCTCCGTGCGGCCGGCGTCGGCGAACGCGTCCGCCAGCGCCTCGGCCCGTTCGGCGGCGAAGGGGACGAGTGCGGCGATCCGGGCCGCGGACAGGGCGTTGTTGAGGGGCGCGCGGTGGCGCCGGTGGGCGACGCCGTCGGTGGAGACGACGGTCGGCGTGTTGCCGAAGCCCTGCGCGAGGACGGCGAGGGCGGCGGGTGAGGGCAGGACGTCGGGGCGCAGGGCCCCGACCGAGGAGAAGTCGTCGGCACGGAGCAGTACATGGCGTACGTCGGCGTCCCTGGCGACGAGCCAGGCGTCGAACTCCGGGACGAAGGTCAGTCCTTCCGCCCGTCGGGCCCGTTCGTAGAGGGGGTAGGGGTCTCGCTGCAGCTCGTCGAGCAGGTCGTGCTCCTTGGCTTCCACGCGGGCCTCCGGACGGGGTGGCGGTGAGGTGGACGGTCCGGCCATCGTGACCGCGCCCGGAGGGCGATGGCTACGCCTCCGCCGCGGTTTCGGCCTGAACTGCCGGGTCCGGAAAAGGAACTGCCCCGCGGCACCGGTTCGCCGGACTGTCGCGAGGCGGCTCGGGGCGGCACGGGGGGCGGCCGGGGACGGGCGAGGACGGCGAAGAACGGCCGGGGGTGCCGGGGGTCGACGAAGAGCGCCCGGGGACGGCGAAGAGGCAGGGAGGCAGGTAGGCGGGGAGGCGGGTCAGCCGCGCCGCGTCAGGTGCCTCAGGAGTACGGAGGTGTGGCTGCGGTCCGGGTCCTTGGCGGCGGTGAGAAGCGTCAGCGGCCCCTCGGCGGCAAGGGCTCTCAGCCGGTCGAGGGCCTCGGCGGCCTCGGGCTCGGCGAGTTCGCCCTCGTAGCGCCGGCAGAACTCCTCGTACTGCCCCTCCGTGCCGTGGTACCAGCGGCGCAGCTCCGTCGAGGGGGTGAGGGCCTTCGGCCACTCGTCGATCCTGGCGTCCACCTTGGTGAGGCCGCGCGGCCAGAGCCGGTCGACGAGGACGCGTGCGCCGTCGTCGGGGCCGGGCGGGTCGTAGATCCTGCGGACGCGGACGTCAGGGGTGGATCGCTGCATGTGCCCAGGGTGCACGACCCGGGCGGCGGGGGCGATCCGGGTCAGTCGTCCTCGAGCGGCGTGTCGTCCACGTGGCGGCGCTGTGCCTCGCACAGGGCCCGGTAGCGGCGCCAGGCCGACCAGCCTCGCTGCTTGAGGTCCCTCTCGGCCGTGGCGAAGGAGCAGCCGCCGACGATGTACTCCATGAAGTGCGCGACGCCCAGTTCGAACTCGACACCGCGGTCGACGCCGCGGCGGCGGCCGACGGAGCGGCCCAGGTACTGCGTTGCACTGGACATTCGACGCGTCCCTCCGGTCTTCGCTCCCCCGTCTTCCTCTGGCGCCGCCCACTCTGGCGCAGGGAGCACGGCGGGTGCGGAGACATCGGTTGACCATCACCCGTCGAAATTCTGAACGGAAGGGGCGGCTCGGCCGCGCGTCACTCCGGCGGGCCACGGGCGCGCGGGCCCGGCCCGGGGCGGCTATCCCGTCGGCTCTCCGCTGATCCCGAGGGCGGGGAAGAGCACCGACTCGACGAAGACCGGCAGGGCCCCTGCTTCCGCGAGGCGGTCCTCGAAGAGCCGCTCGACCCGCAGGACGCCCAGGAAGCAGGGGGCGACGAAGCCGATGGCCGCGTTGTCGGCGTCGACCTCGCCGCGCTCCACGCCGCGTCGCACCATCGCGTCCAGGGCGGCGACCTCCGGGGCGAGGACCGTCTCGCGCAGCGCTTCGCGCAGATCCGGGTACTGGATGTACGCCTGGCTCACGGCTTCGACGAGGGCGGTGTCGCGCTCGCAGCGGGAGGCCGCGGCGCGCGCCGCCTCCCGCAAGTCTCCGGCGAGCGAGCCGGTGTCGATTCCGGTGAAGAAGGAGCGGCGGCTCTTGTCCAGGGCGGCCGTGACCAGCCGGGGCTTGGTCTTCCACTGCCGGTACAGGGTCGCCTTCCCGCACTTGGTACGGGCAGCGACGCCTTCCATCGTCACCGCGTCGTAGCCACCCTCGCGGAGCAGGTCGAGGACGGCTTCGTACAGCTCCCGCTCCCGCTCGGGCGTGATCTTGCTGCGGCGCGCGGCGGCGGTGGCGGCCTGCGTGGACATGCGCTTCCTCCGGGGCGGGCGAGGGCTCTCTGCACATACGAGGGTAGGGGGCGCACAAACGAGACGCAAACGTATCGAGACGCTTGCGTCTCGATAAAATCCGATCTACGCTTCAATCCGTTTGCTGCCGATTGAGGGATAAAAGGGGCCGCGCACATGGCTGCCGGGATACGCGGAGCACGTCCAGCAGGACGGGAGGTGACCGCTACCCCGAGCGCCGCGACCGCCGCGAGCCGGCCGTCTCTCGTACGGGAGCTGCTGCTGGTAACAGCGCTCTTCCTCGTCTACAAGGTCGGACGGCAGGTCGCGAACGGTCACGAGACCCGCGCGTTCGACAATGCGGACCACGTCTGGGACGTGGAACGGACCGTCCATCTGCCGGCGGAGACCTCGGTCCAGCGGGTGCTGCTGCACAGCGAGCCGCTGATCCACGGTGCCAACACCTATTACGCGGCGGTGCACTTCCCGGCCACCGTCGCCTTCCTCGCCTGGCTGTACTGGCGGCGGCCCGCCCACTACGTGTGGTCCAGGCGGGCCCTCGCCCTCGTCACCGCCGCCGCGCTCGCCCTCCATCTGCTGGTGCCGCTGGCCCCGCCGCGGATGCTCACCGTCTCCGGCCTGGTCGACACGGCGCGGGTCTACGGGCCGTCCGTCTACGGTGCGACGCCCGAGACGGACACCATGGCGAACCAGTTCGCCGCGATGCCGTCCCTGCACGTCGGCTGGGCCCTGATGGTCGCGATCGGCCTGATCGCCGCGACGAGGAGCTCCTGGCGGTGGCTATGGCTGCTGCACCCGCTGGTGACCCTGCTGGTCGTCGTCGGGACCGCCAACCACTACTGGCTCGACGCGCTGGTGGCCGCGGCGCTGCTGGGCGCCGTCCTGGCGTTCGTTCGCGCTCCGGGCGCGACGCGTACGTCCACCCGCCACATCGCACCGCGCCAGGTGAGGGCCGAGCCGGCGGTCGGGGTGTCCCGATGAACGGCACGGCGATCGCGGTTCTCCTCTCCCTCGTCTCCGCGGCGGGTTACGCGCTCGCGGCGGTCACCCAGGTGCGGCTGGCCGAGGCCGCGAGCGCACGGCCGGAACGGGGCCGACTGCGAGGCCTGCTGGCCCGGCCGCTGTGGTGGTGGGCCGTCGGCCTGAACGCGGCCGGAGCGCTCGCCCATGTGGGAGCGCTGCACTACGGTCCCCTGACTCTGGTCCAGCCACTGGGCGCGCTGACCCTGGTCGCCGCGCTGCCCCTGGGGGCGTACCGCGCGCGGCGCCGGGTGACCCGGCGCGAGTGGCGCGGCGCGCTGGCGACCCTGGCCGGACTGGTGGGGCTCGTCGCGGTGACCGGGCCCGCCACGCCCGGCGATGCGCTGTCCCCACGGGAGGCGCTGATGGTGGCCGCCGCGACGGCGATGCTCATCGCCGCGCTGGCACGGCGCGCCTCCGGCTCCGGCGCGGGTGGCGGGGGCCTCGGACACGCCGGCGCGTCCGGCATCGCGTCGGGCGTCGCGTCGGCGCTGACCCAGACACTGACCGCTTCGCCGGCCCTCGAACTCCCGGGAGGTCCGGCGACGTGGTGGCAGACGACGCTGCTCGCCGTCCTCATCTCCGGCTTCGCCGTCGGCGGGCTGCTGCTCTCGCAGGCCGCCTACCGCGGTGGCCTCGCCGCGCCCCTCGCCGTCGTGAACCTCTCCAATCCGGCGGCGGCCGCGGTCATCGGCCTCGCGCTGCTCGGGGAGAGTTTCCGCGCCGGGGTGTGGGGCTGGCTGATCGCGGGGGCCGCGTCCGCGCTGGCGGCCCGGGGGGTCGTGCTGTTGACGGCCGGCCATGGCGACGGCCCGGACCCGGCGCCGGAGGGCTCGGTGGGGTCGGGCCCGGAGACAGCCGGGGTGCCCACGGCCCGTACCAGTGAGGCTCAGGCGCAGGCCCCGGCCGCGTCACCCCAGGGCAGGGCCTCGCTCGCCGCTCAAGTCCCGGCCCCCGCCGGGGGTCCGGTTCCGGCTCCGGCGGGTCTTGCGAGCTGACGCGCCATCGACAGCCGGCCGTGAGGCACGAGCACCCCAGCGACCCTCTCGATTTCGTCATCTTGACGACAAGCAGAGGAGCCCACTATCGTCGCACTGACGAAAAGGGGGCCCTCTCATGGCCGACATCACCCGCCGGTACGGCTGGCGCCATCTCCGCTCCGCCCACACCTCCCATGTCCGCCACCACCGGCGCGGCAAGCTGGTGCACGACGGTCCGGGGCTGAGCTTCTGGTTCCGGCCGCTGACCGCCGCGCTCTCGGAAGTGCCGGTGGACGACCGCGAGTTGACGATGTCCTTCCACGCCCGCACGTCCGACTTCCAGGACGTCGGCGTGCAGTCGACGGTGACGTACCGCATCAGCGAACCCGGCACGGCCGCCGCCCGCCTCGACTTCTCCGTCGACCCCGACACGGGCGCGTGGCGCGGCGCTCCGCTGGAGCAGATCTCCACCCTGCTCACCGAGAGCGCCCAGCAGCACGCGCTCGCCATCCTGGCCCGCACCACGCTGGCGGCGGCCCTGGTCGACGGGGTCGCGTCCGTACGGGACAGGATCGCCGCCGGTCTCGCCGACGAGCCGCGGCTGCCCGCGACCGGGATCGAGGTCGTCGCGGTCCGGGTGGTCGCGATCCGCCCCGAACCGGAGGTCGAGCGCGCGCTGCGCACCCCGGCGCGGGAGCAGATCCAGCAGGAGGCGGACCGCGCGACCTACGAGCGCCGGGCCGTCGCCGTCGAACGCGAGCGGGCCATCGCCGAGAACGAACTGGCCAGCCGCATCGAACTCGCCCGCCGCGAGGAGGATCTGGTCGAGCAGCGGGGCACCAACGCGCGACGCGAGGCAGAGGAGAACGCCGCCGCGGACGCGGTACGGGCCGAGGCCGAGGCGGCACGTGCCGTGCGGCTGGCGAGGGCCGAGGCGGAGGCGGCGCGCGAGGTGGGCGAGGCGAAGGCCCAGGCGCAGGCCGCCTGGCTCCGCGTACACGGTGAAGTGGACCCCGTGACCTTGCATGCGCTCGCCGCCACCCGGGCCGCCGAGAACCTGCCGCGCATCGACAGCCTCACCCTCTCCCCCGACGTGCTCACCGGCCTGCTCGCCAAGCTGGGCCGACCGGACGCCGAGCGGTCATGAGCCTCGCGCCACGCGCGGTCGTCGTCCACCGGACCACCGAGTACGAGGAGTTGCTGGCCCGCCACGGCACCCATGGCCAGGCCGCCTTCTTCCTGTCCAGCCGGGGCCGGTCCATCGAGGACGTGCACGAGCGGCATCAGCGGGCGCGGCGGGCGCTGGCCGAGGTGGCGGCGGCCGTGCCCCTGCAATGGCGCCAGGCGCGGGTGGAGCGCGGCGACCTCGACCGGTTCCTCTTCGGCCCCGAGGACGTGGTGGTCGTCGTCGGCCAGGACGGCCTGGTCGCCAACGCCGCCAAGTACCTGACGGGCCAGCCGGTCGTCGGCATCGACACCGACCCCGGCCGCAACCCGGGCGTCCTGGTCCGCCACCGGGCCGCCGACGCGGCCGCGCTGCTTCCGGCGGCGACCGCCGGGGCGACCGCCGTCGAGGAACTCACGATGGTGGAGGCGGTCACGGACGACGCCCAGCGCCTCCTGGCGCTGAACGAGATCTACCTCGGGAGCGTCGGGCACCAGACGGCCCGCTACCGCCTGGCGCCCGACGACGCGCGGGACGCGGCGGAGGCGCAGGCGTCCTCCGGTGTCCTCGTCGGCACCGGCACGGGGGCGACGGGCTGGCTGCGCTCCCTGTGGCAGGAGCGCAGAGGCGGTGTTCCACTGCCGGACCCGGCGGCCCGTCGCCTCGCCTGGTTCGTACGGGAGGCCTGGCCCTCCCCCGCCACGGGCACCTCGCTCGTCGAGGGGGTCCTGGGGGGCGCGCAGCGGCTGCGGCTGACGGTCGAGTCCGACCGGATGGTCGCCTTCGGGGACGGAATGGAGTCCGACGCACTGGAGTTGACGTGGGGCCAGACCGTCCGGCTGGGGGTGTCCGACACGGCCCTGCGCCTGCTGGGGTGACGGTTCTGTCGCCACCACCGCGAAGCCCGAGGCCGTCCGGCGGTGACGGTTCCGCCCCCACCGGGGACGCGACGCCCCGGACCCCGTCCGGCGCGAAAGGGCCCATCGGCGCCGTTCCCTCCTTGGCCCAGCGCGGGCGGCTCTGCGAAGATCCAGGCGGAGGCGATCACATGACACTGTCACCCGGCGCACGGCTCACGGTCTCACCCGCGACGCCCGAAGAATGGCGCCTGGTCGTCGAGTGGGCAGCCGCCGAGGGCTGGAACCCGGGCCTGTCCGACGTCCCGTCCTTCTTCGCCCAGGATCCCGGGGGATTCTTCATCGGCCGGGTCGACGGGGAGCCGGTCTCCGCGGTGTCGGTCGTCAACTACAGCGACGACTACGCCTTTCTGGGGTTCTATCTCGTCCGGCCCGACCAGCGAGGACGCGGTCACGGCATCGCCACGTGGACACATGCGCTCGCGCACGCCGGCGACCGGACGGTCGGTCTCGACGGCGTTCCGGCGCAGCAGGACAACTACCGTCGTTCCGGCTTCGAACTCGCCCACCGCAGCGACCGGTTCGTGGGCCCGGTTCCCTCGGGCGGGGTGGCGCCGGCGCCGGGCGTGGTCCCTGCGGAGGAGGTCGGCCTCGCGGCCCTCACCTCGTACGACAGCGGCTGCTACCCCGCCGAGCGCCCGCTGTTCCTGGAGCGCTGGCTGACGACCTCCGGCCATCGTGCCCTCGCCCGGGTCGTGGACGGACGCCTGACCGGGTACGGAGTGGTGCGCCCGGCCCGGGAGGAGGCCCGAGTGGGGCCTCTGTTCGCCGACTCGGCCGACGACGCCGGGGTTCTCCTCGACGCTCTCGCCGCTCACGCGCGCGCGATGGGCGCGGAACGGATCGCCGTCGACATGCCGGAGTCCAACCCGGCGGCCGCGCGCCTGGCCGCGGAGCGGGGGCTGGAGCCGTCCTTCGCGACCGCCCGGATGTACACGGGCCCGGTCAGGCCGTTCACGGGCGACCGGGTCTTCGGCGTCACCACGCTCGAACTCGGCTGAGCACGGCGGAACCCGGTTCGCGCCGGCCCTCCTCACTCACAGGGCCGGCTCCCAGTCCTCCTCGCTCACAGGGCCGGCTTCCAGTCCTCCTCGCTTCCGTGACCTTCCGTGACCTTCCGTGGCCCCCGGGACCCGGGCGACTGCCAAAGGACTCCGCCGCGACCGCGGTGCATACCGCACGGTCGGTAATCCGGCCAGTGGGAGTCCTCCGTCCGCCGACGCGCGCGGCGGCAGTTCACACGGGCGAGTGATGCGCCCGCACGTGTGCGCGCGAGAGCCGCCGACGTCCATGGCACCCGCGCCACAGGCCTCACCGCACGATCCCCGCGGCATCCCCCGGCATTGGCCGTACCGGCCAGACAGCGGATTATCCGGATTACCACTCAGGAGAGCCTTCTATCCGCCCATATGATTTTCAAGCGGTTTCCGGAGAACCGCTCCCCTTTCACTCCTGCATCCCTGGAGAAAACCCATGCGCGTTGCTGTAACCGGTGGCGGCGGATTTCTGGGCTCTCATTTGTGCGAGGCCTTGCTGCGGCGCGGAAACGCCGTGGTGTGCCTGGACAACTTCTCCACCGGGCAGCCCCAGAACATCGCACACCTGCGGGAATTCCCCGCGTTCGAATGCATGCGCGTCGACGTGACCGACGCCGTGGACATCCCCGGCCGGCTCGACGCCGTCGCGCACCTCGCCAGCCCCGCCTCCCCTCCCGACTATCTGCGGCGGCCGCTGGAGACCCTCGCCGTAGGCAGCCGCGGCACCGAGAACATGCTGCGCGTGGCCCAGCGCCACGGCGCCCGTTTCCTGCTCGCGTCGACGAGCGAGGTCTACGGCGACCCGCTGGTCCACCCCCAGGACGAGGAGTACTGGGGGAACGTCAACCCGGTCGGCCCGCGCAGTGTGTACGACGAGGCCAAGCGGTACGCGGAAGCGGTCTCTCTCGCCTATCGGCGCACGCACGGCGTCGATGTGGGAATCGTCCGCATCTTCAACACCTATGGGCCGCGGATGCGTCCGCACGACGGCCGTGTCGTCTCGAGCTTCATCACCCAGGCGCTCAGCGGAGAGCCCCTCACCATTTACGGAGACGGCAAGCAGACCCGCAGTTTCTGTTACGTCGACGATTTGATCCGCGGCATTCTCGCCATGCTGAACTCACCCGAGACCGGTCCCCTCAATCTCGGAAATCCCGAGGAGCGGACGGTGGGCGAACTCGCGGAACTCGTGCTCCAGGTGACCGGCTCGACGTCGGACATCCAGTACCACCCGCTGCCCACGGACGACCCGACGCGTCGACGCCCCGTGATCACCCGCGCCACCCGGCACCTCGGCTGGTACCCGGAGGTGACGGTCGAGGACGGGCTGCGCAGGACTGTCGACTGGTTCATGAGCCGGCCGCAGGAGATCGCCGCCGGCGCGGTGGCGATCCGCGGCGGACAGCTGGACACCGTCCCCGTCCCGTAGCACCCCGCGGCCACACGGCAGCCGGCGCGGCGCTCGCGCCGGCTGCCGGGGCTGGGGCGGACCTCCCAGCGACCGCTCGCGTCCGCCGAAGACCTCCTCAGCAGATTTCCCACGGAGCACGCACCATGACGCAGGCCGAGCCACGTCCAGTCCACGCGACCGACACACTCGACTACCGTCCCCCGGACACACTGCGGGACGAGATCCATCAGCTCTCCGCGGGAAACGTGGTCCGCATCCCGCCCTCCGGACCCGAGTTCGCCCTTCCCCCTCGGACGCTGCCGACGCGACCCAGGAGCTTCGTCCCCCAGCTGCGCCGCGCCGACCGGCTGAAAATGCTCCTGATGATCGTGGGCTGGCTCGCCTCCTTCGTCTGGTTCTGGGCGTGGTGGCTCCAGCCGGAGCACCGTATCGAGTGGGTCGGCTTCGCGTTGAACAGCGCCCTGCTGATGTACCTCTGCCTGTTCGCCGCGTACTTCCTGCTGACGGCCATCCGGGTGCGCCGCTTCAACCCGGCTGTGGCCGTGCCCCCGCTGCGGACCGCCTTCGTGGTGACGCGCGCTCCGTCCGAGCACTGGTCGGTGGCCCGGACGACCCTCACGGCCATGCTCGGCCAGTCCTTCCCCCACCCGTACGACGTCTGGCTGTGCGACGAGGACCCGTCGGACGAGATCCTGCTCTGGTGCCGGGAGAACGGCGTGAGGGTGTCCTGCCGACGTGGTGTCACCGAATACCACCGGCAGACCTGGCCGCGGCGGACGCGGTGCAAGGAGGGCAACCTCGCCTACTTCTACGACCACTGGGGCTACACGGAGTACGACGTGGTCGCCCAGCTCGACTGCGACCACGTCCCGCACCGGAACTACCTCACCAAGGTGGTACGACCGTTCGCGGATCCGGCGATCGGGTACGTCGCGGCGCCGAGCGTCTGCGACACCAACGCCGAGTCCTCCTGGGCGGCTCGCGGGCGGCTGTACCGGGAGGCGATGTTCCACGGCGCCTTTCAGCTCGGACATTCCGAAGGCCTCGCCCCGCTCTGCATCGGCTCGCACTACGCGGTACGCACCGCGGCCCTGCGCGACATCGGCGGGCTCGGACCGGAGCTGGCCGAGGACTTCTCGACCACGCTCCTGCTCAACTCGGCCGGATGGCACGGCGCGTTCGCCATCGACGCCGAAGCCCACGGCGAGGGACCCCTCACCTTCGCCGCCATGGCCACGCAGGAATTCCAGTGGTCGCGCAGCCTCGCCGCGCTCCTCCTCGGAGGCGTCCAGAGCCACTTCGGCCGCATGAGCCGCCGAATGCGCCTGCGCTTCTGGTTCATTCTGCTGTACTACCCGCTCATCGCCGCGACGGGACTGGTGGGTGCGGCGATGCCGCTGGTCGCGGCCGTCACGAACGTCTCATGGGTCGACGTCAACTACTTCGAGTTCCTCTGGCACTTCTGGCTCATGTCGCTCTGGGGGCTCCTCGTCACCGCCCTGATGCGCCGCCGCGGTCTGCTGCGACCGTACGACGCGCCCCTCTTCAGCTGGGAGGGTTCGCTTTTCGTCCTGGCCCGCTGGCCCATCGCCGCCTGGGGCACCGCCGCCGCGCTGGTGCAGAGGATGCGGCCACGCCCTGTCACCTTCAAGGTGACGCCGAAGACCCGCAAGGCTCTCGATCCCCTGCCCCTGCGGCTCGTCGCCCCCTACCTCGTGATCACCTCGGTCCTGTCGTCGGCGGCGGTGATCGGCGAACTCACCGGGCCGGCGGTGGGCTACGTCTTCCTCTGCATCCTCGGATCGGCGTCGTACGCGGTGGTCAGCCTCTCCGTCGCGGTGCTCCATGTGGCCGAGACGGCCAGGGCGTCCGGCATCCGCTTCTACCGGGCCCTGGTCACGGCGCGTCTTCCGCTGTTCGCCGGGGTGGTGACGCTGCTCCCGCTCGCGCTGGCGATCGCCCTGTATCCGCTGTACGTGACCGGAGTCATGGGCTGGTGACGCCGGCCGCTCCACCGAAATCCCGTCGTGCCAAGAAGAGAGGTAACCCATGTCCGGTCCCACCACCGTGCTGGTGACCGGTGGTGCCGGTTTCATCGGCAGCCACACCTGCGTCGAACTCCTGGCACACGACTACGAGGTCGTGGTCGTCGACAACTACTCCAACAGCTCCCCGGGCGCCCTCGAGCGGGTCGCCAAGGTCGCCGGCCGGCCCCTGGCCGGCGTCTACGAGGCCGATCTCCTCGACCGGCGCGCGCTCGCTGAGGTGTTCGGGAAGCACCGCGTCGACGCCGTCATCCACTTCGCCGCGAAGAAGGCCGTCGGCGAGTCGGTGGAGCTGCCCGTCGAGTACTACGACACCAACGTCGGGGGCACGACCGCACTGCTGCGCGCCATGGGCGAACACGGTGTGCGCCGTCTGGTGTTCTCCTCGTCGTGCTCGATCTACGGCAACGCCACGAAGGTGCCGCTGACCGAGCGGGACCCGGCCCGCCCGACCAATCCGTACGCCACCACGAAGTGGCTGTGCGAGCGGGTGCTCGACGATGTGTGCCGGCGGCTGCCGGCGCTGTCGGTGCTGGCCCTGCGCTACTTCAACCCGGTCGGGGCGCACCCCTCGGGCCTGCTCGGCGAGGTTCCCAGCGGTGTACCGAACAATGTGATGCCCTACCTCGCCCAGGTCGCCGCGGGCCGGCTCGACCGGCTCAAGGTCTTCGGTGACGACTACCCGACGGCCGACGGGACCGGCGTGCGCGACTACCTCCATGTGATGGACGTCGCCGAGGGCCACCGGGTCGCGCTGGAACACCTGGACGACGAGAGCGGCATGCGCACCCTCAACCTCGGCACCGGTCGCGGCACCTCCGTGCTGGAGCTGGTGGCGGCGTTCTCGCGGGCCTGCGGGACACCGATCCCGTACGAGATCACCGGCCGCCGCCCGGGCGACGTGGCCGCCCTCGTCGCCGACCCGAGCGCGGTGGCCCGCGCCTGGAACTGGACCACGACAAGGGACCTGACCGCGATGTGCGAGGACGCGTGGCGGTTCCAGGAGCTCAACCCTTCCGGCTACCCGAACTGATCCACAGACAGGAGCAAGACGACATGCGGCTGACCGTCATCGGAACGGGATATCTGGGAGCCGTGCACGCCGCGTGCATGGCGGACATCGGACACGAGGTCCTCGGCGTCGACGTCGACGCGGAGAAGATCGCACTGCTCGGTGACGGCAGGACCCCCTTCTACGAGCCCGGACTGCAGGAGATCCTCACCAGAACCGTCGGTTCGGGGCGGCTGCGCTTCACCACGTCGCTCCGGGAGGCCGCCGAGTTCGGCGAGGTCCACTTCGTGTGCGTCGGAACCCCTCAGCAGCGGGGCTCCCAGGCTGCCGACCTGCGGTACGTCGACGCCGTCGTCGACGGTCTGGCACCCCATCTGCGTCACCCCTGCCTGATCGTGGGCAAGTCCACCGTCCCCGTCGGCACGGCGGCCCGGCTGGCGGCTCGCGTGCGCAGGACCGCCCCCGAGACGACGGACGTCGAGGTCGCCTGGAACCCGGAGTTCCTCCGGGAGGGCTTCGCCGTCGAGGACACCCTGCGGCCCGACCGACTGGTGGCGGGGGTCTCCTCGTCCCGGGCCGACGAGGTGCTGCGCGCGGTGTACGCGCCGATGCTGGCGGCCGGTGTGCCCTACATCAGTACCGACCCCGCGACGGCGGAGCTCGTGAAGGTGGCGGCGAACTCCTTCCTTGCCACCAAGATCTCGTTCATCAACGCGATGTCCGAGGTCTGCGACGCGGCGGGCGCCGACGTGGTCACCCTCGCCGACGCCCTCGGGCACGACACCCGCATCGGACGCCAGTTCCTGTCCGCGGGGCTCGGATTCGGCGGCGGCTGCCTGCCCAAGGACATCCGCGCCTTCATGGCGCGCGCCGACGAGCTCGGCGTAGGCGGCGCAGTATCGTTCCTGCGGCAGATCGACGAGATCAACGGGCGCCAGCGCCGGCGCGCCGTCGACGTGGCACGGGGCATGGTGGGCAAGAACTTCGCCGGGCGCCGGATCGCCGTGCTGGGGGCGACCTTCAAGCCGAACAGCGACGACGTGCGCGACTCGCCCGCGCTCGCCGTCGCCGCCGCGATCCACCGTGAGGGCGCGGACGTCCGGATCCACGACCCCGAGGGCATGGACAACGCGCGTGCCGTACTGCCGGTGCTCGGATACGCCCCCGACATCGAGAAGGCCTGCGCGGACGCCGATCTCGTCCTGCATCTGACGGAGTGGGCCGACTACCGCCGGATCGACCCGGCGGCGCTCGCCGCCCTCACTCCCGCGCGCAGGATCCTCGACGCGCGCAACGCGCTCGACGTCTCTCTGTGGAGGTCCGCCGGCTGGACCTTCCGGACACTGGGACGGCCGACGCCGCCCGCGGTGCCCAGTCAGCACTCGGCTCCCACCCTCCTCCCGGTCTACTCCTCCGAAACGGGCTGAGCGGCGCCGGCGGCGATCCTCGGGGTGAGACTCGCACCGAAGTAGTCGACCCCGCCCGGGTCGACGCCGACCGCCGCGAGGTCCAGCGCCGCCGCGGTCAGCACACCGACACAGCCCGGCACCATGCTCGCGGCCCCCTGCGCAGTGCTGATGGGGGCCGTCGAGCCCTTCAGACACGGATCGGCATCGGTACCGGTCGGACCGGTGGCGTGCTGCTCCTGCCCGCCCCCCGCGCGCCACTCCCGCAGGGTGGGGTACTTCCGGGTACCCCACACCACCTGCCAGGTGTCCGTGCTGAAGTAGTCGTTGCCCTGCAACGCCACGACGTCGACGCGATAGTCCTGCTCCGAGGCCACCAGGGGCGCTCCGTTCGTGACGAAGACGTTGTTACGGATGGTGACGTTCCGCAGTCCTCTCTCGAGACGCAGCGCCGGCGCCCGGACCGGACCCTTCGCCGCCCTCAGCACGACGGTGTTGTGATAGATGTCGAGGTCGCGGACCCAGGCGCCGTACGCGACGATCCCGCCGTAAATGGAGAGCTTGCGGGCGTCGTTGTTGCTGATGTTGAACCGCACCGTGTTGTCCCGGTGCGCGCCGTTCCCGATGCTCGTGTACACGAGGAACCCGGGCCCGTCATTGCCGAACGACAGGTTGTACTGCATGACGGAGGACGACACGTTGTTGTCCAGGCCGAAGCCTCCGCCGTCGGCCTGGGAGCCGGTGCGGTTCGCGTAGGACACGTTGTGCTCCAGCACCACGTGCGTCGAGTCGTAGGCCCAGATGCCCTCCGGCCCCTCCAGAGCCTCGGGCGAGGAAGCCGCCCCGTTGTGATGGGCCGTCGATCGCTGCACCCGCGCGCCGCGGACACTGCCCAGGACGATGCCGTTGCCCGTGTTGCGCCAGCTGTTGGTCCGGTCGCCCGGGTTCGCGAAGGCCGACACACGGACGACGGACACCCGCTCGTGCGCGTACGTCGGATCGGCACCGCGGAATTTCGGTCCGGTGGTGGAGAGGCCGGCTTCCAGGTTGCCGTGCAGCGCGGAATCGGTGATCCGCACGTTCCGGAAGCCGGTGGCCCCCTTGCGGCCGGCGAGGAGGAGTCCGTTGCGGAAGTGCGAGACATCGACGCGGTCGACGACCACGTGCGACAGTTTGCGGTCGTCCGAGAGGTCGCTGAGGAACCGGATTCCCTCCGCCCACTTGTATGAGCGGCCGTCGCCGACCAGCGCGAGGTTACGGATCTCCACGCCCGCGGTGTTGAAGACGGAGATACCGGCCGTCCCGGACGCGGCGATGGTCGCCCGGCCCTTTCCGTACGACTCGATGACGACGGGCTTCCTCTCGCTGCCCGCTTCCTTCGGCCCGATCGAGAGGGTGCCGCGATAGCGCGAGCCACCCCGCAGTCGCAAACGGTAGCCCGGTTCGAAGACCACCGCGTCGGCCTTCTCCAGCGTCCGCCAGGGGCGCTCGGGCGTGAGGCCGTCGTTGTCGTCGTCGCCGTCCGGACTCACGTAGAAGGTGAATCCGCTGGCGCCGTTCCGCGGCGGGGCATACGGCTTGGGCAGGGCACATCCGGCCGCCGACAGCACCACGGCGGCGAGCAGGCAGCGCAGCGCCAGAGCACGCCATGCCTTCGCTCGCCCCTGCCCGGGCCCCTGTCCGAGTCCCTGCCCGAGTCCCTGCCCGAGTCCCTGTCCGGGGAGCCGCGCCTCATCACCGGCCGCCGTTTTCAGTGGATTCCGCATCGGCGCTCATACTCCCTGGCTGCCTGATCGGTCAACGGTGCTTCGCAGCTTGGCAGAGGGCGGACCGCGGACCCCGGCAATGACATGACGCACAGGAATGAAGAATCGCGATCGGGAATCCGGAGGGTGGATCCGCGAGCCGGCCGCACCTCCCGGAGTCCGGCCGAACGCACCGCGGAGCTGGAGCGAACGGCCCCGCGGAGCTGGAGCGAACGCGACCCGGAGCGGCCGAACGTTCCCGGCCATGCCCTCGCGGGGTCCGCGCGGTGCTGTGCGAGGGCTGTGCGGGGCCTGTGCGGGGGTGACAAGGGTTTTCCCCGTATCGGGTTCATCTCGCCGTTCCCTACTGTCTGCCGCACCGGCGCATTTCAGCCTCCGAAGGGGCACCTGTCAGGTGCATGAGGGAGAGCGAGATGTCCCGGTGACGGCCTTGACCCAGGGCCGTCGCGTCGGCGGCGGCGCGCGGGCAACCCGGCCCAAGGGAACTGCGGATCGCACCCCCACACCGCACCGCTTTTCCCGCGCCGCCCGCCCGCGCTCCGCACGTACGTCGTCAGTGAAAGGGAACACCTTGAACGGTTCCAGGCGGAGACTCATATCCGTCGCTGCCGCGAGTGCCACCATCGCGGGTGTCGTCGCCACCTCCACCGTGGCGTTCGCCGCCGCCCCGGCGGCCCCCTCGCCGAAGCCGGCTCCGGTTTCGCAGACCATGGCCGGCCTGCCGACCGCTCCGGTCGAGAAGGTCATCGTCACCTACAAGTCCAGCACGCCGGAGGCCGGTTCCAACGCGGCGGCCAAGAGCGACGCCGCCGCCAAGGGCAAGCAGACCGGCGAGCGCCTCGCCTTCGAGCGCCGGCTCGCCGGTGGCGCGGCCCTGGTCGACCTGGGCGACGCGGCCTCCAAGCAGGACGTGGCCGAGGTCATGGCCGCCTTCCGCGCCGACTCCTCGGTGGCGTCCGTGGAGCCCGACATCCGCGCCTACGCGATGGCGGTCACCCCGAACGACACCGAGTACAGCAAGCAGTGGGACCTGTTCGAGGCCACTGGCGGCATGAACGTCCCCGGCGCCTGGGACAAGGGCACCGGCAGCGGTGTCACCGTCGCCGTCATCGACACCGGTTACGCGGCCCACTCGGACGTGGCCGGCAACGTCGTCTCGGGGTACGACTTCATCTCCTCCTCCACGGACGCGCGGGACGGCAACGGCCGTGACAGCGACGCCAAGGACGAGGGCGACTGGAGCGCCACCGACGGCGAGTGCGGCACCGGTTCCAAGGCGAGCAACTCGTCCTGGCACGGCACGCACGTCGCGGGCACCATCGCGGCCACGACCGGCAACAGCAAGGGTGTCGCGGGCATCGCGTACAACGCGAAGATCCAGCCCGTGCGCGTGCTCGGCAAGTGCGGCGGTTCCTCGGCCGACATCGCCGACGCCATCACCTGGGCGTCCGGCGGAACCGTCCCCGGCGTCCCGGTGAACGCGAACCCGGCCAAGGTCATCAACATGAGCCTCGGCGGCGCCAGCGCGACCTGCCCCAGCGTCTACCAGACCGCCATCAACGGCGCCGTGTCCCGCGGCACGACCGTGGTCGTCGCGGCCGGCAACAGCAACGCCAACGCCTCCGGATTCACTCCGGCCAACTGCTCGGGCGTCATCAACGTCGCGTCCACCAGCCGTGAGGGCAACCGTTCGTTCTACTCGAACTACGGCACCATCATCGACGTCTCCGCCCCGGGTGGCGAGACCCGCCGCGCCACCGACACGCCGGGCACCATCACCACCCCCGAGAACGGCATCCTGTCGACGCTGAACTCCGGAACCACCGTCCAGTCGACGGAGAACTACAAGCCCTACCAGGGCACTTCGATGGCCGCCCCGCACATCGCCGGGCTCGCCGCGCTGCTGAAGTCGGCCAAGAGCACTCTGACCCCCGCCGAGATCGAGTCGGCGATCAAGAGCAACGCCAGGCCGCTCCCGGGCACCTGCACCGGCGGCTGCGGCACCGGTATCGCGGACGCGGCGAAGAGCATCGCCGCCGTCACCGGCACCACCCCGCCGGCCGGTACCACCTTCAGCAACGCGACGGATGTGACGATCTCCGACAACGCGACCGTCTCCTCGTCGATCGCCGTCACCGGACGCACCGGCAACGCGCCCTCGACCCTCAAGGTCGGCGTGGACATCAAGCACACCTGGCGCGGCGACCTGGTCATCGACCTGATCGCCCCGGACGGGACCGTGCGCAACCTGAAGGCCTCCTCGTCCTCCGACAGCGCCGACAACGTCCTCGCGACGTACACGGTCGACGCGTCGAGCGAGGTCGCCAACGGCACCTGGAAGCTGCAGGTCCGGGACGTGGCTTCGGGTGACACCGGATACATCGACTCCTGGAGTCTCACCTTCTGAGACCGGACCTTTTACGCATCACCGCTGGTCAGGGGCGCGTTCGCAGGCATATGCCGCGGGCGCGCCCCGCGGTCCGTCCGGTCTGTACCTGTCCGTATGCCGGACGAGGGGCCTGGACGGGAGCCACTTGCTTCGTATCCTCTGCTCGAACGGGCAGGGGGCCCGCGCACGCCGGAAGGTGGTGGTGGGTAGGTGACGTCGGCGGCGTACCGTCCCGCGCCTGTCGGGCGGGCGGAACTCATCAGGCGGCTGGACCGGGTGCTGCACACCCGTGGACGCGCCCTGCTCACCGGTCCCGCGGGGGTCGGCAAGACGGAACTGGCGCTGGCCGCCGCCGCACGCGCCGAAGCCCGTGGCGAGACGGTGCTCTGGCTCGCCACGCTCCCCGCCGACCGGGGCATACCGGGCGCGGCCGCCGCCGCGCTGGTCGCGTCGGTGTCGGCGTCCGCGTCATGGGCCGCCGACCGGCCCGCGCAGGGGGGAGCGGCCGGCACCGGGTACGGCCTGGGACACGGCCCGGCCGCCGGAGCGCCGGGCCCGGGGGCGGGAGCCGCGCCGGCGTCCGCTTCCGGAAGTCCGCTCACCGCCGCCGGCCACGGCTCGGGTCCCGGTTTCGCCGCCGCGCCCGGTCCGGCTTCCATGACCGGATCCGGCTTCGCGTCCGCGTCCCATCCCGGGCCCGACGCCGCCCCCACGGCCGGCTTCGGCCCCTACGACATCCTCGACGGGCTGCCCGGCCCGCAGCGCACGGCCGTCGCCATGCTCTGCCGCGAGGCGCCGATCCCCGCCACCGGCTGGGACCCCATCGCGCTCCGGCTCGCCCTCGCCCAGATCCTCCGGACGCTGACCGCGCGCGGCCCCGTCCTTCTCGTCGTGGACGGCGTCCAGCGCATCGACCCCGACAGCGCCGATCTGCTGCGCTTCGCCCTGCACCTGGCCCCGCCCGCGCTGCGCGCGATCGCCGTGGAGACCCCGACGGCCTACGGCCCGGTGGCATCCGCCACGGGCGAGCCGGCGGACCCCGAACCCCTCTGGGTGCCGTCCGAGGCCGATGTGCTCTTCGTACCGCCGCTGCACGCGGACGAGATCGCCGAGTTGCTCATCCACCACCGGCTGCCGTCGCGGATGGCCGGCCGGATCCACAAGGCGAGCGGCGGCAACCCGCGGCTCGCGCTCGCCGTCGGACGGTCGCTCGCCGACGCGCGCACGCCGGTGCACCATGCCGAGGCGCTGTCGCTGTCCGGGCGGGCCCGCGATCTGGCCCGCCAGCTCCTGGGTGTCGCCTCGCCCGCCGTTCGCTCCACGCTGCTGCTGGCCGCGCTGGCGCTGCGTCCGACGGCGTCGCTGATCCGCCGCACCGGCCGCCCCACGGCCGAGGCGGACCTCGCCGCCGCCGAGCGGGCGAACCTGATCTCCCTCAAGGAGGACGGGACGGTCGGCTTCACCGCCGGGGTCCTGCCCTCGACCCTGGTGCACGACGCCTGCTGGACCGAGCGCAGCGCGGGCCACGCGGCGCTGGCCCGGGTCGTGGACGACCCGGTGGAGGCCGTACGGCACCGGGCGCTGGCCACGGACATCCCGGACGAGGATCTCGCGGCGGAGGTCGCGGCGGCGGCCGAGACCGCGCGGCGCCGCGGCAACAGCGCGCTCGCGGCCGAGCTGGCGCTGCTCGCCGCCGAGTCGACACCCGTGCGGAACGGGGAGCGGCGGATCACCCGGCTCGTGGACGCCGCCGAGGAGGCGGCCCGCGCCGCCCGCGCCGATCTGGCGATGCGCGCGGCGACGGACCTGCTGGCCCGGGACGCCGCGCCGGCCGACCGGGTCCGCGCGCGCCTCGCGGTCCTGGACACGGCGGGCCAGGGCCTGACCGATCTCGACGAGATGTATGTCCACGCCATGGAGGACTCCGAGGGCGATACGGCCCTGCGGGCGGCCGTGCAGCTGCGTCTCGCGGTGAAGTACGTCCTCGCCGACGGCGATCCGGTGCGTTCCCGTGCCGCCGCCGTCGAGTCAGCCGCGCTCGCCGGGTCGGTGGGCGACCGGCAGACGGCCGCGAGGGCGCTGACCGTACAGGCGCGCATGGACCGCGCCCTCGGGTCGCCGGACGCGGAGCGGGTGCTCACCGAGGCGCGGGCGCTGGAGATGGTGGAGCGGCCGCTCGGCATCCACAACGCGGCGCAGATCCTGACGATCCGGCACGCGCTGTTCGACGACCGGCTCACCGACGCCCGCGACCAGCTGAACGCCCTGCTGCCGCTGGTCGAGCGGCGGGGCACGGTGGAGGACTCCATCGAGCTGCTCCACACCCTCGCCGAGATCGAGGCGCGTCAGGGCCACTGCGCGGCGGCGCTCTCGCACGCCGGGCGTTCCCTCGCCCTGACGCTGGAGGCGGGCCTGTCCCCCGGCCCGGCCTGGTACACGCTGGCGCTCGCGGAGACCGCGGGAGGCTCGTTCGCCCGTGCGGCGAGTTATGCCCGGCGCAGCGTCCAGGCCTCGGAGGAGGAGGGGGACCATGTCTTCCTCTCCCGCAGTCTGTACGCCCTTGGCCGGGTCCAGCTGGTCGACGGCGACGTGGCGACCGCCCTGGAGACTCTCCGCCGGGTGCAGGCGGACGAGCGGGCCCAGTCGGCGGTCGATCCGTCGATGCTGCGCTGGCACGAGGAGCTGGCGGAGGCGCTGCTGGCGAACGACTGCCCGGAGGAGGCGGCCGCCCTGCTCGCGGAGGTGCGGCCGGTCGCGGAGCGTCTGGGGCGTACGTCGGTGCTGCTCGGCTGCGACCGGGCGTACGCGCAGTACCTGGCGGCGACCGGCAGGTCCGACGAGGCGGCGGAGTCGCTGGGCCGGACCGCCGAGCGCTTCGCGGCGGCGGGTCTTCCGCTGGAGCGCGGACGGGCGCTGATCACGCTGGCCCGGGTGGAGCGCCGGCGCCGTAGACGCTCCGCCGCGCAGAGCGCGCTGCAGGCGGCCGCGGCGGTCTTCGAGCGGGCCGGGGCCGCGCCATGGCTGGCGCTGACGACGGAGACGCCGGCGGCCCGGGTCACCGATCCGGCCCCCGCGTCCGGGGACGCGGTGGCCTCCCTCACGGAGGCGGAGATGAAGCTGGCGCTGCTGGTGGGCCAGGGGGCGAGCAATCAGGAGGCGGCGGCGAAGCTGTACTTGAGTGTGAAGACGGTCGAGGCACGGCTGACGCGTATCTACCAGAAGCTGGATGTGCGTTCACGGGCCCAGCTGGCGACCGCGCTGCCCCACACTCCCGAGTGGGTTGGAAATTCAAACTCACAGGGTTAGGGTGAGTTCACTTTCCCAACTCACCCATCCTGGAGAACCCTCATGGAGATCGCCGGCAGCACCGCACTGGTGACCGGAGCCAACCGGGGCCTCGGGCGCGCCTTCGCCCTCGCCCTTCTCGAGCGAGGTGCGCGCACCGTCTACGCCGGCGTCCGTGACCCCGCCACCGTCACCGACCCGGGCCTGGTCCCCGTACCGCTCGACATCACCGACCCCGCGCGGGTCGCCGCCGCCGCCCAACGCTGCGGCGACACCACGCTCCTGATCAACAACGCCGGGATCCTGCGCGGCGACTCGCTGCTGAGCTCCCCCGAACTCGACGGCGCGCGGGCGGAGTTGGACACCAACTACCTCGGCACCCTGGCGATGTGCCGTGCCTTCGCGCCGGTACTGGCCCGCAACGGCGGCGGCGCGCTCGTCAACATGCTCTCGGTCCTGTCCTGGCACACGCTGCCCCGGATCGGCTCGTACGGCGTCTCCAAGGCGGCCGCCTGGGCGATGACCAACGCCGTGCGCGAAGAGCTGCGCGCCCAGGGCACGTTGGTGGTCGCCACGCACGCGGCCTTCATCGACACCGACATGGCGGCCGGAGTCGACCAGCCCAAGACCAGCCCCGCCGAGGTGGCCCGGCAGACCCTGGACGCCGTGGAGTCCGGGAGGGAGGAGGTCCTCGCCGACGAGATCACCCGCCAGGTGAAGGCGGGGCTCGCGGGGGTCGCGTAGCGGGGAGCGGCGGCCGCCGCGACGGTCCGCCTGGCCGCCCTTGCGACGGAACAGACCGAGTGAAACCATGACATATATACGTCAGGACCGTCGCACGCCGCCTGGGGCGGCCGGGTAGGTGCGGTATGCCGCTCACCGATACCGAATGGGGACTCGTCACCACATGGGTGCGGGACTATTTTCTTGACACCCCCGATCCCTATACACCGCTCAGGCAGTTCGGGTTCCCTCAGGACTTCATCGCCGACCTGCCCCTGACGGCCAAGAGCGGCCAGAACGCGATCGCCGTCGTGCAGGCGTCCAGGAAGGACATCGCCTCCCAGCGGCGCCTCCTCGACGCCCTGCTCGGACTCGACGACCTGAGCGCGGCGCAGGCCGGCGCCGAGGCGCAGGAATTCAGGGCGAGGCTGCACGAGGACGAGGATCTGCACTTCTCCGCGCAGGACCATTTCCTGACCAGCGTTCTCAAGAACGGCACCGAGGTGTTCATCGACCGTGGTGATCTGCGCGGCAGTCTGCGGGAATTCGTGCACGACCCGGAGAAGACCGTCCTGGTCGTCGACGGCGATCCGGACAGCGGGCGGTCGTACACCTACAACCTGATCCGTCACCTCGGACAGCACTGCGGGTTCCGTCCCGTGCGGATCACGCTGTCACGTACGTCGAGGGCCGAGAAGGTGATTCAGCGGCTGGCCGAGTTCGTCACCGACCCGCGCACCGGCATCCCGCCGTTGAATCCGACACAGTTGAACGATCCACTGCCCTCGATCGACGACGCCATCCACCGTGTCGTCAGCCGCGCGACCGCCGCGGACGAGCGGTTCTGGCTCGTCCTCGACGAGTGCGACAAGCTCGACATCAACTCCGACGTATGGGACTGCATCGGGAAACTGGCCCTGGCGATCTACGAGTACGCGCCGGTACGCCTGGAGACCGCGCCCCGACTGGTCCTGCTGGGCTATTCGGCGACGATGCGTCAACTGCCCTACGACATCCGCAAGAACGAGTGCCGGGACACGGCCAGGGCGGCCGGTCCGGACGATCTGCGCGCCTTCTTCGGTCAGTTCTTCGCCGAGTCCTCGCCCGTCGTCGACGCCTCCCGGATCCCAGGCCTGGTGGAGGAGGCGGTCACGGCCGTCCTGTGCGCCGCCGAGGCGCCGGGAGGCCCGGAGGACGAGAGCTATATGCGCAAGGTGTGCACGGCGACGGAGAAGGCGGTACGGGTCCACCGCTCGCTCGCGCCCGGCGAGGACTTCACCACGAGACTGCGGCAGGAGCTGCGGGCCGCGTCCGCGACCCGCCGTGAGCCGGTGCGGGACCTTCGCAGGCTCTACCGGGAGGCCGCCTGTCTGCTCACCCAGTTCGACCCCACGCATCTGCGGCTGCCCGACGAGGCGCGGGCGGCGGAGGGCTCGGCGCCGGCGCCGGGGGGCGCGGCGCCGGCGCCGGGGGGCGCGGCGCTGGAACTCGTACACGACTGCACCTCCCTCGGGATGCGCCGCACGACCAGCTGGGTGCTGAAGCCGGGCGTACGGGAGGCGACGCTGCGCGGTCTCACCGGCCCGGAGGCCGCCCGGCGCGCCCTGGAGGCCAACCTCGGTCAGATTCCCGAGGGCCCGGGACCCGAACGCACCGCCCTCGCCCTTCTGTCCGGCACGCCCCCCGACGTGGAGGGACAGAGCGTCGACGAGCTCGCCGACACGCTCCAGGCGGTGCTGTGGCTCTCCCGGATTCCGAGAATGACGGGCCTGCCGGACGTCGAGCACATCCAGCGGCGCCTGGAGAGGGCGAGGCTGGTGCAACCGCTGGAACGGCTCGTGCGGGGATCCTTCCAGGGCCGCGCGGACGAACTGGACCAGCTGCGCACCTATGTCGGGCTGCCCGCCGACTCCCCGTCCGCCCGTCTGCGGCAGACGAGACACGGGATCGTGCGGGCCGTCACCCGCACTCCCGAGCCGCCGCTGGTGATCCACGGTCTCGGCGGCGTCGGCAAGAGCACGCTCCTCGCGAAGTTCCTCCTCGACAGCCTGCGCGACTTCCGGTCCGGATTCCCCTTCGCCTACGTCGACTTCGAGCGGCCGACCCTCTCGATCCACGAGCCGGCCACGCTGATCGCGGAGATCGCGCGGCAGCTCGGCATCCAGTACCCCGATTTCCAGGGCGAGTTCGACGCGGTGGCGGACGAGTGCGAGCTCACGGCCGGAACCCAGCGGATCGAACAGAGCAAGGTCGACGAGCTGTTCGAGCTGTCCACCACCCGCCCCACGCTGGGCCGGGCGTCGTCGTCCGGGTTCCACGTCCTGGCGGGCGCGCGCGAGACGGATCTCGTGCGGCGGGTCGGCCGGATCCTCGTACGGGCGGTGGCGACACCCGCCGGTGAGGCGGGCCCGCCGCTGGTGATCGCGGTGGACTCCTTCGAGGAGGCCCAGTACCGCGGATCCCCGGTGATCGGCCGCATGTGGGCCATCTGGGCCGCGCTCCAGGAGGTCTGCCCCCGGCTGCGGTTCATCGTCTCCGGGCGCGCGCCGGTCGGCCACCCCGCACAGGTCATGGCGCCCCGCACCATCGCCCTCGGCGATGTCGACATGAAGGCGGCCGTCGGGCTGCTGACGTCCTGCGGCGTCGAGGACCCCCAGGTCGCGCAGGCGCTGGCCGAGCGGGTCGGCGGCCATCCCCTCAGTCTGAAACTGGCCGCGCGGGCGGCGGTACTCGCGGGCGGCGAGGCCCGGTCACTGAGCGAGCTGGTCGAGAGCCTGCCCGCCCGGCGGCGGTACTTCTACCGCAAGGTCGACCAGATGCTCGTCCAGGGGACGCTCTACGAGCGCATCCTGCAGCACATCGCCAACCGCGACGTCCGCGAGCTGGCCCAGGCGGGCATGGCGCTGCGGACCATCACCCCCGACCTGATCGCGGAGGTCCTCGCCGAGCCCTGCGGGCTGGCGCCGCTCTCCCCCGACGACGCCCGCCGTCTCTTCGGACTGCTGTCCCGCCTCGACCTCGTGGAGCCGTCCGGTCCGCAGGCCGTACGTCACCGCTCCGACCTGCGCGCCATCATGCTGCGCCTGGCCGAACAGGACCGTACCGATGTGATGCGGAGGGTCGGGCAGCGCGCCGTGGCCTACTACGCCGCGCGCGAGGGCCCGGAGAACCGCGCCGAGGAGATCTACCACCGGCTGCGGTTGAACGAGAACCCTCGCGCGGTCGAGGAGCGCTGGACGCCGGGTGTGGAGCGCTATCTCGAGGAGGCCGCCCAGGACATGACGGCCCGCTCGGCGGCCTTCCTCACCGGACATCTGGGCGGGCACACCCCGGACCAGGTCATGGCCGAGGCCGATCAGGAGGACTGGGAGCGGATCGCGGCCCGCGAGGTCGAGGACCTGCTGGCGCAGGGTTTCACCGAGGAGGCCGCCGCGCGGCTCGCCGAGCGCAGGCCGTGGACCGCGGGCAGCCCGCTGCATCCGCTGCTGGTGGAGACGCTGGCCCGGCAGGGGCGGCGCACCGAGGCGCGGGCGGTGGCCGAGGAGGCCGTGGACCGCGCCCAGGACGCGGGCCGTCCCGAACCCCAGCTGGAGCTTCTGCTGCTGTCCGCCCGGCTCGCGGAGGAGGACGGTGACGTCGAGGCCGCCGAGCGCGACCTGGTGGAGGCGGAGGACATCGCCACGCACCTGGGGCGCGATTTCGAGGCGATGGGCGCGATGCTGGCCCGTGCCCGGCTCACCGGCGCCTCCGCCGCCGAGGAGAGCGAGGTCGAGGACCGGCTCGCCCGGCGGCTGCGACGGCTGCCGGACGAGGCACTCACCCAGCGGCCGGCCCTGGTGCGGGCCGTCACCGCCGAAGTCGGCCGGCAGGACCCCCGAGCGCTCGACCACACCCTGAAGGTGGTGGGGCTGCCGACGGACGACGAGGGTGTACTCGACACCCTCGCGGAGTCGATCCGCCGCACGCTGTCCGACCAACCCCACCTGCGCGGCGCGCTGTTGAGGATCGTCGACACCGCCATCGGCTCCGCCGAGCCGCCACAGGCACCACAACCGTCACAGCCCTCGCGAATGGGGCGGCCGGAACGGCCCGACGGCTGGGGACAGAGCGACGGCCCGGGACCGAGCGGGGCGTCCCACGCCGACATGGCGGGCATGCTGCGCGAGGCCCGCGAACTCGGCACGCTCGACGAACTCGCCCAGCGGCTGCTGGTGGTACGGGACAGCAGTGGGGAGCTGGTCTCCGGGGTCGCCGCCGCGATGGGCGCGGGCACCGCCGTCCACGTACCGACCCTGACCCCGCACCGGCAGCCGTCAGAGGAACCGCGTCAGCAACCGCCGGAAACCCCACATGAACCGCCGCGGCGACAGCCCGGGCAACCGCCGTCGCCCGCCACGGCCGGAGGAGCCATGCACGACACCTATCTCCCCGCGCACGAGGTCGTCCGGCTGCGTGACGCCGCGCTGGAGGCCGGTCTGACCGATCCCTCGATCCGGCGGCTCCTGCTCGACGGCATCATGCCCAAGTACCGAGGCACGCTGCCGCTGGTCGCCGCCCCCGGGCCGCAGGTCCACTCGGACCTGAACGAGATGAACCATGTGGAGCGGCTCATCGACGGATCCGTGCCGCTGGAGATCTGGCTGCGCAACGCGGTCGCCCAGACCGCCGAGGCGGGTCCCCTCGCCGTCTTCCAGCACGCCCTCGACCGGGTGGCCCGGGACGCGGCCGGCGAGCCGGACATCCCGGCCCCGGCGCTCACCGGGGAGACCAAGGAGGAGATCATCCACCGGGACGACACGGTGCCGTACGAGTTCCTGCGCGGCGGCGAGGTGGCCGGCACGGCGGTCGCCCGTCTCAAGGTGCTGCCGTACCAGTCCGGCGCCCCTCTCCAGCCGAACGGCTTCCCCCACGCGGGAACCGGCTGGCTCATCGCCCCCGACCTGCTCGTCACCAACCACCATGTGGTCAACGCCCGGACCCGCACGACCGCCGAACGCCCCGCCGTCGACCCCGCGGACCTGCGGCTCCAGGCACGCAACTCACGCGCGCGCTTCGACTACGGCGCCGACGAGACGGAGACGGAGGAGGCGAGCGCCGGTGAACTCGTCGCCTGGGACGAGGAGCTCGACTACGCGATCCTGCGGCTCACCCCGGACGGACCGCCACGCCACGTCCTGCGCGTCGCCACCGAGCCCCTGAGGGTGACGAGGGACGAGCCCGTCGCGGTCAACATCATCCAGCACCCGGGCGGTCAGCCCAAGCGCGTCGCCCTGCGCAACAACCTCGTCTACGAGGCCGACGAGCGCGACGTGCGCTACTTCACCGACACCCGGGGCGGCTCCTCCGGTTCGCCCGTCCTCACCGACGACTGGACGGTGGTCGCCCTGCACCGGGGGACGCGGCGCGTCGAGGACGTCAACTTCCAGGGCAGGAGGACCGCGTTCGTCAACGTGGGCACCCAGATGAGCAGCGTGCTGAACCACGTGCGGGAGCACAGCCCGGAGCTGTACGCGGAGATCACGGCGGCCCAGTCGGCGCTGTCGCGGGGCGGGCAGTCCGCGGACCGGCCGGCGGAACCACAGGAGCGACAACCCGAAAGGCAGCCGGAGGTGGCGTGAGATGCGGAACGGATCACCCGTGGCGACGGGTCCCGGACAGGTCTTCGGTGACCTGCTGGAGGTCGCCGAACGCGTACGGAAGGGTCTGGAGCTGGAGATCTCCGAGTCGGCGGAGGAATTCCCCTCCGACGCGGCCCCGGCCGGACAGATCTCGCGCTTCGCCCAGGAGGAACGCGCCAGGGTCCTCGAGGCCGGCGTCACCGGACTGGAGAAGCTGGCCGCCGGCCGTGGGGACGCGCTCGACGAGGACGAGTACTTCGGTGTCGAGGCCATCGTCCTCCTCGAGGGTCGTCCCGCGATCCTCGTCCAGGGGCAGGACTTCCCCTCGCAGCAGGGCGACTGGTCGGTCCTCGACGGCCGGCGGGCCGGCATCCGGGACTCGATCACCCGGGTGGGCCGGGTGGAGGTCTCCGGGCACCCCGACCTGGACTGGCTGGGAACGGCGTTCCTCGTCGGCCCCGAGGTCGTGATGACCAACCGCCATGTCGCGGCGGAGTTCACCCGTACCGCCGGAGACAGCTGGACGTTCCAGGAGTCCATGACAGCCTGCGTGGACACCGCGGAGGAACTCGGCGCGGCGGAGTCCGACGGGTCGCACACGTACGACGTCACCGAGGTGATCGGCATCCACCCCGACGTCGACATGGCGCTGCTGCGGGTGGCGCCGGCCCCGGACGGCGAGGCCCTTCCTTCCCCGCTCCCGGTCGCGGCCGAACCGCCGGCGGACGTGGTCGGCCGTCCGGTCTATGTCATCGGATACCCGGCCTGGGACGGCCGCCGCAACGAACCGGAGTCCATGCGGCGGATCTTCATGGACATCTACAACGTGAAACGCCTCCAGCCGGGAGTGGCGACGGAACTCGTCCCCGGCCAGTTCACGCTGAAGCACGACTGCTCCACGCTGGGCGGCAACAGCGGGTCCCCGGTCTTCGACCTCGCCGACCACCGCGTCCTCGGCCTCCACTTCGGTGGCAGGTACCGCACGGGCAACTTCGCCGTGCCCCTGTGGCAGCTGAAGGACGATCCACTGCTGACCCGGGCCGACGTCAATTGGGTCTGACCCCACCGGAGGTACGACTCGCCGCGGAGGTGACCGCGGCGCGGCGGGTGACCTTCGCCGCATTCGCCGCCCCGCCGGTTGTGGAGTGGCTCGGGGAGCTGATCAAGTACGAGGGCCGTCACCCGCTCCGCCGCGCTGGAGGTCTGTTGTTCACCGACGAAGAAGGCCCCACCGCCGAAGGCCACAGGGACGCCGAAGACCACGGGGACGAGAACCGCGCACGCACGGGCCGCACCGGCGGCGGCGCGGCGGACCACCCGGCCACCGGATACTTCACCTCCGTGGACGACGTCGCCGCCCGCCTCGCCGAGACCGGCTATCTGGCCTCGCCCGCTGTCGCCACGACGGTCTTCCTCGCCGACCGGCTGGGCAAGCCCCTCCTCGTGGAGGGCCCGGCCGGCGTCGGCAAGACGGAGCTCGCCAAGGCCGTCGCCCAGGTCGCGGAGGCGCGCCTGATCCGGCTCCAGTGCTACGAGGGAGTCGACGAGTCCCGCGCGCTGTACGAGTGGAACCACGCCAAGCAGCTGCTGCGCATCACGGCGGGCCGGAACGAGTCGTGGGACGAGACCCGCACCGACATCTTCAGCGAGGAGTTCCTGCTGCCCCGGCCGCTGCTCACCGCGATCCGCGGCGGCGACCCGAAGGTGCTGCTCATCGACGAGACCGACAAGGCGGACGTCGAGGTCGAGGGCCTGCTCCTCGAAGTGCTGAGCGACTTCCAGGTCACCGTGCCCGAGCTGGGGACGATCAGCGCGACGCGCCGCCCCTTCGTGGTCCTCACCTCGAACGCGAGCCGCGAGCTGTCCGAGGCGCTGCGCCGCCGCTGCCTGTTCCTCCACATCGGGTTCCCGGAGGAGGAGCTGGAGCGCAGGATCGTCAGGATGAAGGTGCCGGGTCTGAGTGAGACGCTGGCCGCGTCCGTGGTGCGGGTGGCGGGCGCGCTGCGGGCGATGGACCTGCGCAAGGTGCCGTCCGTCGCGGAGACCATCGACTGGGCCCGCACGCTTCTCGCCCTCGGCGCGGACACCCTGGACGAGACGCTCGTACGGGACACCCTCGGCGTGGTCCTCAAGCACCAGGAGGACGTGGTGAAGGCGGCCGCGAAGCTGGACCTGGACAGCGTGTGAGCGCGCCGAGCGGGATCTCCGACCGGCTGACCGGGCTCGTCCGGGCGCTGCGGGGCCACGGCCTGCGGATCGGGCCGGCCGAGACGGTGGACGCGGCGCGGGCCCTGGAGGCGCTGGGCTTCGCCGACCGCGAGCGGATGAGGGAGGGTCTCGCCTCCACGCTGCTGCACCACGAGGGGCAGCGGGCTGTCTTCGACCCCGTCTTCGATCTGTTCTTTCCCCTCCGCGTCGGCGCCCCGGAGGGCGGCGGCCGGACGGAGGGGACCGCCCGGGACGCGGACGTGCGCGCGGGGACGGACGCGGACACGGCGGCGCTGCGGGAGCGCCTCGCGGACGCGCTCGCCGCCAACGACCAGGCGCTGCTGAGCCGGTTGGCGGCCGAAGCCGTGGACAGTCTCGGCGGCTACGGCTCCACGCCGGGCTCGGACGGCTGGTCGTCGCACCAGACCCTGTCCCGGCTGCGGCCGCAGACGCTGCTCGCGCGGGTGCGCGCCGCCCTGCGGCAGGGCGCGGACGCGAGCGGGTTCACCGACCGGCTGGTCGACGACGAGATCCGGCGCCGCATCGAGGAGTTCCGCGACCGCGTACGCACCGAGGCGCGCCGTCGGGTCGCCGAACGCCGGGGGACGGAGGAGATCGCGCGCCGCGTCGTCGCGACCACGGCCGACCGGGTCGACTTCCTGCTCGCGGGCCGGGACCAACTCGACGAGCTGCGCAGGGCCGTTCACCCGCTGGCCCGCAAGCTGGCGACGCGGCTCGCGGCCCGTCGCAGACGTGCGGCGAGGGGCCGGATCGACCTCCGTCGCACCCTGCGCGGGTCCCTGTCTACCGGTGGCGTGCCGATGCGGCCGGTCCTGCGCCGCCGCCGTCCGGCGCGGCCGGAGCTGGTGCTGCTCTGTGACGTCTCCGGTTCGGTCGCGGGCTTCGCGCAGTTCACGATGCTGCTGGTGCAGGCGCTGCACGACCAGTTCAGCAAGGTCCGGGTGTTCGCCTTCGTCAACCGCGTGGACGAGGTCACGGGCCTGATCTCACGCGGCGCCGCGGACCCGGCGGGTCTCGGCGAGCGTGTCCTCACGGAGGCGGCCGTGACCGGCTGGCACGGCAGCAGCGACTACGGCACGGCCCTGGGCGAGTTCGCCGAGCGCTACCTCGACGCGGTCGGACCTCGGACGGCCGTCTTCATCCTCGGCGACGCCCGTACGAACATGAGCGACCCGAACCTGCCGGCGCTGCGGCGGATCGCGGACCGGGCCCGCCGGGTGTACTGGCTGAACCCGGAGCAGATGTCCCTGTGGCCGACGGGCGACTCCGCGGCCCTGTCCTACGCGGCGCTGGTCGAGATGCACCCGTGCCGCAACGCCCACCAGCTCAGCGCCCTGATCGCCCGGCTGCTCCCGGTCTGAGGATTCCGCCCTACCGTCGGACACGCGGAGAGCAAGCGAAAGGCCGTTCCCTCAGCGAGAGAACGGCCGTCCGCACCCTCCTGACCTGAACGTATTCAGGACGGAACAGGTTCAGTGCTCGCAGAGGGAGAATTCTCGTTCGTAAAGCTGATCGTTGTGTTCGTCGACGAAGAACTTGCGTTCCCGCATGAGTTGTTCGCGGTGGTGCTTGGCCTGTTCAAGCGTCATGGTGGAGGTGCCGGACCATGGTTGCTGCGGTGGCACATCGGATGTCGAGACGATCGTCTCCGACGGGTCGACCAGGAAGAACGCAAGAATTTTGCGGTGTCCCGGGCGGGTGTGATCCATGAGGCGGAATGAGCCGACGCGGTGTTGCAGGATGTTCGGGAACGCCAGGCAGCGACCCGCCGGCGTCGATGCCGATCCCAGCATCTGGTTCAGTGCGTCTTCGTCCTCCAGGCCGTAGACCTCACGCAGACCGTTGTCGTCGTTCTGTTCGTAGTCCGGGTCGTCGAGTGCCGCCCGGAAACTCAGCCGGCTTTCGGTGATGTTCTCGCTGTCCCAGTAGTAGATGCCGGTCGAGACGATCCGCTCGTTCAACATCCCCTCGACATGCCAGGAACCGCCTGGATACTCGGGCTTTTCCGGGGTGAGATAAACGGTGGCGAGCTTGACGATGACCTGAAGACGGCGGCCGCGCAGGTCGACTCGGGCGGATTCATCGGGCAACTCGGGCGTGGTGAAGGCCGGGGCGTCCGGGATGGCCGGGCGGCGGTTCTCCCACCAGTCATCCTGGGCCTCTTCCCATGCGCGGAGGGCTCCCGCGTAGGCCCCGTCATCACTGCAGGAGGACTTGTCCGGAAACTCCGGCTTCGAGTCGTACCACCCGAAAGGATCGGCCTCGATCCGCAGGGGCCGCGGATGGCGCAGATCGGTGAGCACGTTCTCC
Organism: Streptomyces sp. NPDC038280; assembly: GCF_055600045.1. NCBI lineage: Bacteria > Bacillati > Actinomycetota > Actinomycetes > Kitasatosporales > Streptomycetaceae > Streptomyces > Streptomyces sp. NPDC038280. The sequence continues at coordinate 309,177 of NZ_JBVJYZ010000001.1, forward strand.
AGCAGCGGGCGCATGCGCGCGAACAAGTCCGGCAGGACGGAGGCCAGTTCGTGATGAGTCTCGGGGTGGACGTTGTTGACGTACGAACGGAAGGTGACATCGCCGTCCTCACTGACGTCGACGTCCGTGGGCAGCCACTGGAACTTCTCCGAGAACTCGTACGTCGAGTAGCGGTCCGTCGGGTTCTGCCAAGCCCGCTCGGGCGCGCCGCTCACCTCTCTCACCAGGCAGAACAGTGAGGGATGAACCAGATCCAGTACCTGCCCGTCGGATCCGGGATGCCAGTCCTGTTCTACTTCGGAGACCTGCTCCAGAACCCGCACCGCCTCGCGCAGCCGGGATCTGAGCTTGTCGTCGACCAGTGTGTCCGACTGCCACACCCCGTCGACGGCGGACACCTCGACGCCGGTTCGCCCGTCCCGCAGCGCGGCGTAGTGCACGAGTTCGGCGAGCACGTAACGAACCTGCGCTTCGGTGAGGCCCTGGGCGACCGCTTCTTGCGTCCACCTCGCGACGATGTCGGCATCGTTCATCTTGTCGAACCACCCCGGCTTCGCCCGAATGTGCGCGCTGCACTGCATCATCTGAAGTTCCCGCAGCGTTCGGGGTGTCGCGAACGATATGGAACGGGAAGCATGAAAGGGCAGCGGGAAAGCAGACAGGCCGGTCAATTCTCGTGGTCCCTACAGTCGGTGTGCGGTGGCGGGAAGGATAGCTCAGCAGACTGACACCACAGCCGTGATCCCTGTCCGCTGGTGCGGCGTTGGGGAGGCTCAGCGGGTGGAAGCGCTCCTGCCGTCACGCGGCGGTCCGGCGCTCACTTGGGCGGCAGGCCGGCGGCGAAGGCCCGGCCCGTATCGATCCAGTCGGTCAGGGGCCCGTCCTCCACGAGGGCGGAGGAGTCCACGACGACCCAGCCGCGCATCGGCCGGCCGGTGAAGTCGAAGATCCTCGCACCGGGGCGCGCGAGGGCGCCGGCCGAGGCCTCCGGACCGACGCGGACCATCAGGTCGTCGCCGGTCACGCCCACGGCCATGTTGCCGTTGCACAGGAAAACCAGACAGCCGAACATGCGCTTCTCCGTGATGGCCCGGTCCTCTCCCAGACGGTCCCGGACCCGCTCGGCCAACCCTTCGTCGTACGCCATCGCGTTCCGCCCTCCGCATGGGCCCCTACGGCCCGCTCAGCCGCCGCTCCAGGTCCCGTAGGTCCTTGACCAGCGAGGATCGCACCTTGCGCGCCATGAACGGCGCCGCGAGACCGTACAGGCCGGAGGCGTCGCCCTGTACGCGGATGCGGGCCAGGGTGCCGCCGTCCGGGGTCGGGGTGAAGGTATACGTCACGTGCATCGGCATTGGGCCCGCGACCGACACCATGTCCAGCAGCCGCGGAGGCTCGTAGGCGGCGACGCGCAGCACGTAGTCGATCCGTTTGCCCAGGAAGTACGCGGTCCGGGTGACCTCGGCACCGGTCCCGAAGCCGCCGCCGTCGGCCTGGCGGGTCAGTTCCGCCGTACGGATGCCTTGCGTCCACTCCGCGTCATGGCGCCAGTCCATCGCGAAGACCGCGACCCGTTCGCACGGCCGCGGGATCACCCGCTCCGCCGTCACGTCGATGCCCATGCGCCACCCGCCTCAGCTCCGTTCCGGTGTCCCCTCCATCGACCCACCCCGGCCCGGCACCGGCAACCGGACGCAAGCCGTCGCACGCTCCGGGCCACTGCTGCTGCACCCCGGCCAACGCCGCAGAAGCCGTAGCGGTGTCCTGACGTGTGACCCGTGCCGGGATCGGCAGCCGGGGGCCGGGGTTCGCCGGGTGATCGTCAGTGGCCGGCGGCAAGTTCGCCGCTGAGCTGTGGAGGTCGGCACTCGGGTCGTTCAGGCGGTGATCTCGACGCTCTTGCCGCGCTGGGCGTACTTGTGCTCGATGGCGTCGAGGGCAGCGACGGAGGAGGCGTCACAGATGTGGGCCGTGGACAGGTCGATCACGACGTCTCACGGCTGATCCGGTTCCGCACCGGGCCCCGTGGCACTGGCGCGCGCGGGCGCTGGTGTGCTGTCCTGGAATTGCCTTTCAGGGAGAGCGCCATGCGTTCCATCACCGTTGAGAAGCAGCCGCTGCGGCTCGGGGTGCTGCTGCCCGCGAGGGATCTGGCGGTGGCCTGGGGTCTGATCGTGGCGATCGCGGCGCTGGCCTGGGTGATCACGCTCGGGCAGGCCCGGGACATGGGGATCGAGCCAGGCACGATGGGGATGCCGCTGCCGTTGTTCCTGCCGCTGTGGCTGGCGATGATGGCGGCGATGATGCTGCCCTCGGTGGCCCCGGTGGCGGTGACCTGGGCCAGGGGCATCGCCCGGCAGTCGAGCGGGATGACGAGGGCGGTGCGGACCACCGAGTTCCTCGGCGGGTACCTGCTGGCGTGGACGGCGTTCGGGCTGCTGGCGTACGGCGGGCTGGCGGTCACCGGCGACCTGGTCGACCGCGATCCCCAGGCCGGGAAGTGGATCGGCGCGGCGGCCTTCGCCTTGGCGGGGTTGTACCAGCTCGGGCCGCTGAAGTACGTGTGCCTGCGGCACTGCCGCAGCCCGATGACCCAGCTGATGCGGTACGCGGGCTTCCGTCCGCCGGTGCGCGATCTGCGGGTGGGGCTGCACCACGGCGCGTACTGCGTGGGCTGCTGCTGGGCGCTGATGGTGGTGTTGGTGCCGCTCGGGGTGATGAACGTGGCGGCGATGGCCGCGATAGCCGTGATGATCTTTCTGGAGAAGCTGTGGCGGCGCGGCCCGCTGCTGGCCCGGGTGGCGGGCGTGGCGTTCCTGGTAATGGCCGTGCTGGCGCCCTTCCAGGACTGGCTGCTGCCGGCACTGACCCCGGGCGGGATGACGCCGATGTGATCGGACGATGTGATCAGCGGGGGTGCTGCTCGCACCACATGGCCCGCTGGCTGCCGTAGAAGCCGGCGCTGGAGACGCAGAACGGTACCGCGTAGTTGGCCGCCCCCCTGGCCCAGGTGACGGCGGTGGCGGCGCCGGCGAAGAGCACCGATCCCTGGTTGACCAGGGAGAGCAGGGTGCCGACGACCAGGGCGATCGGGATGCACTTGGCCAGTGAGGCGTGCGAGAAGACGGTGGCGAGCAGTAGCGGAGGAGACCCTTGCGGCCTCCTCCGCGGTGTGACGGCGCGGGTCACGCGCGCCCCTTGGGCGCCCCCGCCGCCGGCTCGCTGCTGAAGACGAAGTCGGCCTTCTCGCCGTAGGCCGGTTCGAACTCCAGGCCGAAGGCGGACGAGTTGCCGCTGGTACGGCCGATTCCGTACTCGGCGGCGAAGCCGAACATCGCGTTCTTGACCGTAGTCGGCGCGTCGTCGGCGCCGAGCAGCGGCTCGTACGTCAGCCGGGTGCGCCCGGCGACGTTCGCGACCGGCTGCTCACCGTCGGTGAGCGATACCTCGCCGCGTTCGGTACCCACGAATTCGCCGATGAACTGCGCGAGTTCACCCAGCATGCCGCCCTCGCTGCCGGAGAGGATCCGGCCGAGTGCGTCGACCTGCTCGTCGCTGGCACCGCTGTCGATGACGACCCCGACCTTCCAGTCGCCGGCCGTCAGGTGGGAGGGGAAGTGGTTGTAGAAGGCGAAGTCGACCCCGGAAAGGTCGGTGTCGTCCAACCGCCCGTCGGCGATGTGGAACACGGCCGCACCCCGGCATTCGGTGCCGCCGTGCGTGTCCCTCGGCTGGGCGTCGACACTGCAGCCGCAGATCACTGCACACGAGCAGCTGGCCAGGTACTGCCCTGAGATGGCGTACGTCATGGAACTCTCCTCTCGCTCGAAGACCCCGTCGTCCGGCTCTTTTTTCCGGATGGCGTCGAGGGCTGGGTGGGTCGGTGGTGAGCGGGAGGTCTGCATGGTGGTGGGCTCCGCTCCGCAGGATCGGCCGGGGAGCGCCGGTACCTTCACGCTAGGCGTGCTCGATGTGGTCTGTAAACCGTCCGTAGCCTTCGCCGGATGTCTCGATCGCCGGAACGTCGCCCTGCGGCAGGTCACGGATGCGCAGTCGACCAACAGGTGACGGAGGGCATCGTCCACGGCGCCACCGCAGGGCAGCTCAAACCTCGGGTGCCGGACACGGCGGGCAGGGAACGCCGTGGCACATGGCGCTGCTCCGGATGCAGGGTGTGAGCCGACTGGCCTCACGGCCTCTTCCCCGTAGAGGCGGTGCCCGCCGGTCCGGTCGTCCAGGTCGTCTCAGGGGGCGAGCAAGGGTCCGAACGTCTGATGGGCGATCTGCTCGGCATCGGGGGGAGACGACGTGGCCTGGCACCTCCGGATGCGCCTTCGTCCAGGTCCGTGCCGTCTCGTCGCTGGTGAAGAAGTTCAACGCGTCGCAGCAGGCCGTGGCCGCCGGGCCGCTGGCCGACGAACACCACCGTACTCGTGGGTTCCCAGCTCAGGATGCCGGCGGTGGCCCTGACCTCGATACTTTCGCCGGTCACGGGGGCGGCGGAGGAGATCACCACGTCCCGGTCGAGCATGGCGGGAATGCCGAGTGCGTCGATCGCGCGCATCGACCACACCTCCGCGCCTTCCGCGATACGGACCCGGTGGCGGGTGGGGGTGGCGGAGAAGGGGTACGCGGCACGGACGCGCCCCTGCTCGTCCCCGGTGAGGAAGTCCTCCTCGGCCAGCACCGCCGGCACCGCGCCGGCACTCCGGCCGGCCTCCGCGGCGATCGCTGCCAGAGCCTCCGGGCCGGGCGCTCTCCCGGTCCTGGCGAAGGAACGCAGCACCTGCTGGTGCACCGCCCGCAGGCCCCCTTCCTCAGGCGCGCTTCGCCCACGGCCGGCCCTGCCGACGACATCCAGGGGCTCCGGGACAGAGCAGTCCGAGGCTGCACCCGCCCTCGTACGTGGTTGCCGCGGCCAGTGCCCGGCGCGTCGCAGCATCGCTCGGCACCCCGGAGACCGGGCCGTCCGCCTCCCGGTACAGGCGGCAGGACATGCTTGGCGCCCGGTGGCTGCATACCGGCTCGGCGAAGTCGTCCGCCGGCTCCGCTCCCCCGCCGTTGCCGAGTCCAGCGCCACGGCCGACCGGCCGCAGATCGGACGTGCGACCACACTGCGATCACCACGGCCCCGGACGCACGAAAGGCCGTCCCCTCATAGTTGAGAGAACGGCCTCCGACCTGCGTAAAAGCAAGTCGGGACGACAGGATTTGAACCTGCGACCCCTTGACCCCCAGTCAAGTGCGCTACCAAGCTGCGCCACGTCCCGTTGCCCGTCTGACCTGGGGTTTCCCCGGGCCGCACGCGCATGAGAACAATACCGCACTTCCCCGGGTGGTCACGAATCGCTTTCCCGGCGCGGCAGGGGCTCGGAGCCCTGACCCCTCGTGACGCGATAGGCACGCCATGTGATGGGCTTCAGAAAACGCATCCTCCGGGATGGGCGCCGGGCGGCCCGGGCGCGCCCCAGCGCACTCCCCCACCCGCGCGCGCACGCCTGTCACCCCCCGGGGCGCACCCTCGCGCCGGACAGGCCGTGGACGTGAGGCGTCCACTCCGGTCGAGAACGGTGCCGAATCGGTCCTGCCGTGCCACCTCGGAGGTACGACTGTGCACCTATGAGGTCAGGAATTGCGCCTCCGTGCCATATGCCCGCAAAACCTTTGCCGTTGGCATGTGGCAGAAAGAAGCACTGCGGGAATGCCCTACGAACAGGGCCCCACAGGCCGCTACCACCGGAAACGAGACGACTACGCATCGTCAACGGTTCCACTTTCGGACAAAGCTGGGAACGACGTTGAAGGGGCTCGAAAAGATCAACATCATGAGGTAGTCGGCCCGTTCAGGACGGGACCACTGCCGGTGCACCACCTGCTCGAACAACAGGTCGAGCAGGCGTTTCGCAGGGGAGGGCTCGGATGGACGGTTATTTCGCCAGTCGAATGCATCATCAACTGCGCCAGAACGTCAGGGACTTCGCCGAGAGCGAGGTTCGGCCACGCATTCCCTCGATGGAGGCGGCTCGTTCCGTCCATCGGGAACTCTCCCGGCTGATCGCGCGTCAAGGATGGCTCGGCGCGACGATCAACCGGGATTACGGCGGCATGGGTGCCGGCCATCTCGCCAAGACGATCATCATCGAGGAGCTGTCCCGGGTCAGCGCGGCCATGGGCGCCATGGTGCAGGCGTCACAGCTCGGAGCCGCCAAGATCGTCCACTTCGGCAGTGAGGAACAGAAGAAGACCTGGCTGCCCGCGATCGCCGAGGGCTCCTGCCTGCCGACGATCGCGGTGACCGAACCCGAGTCGGGCGGCCATGTGCTGGGCATGAGCGCCGAGGCGTTGCGCGACGGTGACGACTACGTCCTCAACGGCCGCAAGGTGTACGTCGGCAACAGCCACATCGGCGATCTGCACGGCGTGGTGGTCCGCACGGGGCCCGGCTCCGGGGGCCTCACGGCCTTCCTGGTCGAAACCGGCACGCCCGGCCTGCGGGTGGGCGCCCAGCAGCCGGCGATGGGCCTGCACGGCTTCGGCTTCGGCGAGCTGGTCTTCGACAACTGCCGTGTGCCCGCCGAGAATCGGCTCGGCGAGGAGGGGGACGGCCTGGCGGTCGCGTACTCCTCCAGCGTGCTCTACGGCCGGGCCAACCTCACCGCGGTGTCGCTGGGGATCCATCAGGCGATCGTGGAGGAGACCACCGCGTTCTGCGCCGAACGGATCCGCTACGGCAAGCCGCTGTACGAACTGCCGTCCGTGAAGCTCAAGTTGGGTCAGCTCCAGTCCCGGCTGATGACCGCCCGGCTCGCCGCGTACCACGCGGTGCACCTGCTCGACCAGGGTCTGCCCTGCGACGCGGAGCTGATGAACGCCAAGCTGGTCAATGTGGAGTCGGCGCTCGATTCGGCCCGCAACGCCATGGAGATCCACGCCGGGGCAGGGCTCTTCACCGACCGCCCCATCGAGCGGTATCTCCGCGACGCGCACCACATCTTCGCCCCCGCGGGGACGTCCGACGTACAGCTGCTCCGGCTCGCCGAGGTTGCCCTGGGAGCGGCGAAGGGACAGTGGTCCGAGCGGCTCGCCGACGTGGTGAGGATGGCACCGGCGCTTTAGGGGTCTGTCCTTTGGATCAGCCGGCAAGATCCGAACGACAGGCCCCAGCGACCTGGACGCGGCGGCACCCGCGCCCGAAACGGCCACCGCGGGGCCCGGCGGACACGGATGACGCCCCAGGGGCAGATGTTTCCCCCTGGGACGTCATGGGACGACGACCGGATGCGACCGCTTCAGAGACCACCGTCCTCGCGGCGGTGGATCTGCTCCACCAGCTCCGCGGCAAGGGACTTGATGGTCTCCAGGCCGGCTCGCCCCCAGGGACGCGGCTCGGTGTCGACGACACAGATGGTGCCCAGGGCCGTGCCCGTCCGGTCGATGAGCGGCGCGCCGAGATAGGAGCGGATGCCGATCTCGTCGACCACCGGATTGCCGGCGAAACGGGGGTAGTCGCAGACGTCCTCCAGTACGAGGGCCTTGCGGCGCACCACCACGTGCGGGCAGTAACCGTGGTCCCTGTCCATGAAGCGACCGACGTCGGCGCCGGCCGCGGCGGCGCCGAGGTCGGCGCCGGAGCGCGTGCCCTCGGGCGTGTGCAGCCCGGCGAAGAACTGCCGGTTCTCGTCGATGAAGTTGACCATCGAGTACGGGGCGGCGGTCACCTCCGCGAGCTTGTGGGCGAATTCGTCGAAGGCCGGGTCGGGGCGCTCGCCCAGGCCCAGCTGTCGCAGTCGGCGCACCCGCGCGGGCGCCTCCCGGTCGACGGGTGTGAGCAGCAGGTGACCGGTCGGGTCGTACGTCATGACGGTGCTCCGTAGCTCGGCGCCGGGGTCGGGGCCGGGGTGGTGGTGAGCAGATGCTGAACGAGGGTGACCAGGGTCTGGATCCCGGAGCTGGCGATCCGGGCGTCGCAGAGGACGACCGGGACCTCCGGCTTGAGGTCGATCGCGGCGCGCACCTCGTCCGGTTCGTAGTGGTAGGAGCCGTCGAACTCGTTGACGGCCACCACGAATCCGATGTCGCGCCGTTCGAAGAAGTCGACGGCGGAGAAGGAGTCCTGGAGGCGGCGGGTGTCGGCGAGGATCACCGCGCCCAGCGCGCCCTCGGACAGCTCGTCCCACATGAACCAGAAGCGCTCCTGGCCGGGTGTGCCGAAGAGATAGAGCACATGCCGGTCGTCCAGGGTGATGCGGCCGAAGTCCATGGCCACCGTGGTTGTGGTCTTGGACTCGACACCCTCGAGACTGTCGGTGCCGACGCTGATCTGGGTGAGCAGCTCCTCGGTGCTCAGGGGTTCGATCTCGCTGACGGCCCCGACGAAGGTGGTCTTGCCGACCCCGAAGCCCCCCGCGACGAGGATCTTCAGCGCGGTGGGAAAGAGGCCGGGGGCGTGTTCTCCGTGTGGCGGGAGAGTGTCGTGGTGCGGTTCGTGGTGGTCGTTTCGGCGCTCAGAGCCGTCGTCGTAGGCCATCGAGCACTGCCTCCAGCAAAGAACGGTCGGTGGGGTTGCCGTGGAGCCGGGGTGCCCGCGCGGTGAGCGCCCCGCAGTCCACGAGATCGGAGAGCAGCACCTTGGTGACGACCGCGGGCAGCCGTAAGTGCGCCGAGATCTCCGCGACCGAGGTCGGCCCGTCGCACAGCCCCAGAGCCAGGGTGTGTTCCGGGCCGAGCTGGGCCTGCGGCGCCGACCCCGTGGCCATCACCATGGAGAGGAGATCCAACGCGGCCGTCGGCCGCGTCCGGCCGCCGCTCACCGTGTACGGGCGGATCAGCCGGCCGGCCGCGTCGTCGAGCCACGGCCCGTCCTTGGGGGACGGCACGTTCAGCGCCCCCTCGCGCCGGGGACGGCGGCCGGTTGCCTGGCCGGGGTGATCAGGTACGGCCGGACGCTCTTGACCAGCATCGCCATCTCGTAGCCGAGAACGGCGGCATCGGCCTCCCGGCCGGCGAGTACGGCCAGACAGGTGCCGGACCCGGCGGTGGAGACGAAGAGCAGGGTGGAGTCGAGCTCGACCACCACCTGGCGCACCTCTCCGCCGTCGCCGAAGCGCGCGCCCGCGCTGCGGCCCAGTGAGTACAGGCCCGAGGCCAGCGCTGCCATGTGGTCCGCGCTGTCGGTGTCCAGGCCGTGCACCGACTTCACGAGGCCGTCGGAGGAGAGCAGAACCGCGTTGCGGGTGTACGGGACCCGCTGGACCAGGCCGCTGAGCAGCCAGTCGAGATCCGAGGAATGGCCGTTCGGCGCATCGCTCGCCATGGTGCATCTACTCCTTGTGGGAATCGTCGTGTCGCTGCGGTTCGAGTGGTGCTTCGTAGGGGGTGTCCACGCGCGCGGGCTGGGACTCGGCCAGTCCGATGCCGCGCTGGAAGGCGGCCATCAGACCGGGGTCGTGCAGCGCGTACTCCTCGTGCCTGCGTGCCACCGGCTCGTCGCGCAGCTGCGGAACGAGGTGCTCCTGGGCGCGCCGCTTGGGCAGTTGGGGCCGGTCCATGGTGCCGCGCACGACATCGTCCGCCGGCGGGTACGCCTGGTCCGGAGGCACGGGCGACGGCGCGCGGTGCGCCGGTCCGGCTCCGGGGAGCGCGGACGCCGGGTTCGGCCGGTCGCTCTGCTCACCGCGGACGGGCAGGGGCGCGGGGTACGCACCGTCGTTCACGGGGGCGGGCGGAGCGGGCGGGGGCCCGGCGCGGTGGGCCGCCGCCTGGACGGGTATACCGGGGGCCGACGTGGTGTAGGTCAGTGACCGGTGAACCGGTTCGGGGGCGGGTGACTGGGTCTGTACGTGCGCGGGGGCCGCGTACGCCGGCATGGGTGCGGCCGGGGTGTCGGCGCCCGGTACGGACTGCCCGACCGGCCGCACCGCCTGACCTGCGTGACCGGCCTGACCCACCTGGCCCACCTGGCCCGCTGGGGCCGTCTGCCCGGTCTGGCCCTCGCCCTGGGCGAGTCCCTCCGGTTCGTCGCCCAGGAGTTCCTGCGGCAGGACAAGGACGGCCTGCACCCCGCCGTAGATGTTCGACTGCAGGCGTACGGCGATCCCGTGGCGCCGGGCGAGCGCGGAGACCACGAAGAGCCCGATCCGGCCGTCCTGGAGCAGATGGGCCACATTGACCTGGTCGGGGTCGGTGAGCAGGGCGTTCATCTTGGTCTGCTCGGCGACCGGCATACCGAGGCCCCGGTCCTCGACCTCGACCGCGAGCCCGGCCGTGACGTGCTGGGCCCGGAGCAGCACGGTGGTGTGCGGCGCCGAGAACAGCGTGGCGTTCTCGACCAGTTCGGCGAGCAGGTGGATGACGTCGGCGACGGCGTGCCCGCGCAGGGTGCCGTCGATCGGCGGTACGAGCTTGACCCGGGGGTACTGCTCGACCTCGGCGATGGAGGAGCGCAGCACCTCCGTCATGGTGACGGGACGGGACCACTGGCGCCGCGAGATGGCGCCGCCGAGGACGGCGAGGTTCTCGGCGTGCCTGCGGATGCGGGTCGCCAGGTGGTCCACATGGAAGAGGCCCTTGAGCAGCTCGGGGTCCTCGACGTCGTTCTCCAGCTCGTCGAGCAGCTGGATCTCCCGGTGGACGAGCGACTGCAGCCGCCGGGCCAGATTGACGAAGACCTCCACCTTCTGTTCGTTGCCGACGCTGCTGGAGAGCCGGGAAGCCTGCACCACGGCCGCCACGGCGGCGTCGTGGGAGCGGCTCAGCTCCTGTGCCAGCAGGTCGAACTCGTCTCCGCCGAGCGCGGGCGGCGCGGTCTGGGAGCGGGCCGGCGGCCCTTCTCCCCGGCGGAGTTGTTCGACGACGGTGCGCAGGTCGCTCTGGGCGCGCGCGCTGGAGCGGCGCAGTGCGTGGCACCGGTCCAGGACGGACTTGGCGACGCGGTCCGCTCCCAGTACGGCGGCGGCCACGCCTGCCACGGCGAGCGCGGCGGAGCCGGTCAGCGCGGCCCACAGGCCCGTCGACGGCGTGGCTCCGGTGGAGCGGATGGTGAAGAGCACGGCTGCCGCGCCACCGAGGGCGACGACGACGGCCGGCAGCACCGAGGTGCGCAGGAGTTGGGGGCGTATACGGGCTTCCGGAACGAGCGGCGCGGGCCTCCCCGAGCTGGAGAGGGAACGGGCGCCTGGCCGGCCGTGCCGCCCGCCCTCGCGGCGGTCCGGCCGCGCGACGGGTGCGCGAAGTTGAGACATCAGCGTCCTTGGTACGTGGGCCCCAGGAATCGGCGTCATACGGGTGTTCGGCTTCGGCGCACCGGTGGGCCCGGAGCGAGTCCGATGAGCCCACCGTTGATCACCGGACACACACGGTAGTCGCGAACCGTTCATGTGCGGCGGGCAGTTGACAAAGTTGCCCACCGAGCGTCCCGCTCTGGTATGAGGCCTCGTACGGCAGCGCGAAAACGCTGCGTTGACGCGCTGGCGGTCAAGGGGTCCGCGCGGCTTCCCGGGTGTCCGCCCTCGTCGCGGGCGCCTTCCACCGGGGCACCGGCCGCGGACGGGGTGGTCCGGCTGTCACCTGCCGGAACCCGGCCCCTCGCCGGCTCGTGCGCGACTTCGCGCCACGATGGCGCGTCCGGGACCGTCGCGGCCCCGGCCCGATGGGCTCACCGGGCCGGGGCCGACGACCCGGGACCCGACCCCGCTCGCGGCGCCCGCCGTGCCCCCACCGCGCCCGGCAACGGCGTCGCCCCGCTCCCACCGGTCCGGTCCCATCCCGCGCGACCACTCACCAGTTGGGGTCGAGGACCAGTGGAGCCTCCTCGGCGATCATCCACGCGTCGAACTCGACCGGCGTCAGGAACACCGGGCGCCCGGCCTCCTCGACCGTCAGCGCCGCGAGCCCGCTCAGTGCCCCCGCCGGATCGGCGCTCGCGAGCCGTTCCCGTACGGCCACCAGCCCGGGCAGCACGACGGCCGACGCGCGCGTCTCCGGACCAAGGGCGGCGGCCGCCGAACTCAGCAGTCCCGAGGTCAGGGACACCGTGAGCAGCTCCCGCTCCAGCAGGGCCGCGCCCGGTCCGCCGGTGCCGCGGACCACCACCAGGGCCGCCTGAAGCCCCTGCGCGACCAGTGTGCCGACCGCCTGGCCCACCAGACCGCCCACCAGCGCCCCGACCACCGGGACCGGGATCACCGTCTGGGCCACCACCCCGCAGGCCCAGCCCAGACCGATCCGAAGGGTCGCCTCCGCGCTGCGGGCCGCGAACTCACCCGCGTCGATCCGGCCCCGAGCCAGCTCCACCCCGGCCTCCGCCACCGCGTAGGCGGCTCCGGCCGCGGCGAACGCCGTATCCCCGCCGCCGAGCACCACGGGCAGCCGGCCGGCGCGCGCCGCCGTACGGACCACCGAGCCGAGCCCTGCCACCGCGCCGGAACGCGCCGCCCCCTGCACGGCGGCCGCGGCCGCGGTGAGAGCGGCCGACGCGGCGGAGGTCTCGCCCGCCCGCACTCGGGCCAACTGCCCGGCCGCGGACGCGACTCCGGCGACCAGCCCGCCGACCGCCGCCGCCCCACCCGCCGCGGCTGCCGCCTCCCGGCCTGCCGCCCGAACCGCTTCGCCGCGTGCCCAGCGCCTCGGATCCAGGGCCGAACGGTGCGCGTCGGTCAGGTCCACCGGGACGGAGGAGATGTCTCCGTACTCCAGCCGATCCGTCAGGTGCGCCCGGGCATCGGCGTAGTCCACGAACCGCACCCCTTCGGGTGACATGGTGAGCCGGCGCTCCAGGAGGCTGTCCACAGCGGCGACCCTGTCGCCGGCCACGAGCCGCGCCATTCCGTCGTAGTGCGGCCGGGCCACCTGATGGGCCGTCGCCGGGACTCCGTTCATGAGCTTGGCCTGCGCCTCCCCCACGAGCCGTCCCCGGTCGATCAGATGGAGGTCGGCGGGGGCCGTGTGCGAGCCGCCGTCGGCCCACTCCGTGACCACGGCCCGCACGGACTCGCCCGCCCGGATCGCCCGCTGGTTGAACGAGAGCGCGTGCCGCACCTCGAAGAGATGACCCGCGCGCTGGGCGTTGCCGATGTTCTCGTACCGGCGCGCCAGCCGCTCCACGGTCTCCCTGGTGGACAGCGTCTCAACGGTGGCCTCGGCCAGCCGCCGCGTGGCGGCGTCCGCGACCGTCCAGACGGCCTGGTCGGCGGCGCCGGGCAGGGCCGTACGGCTCATGCGGCGGAGCCCAGTTCGGCGAGCCGGGCCCGGGCGTCCGCCACGACCCGGCCGGACAGCTCGCCGACCCGGCCGTCCTCCCCGGCCGGTGGGGCTCCCATTACCGTGACCGTCATACAGGCGAGGTCGAAGAGCTCCTTCACCTGGGCGCGCTGCCGCGCGTCGTAGGAACCGTAGTCGTCGCACTCGGCGACCAGGGCGGCGAAGGCGGGCAGCCGCTGCTCCATGGCCCCGCAGAGCTCCTTGAGCACGAGACGGACCTCCCGGCTGCGCTGCAACACCTCGGAGAGAACGCCTCGGATCTCGTCCAGTTCCGCCTCCGCCCGCCCGAGCTGCTCGGCGACCTCCTGCTGGGCGTCGCGGGCCGAGCGGCCCTGCCATTCGAGCAGGACGCCGGCGACGAGCAGCGCGGGGACGGCGACGACCGCGGCCAGGACCGCCGTCCCGGCGGCGACCCCGCCGCCTCCCGCGGCCAGCGACCCGCCGCCCAGCCAGGCCAGGGTGGCGCTGCTCGCGGCGGCCCCGGAAAGGCCGGAGATCGCCGTCCCGGTGGACGCGGTGGCGAAGGCGCCGACGGCGAGGTACGTGGCCGCGCCGACGCCGGCGCCGGTCGCCGCGCCACCGGCGAGCGAGCCGACGGCGGAGACGGCGAACTCCCTGATCTCCCGGAGTTCCACGTCGGCCGAGGTGTGCCCGGTCGGGTCCACCGGTACCAGTTCGGCCAGGTCCACCCGCTTCAGGCGTTCGAAGGCGTCCCGGAAGGGAACGAGCGCCCGGTGGTACACGGCCTGCCGCCGCTCCTCCTGGGCCGCGCTCTCCTGGGTCAGGCGCCGGTTGAGCTTCTTACGACGCGCGCGGAGCTTCTCGTGGAGCCGTTCGTTCTCCCGCGCGAGCATGACGGCCTTGTACATGGCCACGGCCATGCGGCACCCCTCCCCCTGGACCCGCGAACTGACTGGACGTCAGGCTAGCGCGCCTACCGGGATGCCGCCCGAAGCGTCCGCGATACGGAATGCGTTTTCCGCTGGAACGGTGCCCTGGGGCGCCGGCCCGCACGGTGTTCCGCGGTTCTCGTCCACACGCGGGTCAGGGCGTCTGCGCGGTCTCCTGGGTGTCCCTGCCCTCGCCGGGGACGACGGATTCCACGGACGCGCCGGCTTCGGACGGGACCGGCAGGCTGTCGCCTGCCGGGGTCCAGCCGCCCACCGGCTCGTGCGCGACTTCACGCCACCACGGCGCGTCCGGGACCTTCGCGGCGGTTGGCTCGAACGGCTCACCGGGCCGGGGCAGGGCGATCCGGGACCCCGTCTGGGCCGCCGCGGCGACCGTGCCCTCACCCGGCTCGGCCCACGGGTGCGGCGCCAGGTTGAAGGTGGCCCAGTGGATGGGCAGCATCACTCCGGTCGGCCTGCCACCCTGCAGATCGAGGTGGGCCCGCATGCCCTCGGCCGGGGTCATGTGGATGTCGGGCCAGTACTCGCTGTACGCGCCGATCTGGATCATGGTGACGTCGAAGGGGCCGTGCGCGGCGCCGATCTCCTGGAAGCCGGGGAAGTACCCGGTGTCGCCGCTGTGGTAGATCCGGTGTTCGGGTCCGGCCACGACCCAGGACGCCCAGAGGGTGTGCTGCTGGTTGCGCAGGCCGCGACCGCAGAAGTGGCGCGCGGGGGTGGCGGTCAGGCGGAGGCCCGCGACCTCGGTGGACTCGTTCCAGTCCAGCTCGCGCAGGCGCGAGGGGGCGACACCCCAGCGCTCCAGATGGGCGCCGACGCCGAGCGGCACGGCGAAGACGGTGTCCGTGCCGGCCAGGGCGCGGATGGTGGGCATGTCCAGGTGGTCGTAGTGGTCGTGGGAGATGACGACGACATCGACCGGGCCGAGGGTGGAGAGCGGTACGGGTACCGGGTGGAGACGCTGGGGCCCGGCGAAGGAGAAGGGCGAGCAGCGCCTGCCCCAGACCGGGTCGAACAGCACGCGAACGCCGTCGATCTCGGCGAGGACGCTGGAATGCCCCATCCACGTGATCCGCAGGCCGGAGGCCGGGGGCTTCGCGAGTTCCGCGAGCGTGGTGGTGTGCACGGGGATCACGCCGAGGGGCGAGCGCCGCGACCGGGCTTCCTTCTGGAAGTAGACCTTCGCGAATTCGACCGAGGAACCCGACGGTCTGTGGCTGGCGGCCACCGGATTCTGGAAGACCCCGTCCGCGAAGTTCGGCGAGCGGCGGATCCGCTCCATCCGCTCTCCCGTGGGGTCCGCGCCGAAGGCCGCGGCCCGCAGCGAGCGAAGCCGGGCACGCAGCGGATGAACAGAGCCAGCGCCGGTCACAGCACCTCCTGGTGTTCGGGGTCGTTCCATTATGGGCGGCGGACGACGCTGGTGGCGTTGTCGCAGGTGAGAGCTGCGTGACAGGGCGGGTGACAGGGCGGCCGGGAGTCGGTCGAGGATTTCCCGGCCGCGATGTCACATCTGACGGTGCCGCATCCGTCTCCTCGGTGAAACGTCACCACGCGACACCCAGGAGGCCCGTCATGGCCCGTATCTCGCTCACCCCGCCCCGCACGCTCTTCTCGCGCGCGATGGAGTGGTACTGCAAGCGGACCTACGGCAAGATCCTCGAACCCGCTCTCGCCCTCAGCCACAACCCGCGCGTCCTCCGCGCGGACCTGCGCTTCGAGCTGGCGGTCGGGAAGTGGAAGGCGCTGGACGCGGATCTCAAGGCCCTGGCCGTGATGGCGGCTGCCGCCTCGATCGGCTGCAGCTGGTGCATGGACTTCGGGCACTGGGAGAACCAGCGGCGCGGTATGGACGCGCGCAAGCTGCGCGAGGTCCCGGTCTGGCGCGACAGCGACGCGTACACCCCGCTGGAGCGGGACGTCCTCGCATACGCGGAGGCGATGACCGCCAACCCTCCGACGGTCGAGGACGCACTCGCCGCGCGGCTGGTCGGGGCGCTGGGCGAGGCCGCGTTCGTGGAGCTGACGGCGATGGTGGCGGTGGAGAACCTGCGGTCGCGGATGAACGCCGCGCTGGGGCTGACGAGCCAGGGCTTCAAGGACCACTGCGAGATCGGCGAGGCCTCCGCGAGCCGTGCGCTCCGTGAGACCGGAGGAATGGGTGAGACGGGTGGGAGCGGTGGCGTCCCTGAGGCAGCCGGCGCCGGTTCGCACTGAGACCGGCCGCGCCGCCGGGGCGGGCCGTCGCCCGCCCCGGCGGCGCGCACCCGAACACCCCAGACCCGCCCCCGAGCCCCGGCGGCACGAGCCCGAGCGGCCCTGGATCAAGCGCCCCCTCGGGGGCCGCGAGCCTCCCGCGCGCTGGGCCCGGGTGGCGCGAGCCGCGGCGTCATGCGACCCGGCGGTCCGCGATCCGCCGGGCCCCCGAGGTCACAGCGGCAGCAGGTCGGGGCGCTTCGGCTCGACGTGGTCGCCGGACGATTCGCCGCGGAGCCTGCGTCCGATCCAGGGCACCAGATACTCGCGCGCCCACTGGATGTCGTCCCGGCGCACTTCGAGGGCGCCCCGCGGAGGCAGCGGCGGCCACGGCTGGTCGGGGTCGGCGGGCACCTCAAGGCCCAGGACCTGGCCGGCGCGCAGGGCGACCCGGGTGTGGCCCTCGGCCGACAGGTGCAGCCGGTCGCTGTCCCAAGCCCGCCTGTCCTGAATGGACTTGAGGGACCACAGGTCGAGGACGGGGCATCCGTACCGGTCGGCGACGGCCCGCACATGCCCGTTGTACGTGGCGATCTTGCCGCGGAGATGACGCAGCAGGGTCACACCGCGCGTGTCGAAACCGGTCGTGACCATCACGGTGCCCACGGCCGAGGTGAGGTCCGCGACGGCGCGCTCGAAGCGTTCGGCGACCTCGTCGGGGTCGGTGCCGGGCCGGATGATGTCGTTGCCGCCCGCGCAGAAGGTCACCAGTTCCGGGGCGAGTTCCTTCGCCCGGGGGACCTGCTCCTCGACGATCTGGTCGAGGAGACGTCCGCGGACGGCGAGGTTGGCGTAGCGGAAGCCGTCGTGGTCCTCCTCCGGAAGCCGGTCGGCGAGGAGGACCGCGAGGCGGTCCGCCCAACCCACATACGTTTCCCCGGGCCCCGGGTCCCCCACCCCTTCGGTAAAGCTGTCGCCGATCGCCGCGTACGAACCGAATACGCCTGTGCCACTGTCTATTGCTCTCGAACGGTCTGCCACGGGACCACATCTTTCCCTTACGGATGTGACCTACGCGACCGTAAGGAGCGGTTGACGGGGCGTGACATATGCCACCGGTCAAGATTCACCCAAGCCGGAATAGACCGAGGCCCGGCACAGAAGTGCCGGGCCTCGGTACGGGATTCGCGCGTGTACCGGGTCAGATGGAGACGCCGTGCTGACGCAGGTACGCGAGCGGGTCGATGTCCGAGCCGTAGCTCGGGCCCGTACGGATCTCGAAGTGCAGGTGCGGACCGGAGGAGTTGCCGGTGGAGCCGGAGAGGCCGATCTGCTGTCCGCCGGTGACGCTCTCACCGGAGGAGACCGAGAGGGACGAGAGGTGGCCGTACTGCGAGTAGCTGCCGTCGGTGTGCTGGATGATGACCTCGTTGCCGTACGCGCCGCCCCATCCGGCGGAGACGACGGTGCCCGGGCCGACGGCCTTGACGGTCGTGCCGGTGGAGGCCGCGAAGTCGACACCGGTGTGGTAGCCGGAGGACCACATGGAGCCGGAGGCGTGGTACGGGGTGGTGACGCTCGGGCCGCTGACCGGGGCGGTGAAGCCGGAGGCCGACGTGGAGTCCGGGGTGGACGCCGAGGTCGAGGTCGAAGGGGCGGACGCGCGGTCACTGCTGCGGGAGCTGCGCGCCGAGTCGTCGGCCTTGGGGGCCGCCTTCGGAGCCGCCTTCGGCGCGGCCTTGGGAGCCGCCTTGTGCGCGGGCTTGGCCTTGGCGGTGGACTTCGCGCCCAGGGTGAGCTTCATGCCGGGGATGATCAGCGCGGGGTTCTCGCCGACGACCTGGCGGTTGTCGTGGTAGAGCTTCTTCCAGCCACCGGCGAGGTGGTGGTCCGCGGCGATCGTCGAGAGGCAGTCACCGGCGACGACGGAGTACGTCTTCGGCGCGGCCTTGGCGGACTGCTGTGCCACGGACTTGGCGGCGGCGACGGTGGTTCCCTGCGTCACGGCCGGGGCGCTCGCCTCGGCGGCGTGCGCTCCGGTCGCGCCGAGAAGCGGAAGGGCGACGACGGCGCCACCCGTTCCGGCGGCGACGAATCCACGCGTGATCGGGTTGGCCTTGGGACGGCGGTGCTTACCCTTCGCGGGCATGGCGAATTCCTCTCCGGCGCCTGCGAGGTGAGCTGTCGGGTTCGGGCTGGAGATGCCCGGTCGCGCTGTGGCGCGCCTTAACCCCGAGCCGCCTCCGGAAATCCGGAATCGGCGTTCTTACCTGGGTCCCCCGCTCCTGCCACACGTGGGTGGGTGTGAATTCCGGACGGTGGCAGGATTCGGCGGTCCATCCGGATTGACGGTGACCGTAGACGAGCCGGTCGGCGCTAACAAGCCATCGCATTCCATCGCGAATGGGCGCTGTGATATCGGCGCGAAATTCCGGTCACCCTCCGTCGACTCCGGATCATCAATCTCCGTCGTGAGCAAGGAATTCGACTTCCGTGTTCCGCCACGGACGGTCACGTTTATGACGCTGCTCACGTGCCCGTACCCATCTCCCGCATTACCGGGGCACGCCATGCCGAACAACTCAATACGGACAGAAGGCTCATTCCATACGCATTGCACTCAACAGCAAATGTTCTGCCGATTGCCGCCAGTTCCTCAGGAACCGGCGTGTCGGGAGGCTCCCGCCGAGATGATTGCCTCAGGAACCGATGTCGTATCGTCGAGGCCGCGCCACGTCGGCGATCAGCGCCGACGGCAGAACACCTCAGGAGCTCTCGTGACGCAGCAGCTGCCGCAGGTCCCGTCGACCGAACCCGAGCTGACCGGAGTCCGGAATTTCCGGGACGTGGGCGGGCTGCCGACCGTGGACGGGCGGACAGTGCGCTATGGGCGGCTCTTCCGCAGCGGGCACCTGGCCCACGCCACCGATGACGACGCGACCTTCCTCGCCGGCCTCGGGCTGCACACGATCTTCGACTTCCGCAACGCCGCCGACCAGAAGGTGGAGGGCCCGGACGTCGCCCTGCCCGGCGTGCGGAACGTGAACATCCCGCTCAACGACCCCGCGGACGGCAAGGAGTTCTGGAAGATGGTCAGCGGTGGCGACCTCGCCCAGCTGCGCTCCCTCCTCGGCGACGGCAAGGCCGCCGCCCGCATGACGCACACGTACCGCGAGATCATCACGGACCGCACCGCCGAGCACAGCCGGGTCCTGCACGCCATGGCCGAGGACAGCGTCCCCGCCCTGATGCACTGCGCGGCCGGCAAGGACCGCGCGGGGCTCTCCATCGCCGTGTCCCTGCTCGCGGTCGGCGTCGAGCGCGAGGCGATCGAGACGGACTACCTCAAGTCGAACGACCCCCACCGCCGCTACAAGGTCCGCCGCAGCAGCACCTCGGCCGAGGCCATGTCCCCGGAGGTCATGGAACTGCTCGGCCCCCTCTTCGACGCACGCGCGGAGTACCTCTCCGCCGCCTTCGACACCATCGAGGCGAACTGGGGCAGCGTCGAGCGGTACCTCTCCGAGGGCCTGAAGCTCACCCCGGAGACCCGCGAGCGGCTGCGCTTCGCCCTCCTCCAGGACTAGCGGTAATCAGGATCGGCGGAAGCGCGGGACCGGCGGGATCCGGCCCTACTGGTTCTGACCGCCGAGCAGGAACAGCAGATAGAGGAACGCCGCGAAGAGGTGTCCGGCGACGAGGTAGGCGAAGAGGCGGATGACCAGCCCCCGGGGGAACTTCTTCTCCTCGGTGGACGGGACAGATGCTGATTTGTCGGACATTCGACGTCTCATTTCATGAGGTCGGCGGCGAGCGTGCGGGTCAGCGGCGCGGCGCTCCGCCACCGAGGCACAGCTCGGTGGCGGGACTCTGCAGCAGGGTGTGGACGAAGAGCAGCGCGGCGCCGCCGCGCGTGGCGGCGCCGATCCGGTGCGGGGTGAGCGAGTCGAAGTGCGCGCTGTCCCCGGGGTCGAGGACGTGGACGGCGTCGCCCAGGGCGAGGCGCACCCTGCCTTCCAGGACGTGGAGCCACTCCTCCCCCGGGTGGACGCGGACGAGGTCGTCCCGGGTGGTGTACGGGACCTGGACGCGCAGCGCCTGCATGGCCCGTCCGGGCCCGCCCGCCTGGTGATAGATCCACCCGTCCGCCTCGGCGGGCTCGGCGCTCCCCGCGCGGACGATGGGATCGCGCTCGGGCGGCACCTCCCCGAGCAGTTCGGAGACGGTCGTGCCGTAGATGCGGGCAAGGGCGAGCAGCATGGGCAGCGAGGGCTGCCGGCGGCCCGTCTCCAGCCGGGAGAGGTGGGCCGGGGAGAGTCCGGCGCGGCGGGCGGCCGTCTCCAGAGTGAGCCCCTGGCGTCGGCGCAGCCCCCTCAGCCGGGGCGCGACGTCGGGGAGGGCCTCCGAGATCAGTTGGTCGTCGGACGCGCCGTCCGACGCGGCGGCGGCCGACCCTCGGTCCGGGACTTCCGCGGACGTCGCAGCCCTGTCCGCCCTTCCGGCAGAATTGCTCATGGGTCCATTGCGCCAGGGTTTTTCCTCAGGGGCAATTTTCTTGCCCCTGAGGCAAACACGCGGCTGGCGATCCGCCGGTTCAGCGCTGCGCGACGGCCTGCTTGACCAGCGTTCTGCCGAAGTCCCACATCAGCCCGCCCCCGCCGTGGGCGTCGTCCATCACGGCGGTGAAGGCTTCGACGAACCGGTCCACGTCCGTGTCGTCGATCACCAGCGGCGGGATCAGCTTGATCACTTCCATGTGGTCGCCGGACACCTGCGTGAGGATCCGGTGCCGCTGGAGCAGCGGGACGACGACCATCTGGGCGAAGAGTCCCTTGCGGGCCGCCTGGAGCATCGTCCAGCGGCTGCGCAGGCCGAGCGACGACGGCCTGCCGAACTCGATCCCGATCATCAGCCCGCGTCCGCGCACGTCGTGGAGCAGTTCGTACCGGGGTACGAGCGCGGCGAGGCGCGAGCGCAGCAGGTCACCGGTGCGACGCGCGTGGGCGACGGTCTCCTCGTTCTCCATCACCGAGAGGACGGCGAGCCCGGCGGCCATGGCCTGGGCGTTCGAGCCGAAGCTGGCCGAGTGGACGAGCACCCGGTCCATCGACGAGTAGACCTTCTTGAAGATCCAGTCCTTGCCGAGGGTGGCGCCGACGGGCACATAGCCGCCGGAGAGCGCCTTGGCGACGCACACCAGGTCCGGTTCGACCCCCATCTCGTGCTGGTAGGCGTAGAAGTCGCCGGTCCTGCCGAGCCCGGTCTGCACCTCGTCGGCGATCAGCAGGGCCTTGTGCCGGCGCAGCAGCTCCTGGGCGGCGCGCAGGAACCCCGGCGGGACCTCGCGCACTCCCTTGCCCTGGATGGGCTCCACGACGAACGCGGCCACGTCGCCCTTCCGCAGCTCCCGCTCCAGGGCGGCGAGGTCGCCGAGCTCGATCGCGGTGTCGGGCAGCAGCGGCGCGAAGCCGTCCCGGAAGCCGCTTTCGCCGTTGACCGAGAGCGAGCCGGTGGTCAGTCCGTGGAAGGCGTGGGCGCAGTAGAGGATCCGCGGCCTCCCGGTGGCGAAGCGGGCGAATTTGAGTGCCGTCTCCACCGCCTCCGTACCGCTGTTGCCGAAGAAGACCCGGTCCAGGTGAGGGCTGTGGGTGAGCAGCTTCTCGGCGAGCAGCCCGGGCAGCGGCTGGCAGTCGAACCGGGTCAGATCGGCGAGCGAGGCGTCGAGGACGTCGTGCAGGGCCTTGCGGACGACGGGATGGTGGCGACCGAGGCCCATCACCCCGAAGCCGGCGAGCATGTCGAGGTAGTCGTTGCCGTCGGCGTCCCAGAAGTGGGCACCCTCCGCCCGCTCGTAGTACTTGTCGAACCCGAGGGTGTGGAGCATGCGCGGCAGCTGGTGGTTGAGGTGTCGGGTGTGCAGCTCGTAACGCTCCGCGCCGCGCTCGGCGAGCAGCCGGCCCAGGTCGAACTCCTTGCTCGTCGGCGCCCCCGTCGGCGTCCCCATCGGCGTCGTCATCGACCGTTCTCCTTGGGCTTTCCGGGTTCCCCGGGATCCTTGGGCTCCCGCGGCTGCGTCGGCACCACGGATTCCTTCACGTCGCCGGCCTCCGGGGACGGCGACCTCTCGTAGGCCGTGGGCTCCGGCGCCGCACCCCCGGCGGCCTCGTCGGGCTTCCTTCGCGCCAGGGCGGCGCTGATCCGTCCCGCGATCTCGACCGGGGTCAGCCCGATGTCGGCCAGGACCTCACCGCGCTTGCCGTGGGCGAGGAACTGCTCCGGGATGCCGAACGTACGCAGTGGCACGTCCACATCAGCGTCCCGCAGCGCCTGCCCCACCGCCGAGCCCACACCGCCGGCCCGGCTGTTGTCCTCGACTACCGCGACGAGCCGGTACCCGGCGGCGAGCGGCGGGAGCTGTGCGTCGACCGGCTTCACCCAGCGCGGATCGACGACCGTGCACCGGATGCCGCGCCCGGCCAGCAGCTCGGCGGCGTGGAGGCAGACCGGCGCCATGACGCCGACGGCCACGAGCAGCACATCGGGGTCCTCGGCCTGCCGCAGTACGTCCATCCCGCCGATCCGGCCGACGGCGGGCACGGCCTCTCCCACCGGTTCCTTGGGGAAGCGCAGCAGGGTCGGCGCGTCGGACACCTCCACGGCCTCGCGCAACTGCGCCCGCAACTGGTCGGCGTCCCGCGGCGCGGCGATCCGCAGCCCGGGGACGACCTGGAGGACGGACATGTCCCACATCCCGTTGTGCGACGCTCCGTCGGTGCCGGTCACCCCCGCACGGTCGAGTACGAAGGTGACACCGCACCGGTGCAGTGCCACATCCATCAGCAGCTGGTCGAAGGCCCGGTTGAGGAAGGTGGCGTAGACGGCGACGACCGGGTGCAGCCCGCCGGTGGCGAGACCGGCCGCCGACACCACGGCGTGCTGCTCGGCGATCCCGACGTCCCAGACCCGCTCCGGGAAGCGCTCGGCGAACGCCGTGAGCCCGACCGGATGCAGCATGGCGGCGGTGATCGCCACGATGTCCGGCCGCTCGGCCCCGAGGACGGCGATCTCCTCACCGAAGACGGAGGTCCAGGACGGCCCGTCGGCGGGAACGAGCGGTGCGCAGGTCAGCGGGTCCATCGAGCCGACCGCGTGGAACCGGTCGGCCTCGTCCCGGAGCGCCGGAGGATAGCCCCGGCCCTTCTCGGTCAGGCAGTGGACCAGTACGGGACCGTGGAACCGTTTCGCCCGCCGCAGCGCCGACTCCACCGCCGCGATGTCGTGCCCGTCGACCGGCCCCACGTACTTGAGCCCCAGGTCCTCGAAGAGGCCTTGCGGCGCGAAGGTGTCCTTGAACCCCTTCTTGGCTCCGTGCAGCGACCCGTACAGCGGCTGCCCGATGACGGGGGTGTGCTGGAGCACCTCCTTGCCCCAGGCGAGGAAGCGTTCGTAGCCGTCGGTGGTGCGCAAGGTGGCGAGGTGGCCGGCGAGGCCACCGATCGTGGGGGCGTAGGACCGCTCGTTGTCGTTGACGACGACGATCAGCGGGCGGTCCTTGGCGGCGGCGATGTTGTTCAGCGCCTCCCAGGCCATGCCGCCGGTGAGCGCGCCGTCGCCGATGACGGCGACCACGTGGTCGGAACCGCCGTGTAGCCGATGGGCCTTGGCGAGACCGTCGGCCCAGCCGAGGACCGTCGAGGCGTGCGAGTTCTCGATGACGTCGTGCGCGGACTCCTGACGGGACGGGTATCCGGAGAGTCCGCCCTTGCCGCGCAGTTTGGAGAAGTCCTGTCGGCCGGTGAGGAGCTTGTGGACGTAGCTCTGGTGGCCGGTGTCCCAGAGGATCCGGTCGGCGGGTGAGTCGAAGACCCGGTGCAGGGCGATGGAGAGTTCCACCACCCCGAGGTTGGGTCCCAGGTGACCTCCGGTTCTGGCCACCGCTTGGACCAGGAACTCCCTGATGTCCTGGGCCAGTTCGTCCAGCTCCGGTTCGATCAGCGCTTTGAGGTCGCGCGGTCCTCGGATGTTCTCCAGAATCGTCACGCTCGGGCCCCCTTCCGGATCGCTCCTGCCGGCATCACGTCACCCGCGGTTCGCCGAGACGGTCTCGCGCGCCGCGCGGAGCGACTCCTTGAGGGAGCCCATGGTGGCGAGGACGGCGGTCGGCTCGTAGCCGCAGTGGGCCATGCAGTTGGCGCAGCGCGGGTCCTTGCCCCGGCCGTACTTGTCCCAGTCGGTCTCCTCGATGAGCTGGCGGTACGTGGGGACGTACCCGTCGCTCATCAGGTAGCAGGGCCGCTGCCAGCCGAAGAGCGAGTAGTTCGGGATCGCCCACGCCGTGCACGGGAAGTCCGCCTTGCCCTCCAGGAAGTCCAGGAACAGGGGCGAGTGGTTCAGGCGCCAGCGTCGCCGGTTGCCGCCCGCGAAGGCCTTCTTGAACAGCTCGCGGGTCTGCTCGACGCCCAGGAAGTGCTCCTGGTCCGGCGCCTTCTCGTAGGCGTAGGCCGGCGAGATCATCATCTCGTCGACCTTGAGGTCGTCGTTGAGGTAGTTCAGCACCTCGATGATGGTCTGCGGGGTGTCGGTGTTGAAGAAGGTGGAGTTGGTGGTGACCCGGAAGCCGCGCCGCTTGGCTTCCTTGATGGCCTCCACCGCCTCGTCGAACACGCCCTCCTTGGCCACGGATTCGTCGTGCCGCTCCCGCAGCCCGTCGATGTGCACGGCGAAGGCGAAATAGGGCGACGGCGTGAAGTCCTCGATCTTCTTGCGGAGCAGCATGGCGTTGGTGCAGAGGAAGACGTACTTCTTCCTGGCCACCAACTGCCGCACGATCTCGTCGATCTGGGGGTGCATCAGGGGTTCGCCGCCCGCGATGGACACCATGGGCGCTCCGGATTCGAGCACCGCGCCGACCGCCTGGGCGACCGGCATGCGCTGCTTCAGCACGCCGGCCGGATGCTGGATCTTTCCGCAGCCCTCGCATTTCAGGTTGCAGGCGAAGAGCGGTTCGAGTTCGACGATGAGCGGAAACTTCTCTCGCTTGCGAAGTTTCTGCTCGAAGAGATAGGTCCCGACCCGGATGGACTGACGAAGCGGCATGGCCATGACTCGCTCACCTCCAGGGGAGCAGCAAAGAACGGTGCCATTCGAAGAAAGCAGGAAGGACGGCACGAAGAACGCGGAAGGCAGATATTCCACCGCGTACCGTGCTGATCCGGACCAGTTCATGCTCCGGAGCGTCCACGACCACCCGTACGGCCGCAACCGGACGCCGTCCGGTGCTCAGCGCCGTGCGGAGCGTGGCGGCGGACTCCATGTCGACCGCGATCGCCCCCGTGCCGCGCAGCTGGGCCCGCTCCGGCCCTCGCACGACGTGGTCGGAGCCGTTGAGCGGGCCGGTGTGGACGGTGCGCCCCGGCAGGGCGCGGGTCAGGGCCGTCACCAGCAGGTCGGCGGCGTCGCACGCCGTACTGCCGTCCGGGCCCCGGGTCTCCTCGGCGACGACCAGGTCTCCGGGGTGCATACCGGGCGCGAGGCCCGCGCAGAAGCCGGACGCGATGACGGCGGCGCCCCGCAGCCGGGGGTCGGCGAGCTTCTCCGCCACGGCACGCCGTGCGTTGTCGGGCCCCATGCCCGTACGCAGCACGGTCACCGCCCCCGGGACCCCCGCGCGCTCTCCCCCGCGCAGGGCGAACCGCTCGATGCCCAGCGCGCATGCGATCAGCAGTGGCGGCACGGCACCGGGCGGGTCCGCGCTCCCTGTCACCGGGCCTCCTTGCCGGCGGCCAGGCCGAGGGCGGGCTCCCCGTTGACGTACCGGCCGAGCGCGGTCAGCGGGAACACCTGCCGGTACAGGTGGTAGTTGATGGAGAAGTCCCAGGGGAACCCGGTTCCGGTGAAGTGGGGCTCGTCCCAGGAGCCGTCCTGGCGCTGCATCACGACGAGCCAGGTGATTCCGCGCTCGACGGCCTCGGTGTCCCGCTCCCCCGCCGCGAGGAGCGCGAGGAGCGCCCAGGCGGTCTGCGAGGCGGTGGAGGCGCCGTGTCCGATCCACTCCCGCTGCCGGTACGAGCGCAGGTCCTCGCCCCAGCCTCCGTCGTCGTTCTGGACGGATTCGAGCCAGGAGACGGCCCGGCGGATCGCCGGGTGGGAGGTGGGCAGTCCGGCGGCGGTCAGGGCGGGGACCACGGAGCCGGTTCCGTAGATGTGGTTGACGCCCCAGCGGCCGAACCAGGCTCCGGT
This sequence comes from Streptomyces sp. NPDC038280, assembly GCF_055600045.1. NCBI lineage: Bacteria > Bacillati > Actinomycetota > Actinomycetes > Kitasatosporales > Streptomycetaceae > Streptomyces > Streptomyces sp. NPDC038280. The sequence continues at coordinate 335,780 of NZ_JBVJYZ010000001.1, forward strand.
GGGCTCCTGTTCGGCGAGGAGCCACTCGACGCCCCTGCGGGTACGGGGGTGATGGGCGAGGCCCTCGTGGGCGAGCATCTCGACGACGTGCGCGGTGACGTCGGCCGACGGCGGGTCGATGACCTCACCGAAGTCGCAGAAGGGAAGCCGGTTGGGGAACGGGCTGGTGTTGTCCGCGTCGAAGGCGGCCCAGGCTCCGTTGGCGGACTGCATACCGAGGGTCCAGCGGGCACCCCGGCGGACGGCCGCGTCGGCCTGGTCCCGGTCGGGGTGCCGGACCCTGCGCAGGGCGAGGATGACCTCGGCGGTGTCGTCGATGTCGGGGTAGTTGTCGTTGTGGAACTCGAACGCCCAGCCACCGGGACGCAGTTGGGGTCGGCGGACCGCCCAGTCGCCGGGCCGGACGATCTCCTCGCCGAGCATCCAGTCGGCGGCCCTGACGAGCGACGGGTGGTCGGGCGCCACGCCCGCGTCGGCGAGCGCGATGGTGGCGAGACAGGTGTCCCACACGGGTGACTGACAGGCTTCGATCATGCGGGAGCCGTCCTCGCGCCACACCGCGAAACGATCGAGCGACTCGAGCCCGGTGCGCATCACCGGGTGCTGGAGGTCGTAGCCGAGCAGATGGAGCGCGATGATCGAGTAGACGGCGGGGGGCTGGATACCGCCCCAGCATCCGTCGTTCTCCTGGCGCTCGATGATCCAGCGGGCGGCCGCGTTCATCGCGGTCCTGCGCAGCCGGCGCGGGGCGACCTTGTGGTAGACGTGCAGGGCCTTGTCGAGCCGCTGGAAGACGCCGTCCCAACTGACCACCGGGGCCGTGGACTTGGGCGGATTGGGGACGCTGGGGTCGGTGTGCAGCTCGTCCAGCGGGAAGGGCGCGGGGCGGACGGGCCGCTTCGCCGAGACCACGGTCAGCGGGACGATGGTCTGACGCGCCCAGCAGCCGAAGTCGTAGATGTTCAGCGGGAACCAGCGGGGCAGGAAGATCAGCTCGGGTGGCAGTTGGGGGAGGTCGTCCCATTTCCACCAACCGAAGAGCGCCAGCCAGATACGGGTGAAGACCCGGGCGGCGGCCATTCCGCCCTGTCCCCTGATCCAGGCGGACGCGCGAGCCATGTGCGGGTCGTCGGGCCGGTCCCCGGCGAGCCGGAGGGCGACGTACGCCTCGACGGTGGCGGAGAGCTCGGCGGGCCCGCCGTAGAAGGTGGCCCACGTACCGTCCTCGCGCTGTCGGCCCCGGATGTGGAGGGCGGCCGCGTGGAGAATCTTCTCGTCCTGGATGCCGAGGAACTGACGGAGCAACAGGTCCTCGGCGTCCATGGTGACGTTCGTCTCCAGGTCGCCCTTCCACCACCCCTCGGCGTCCTGCCGCCCCAGGAGATGGTCGATGGAGCGATCCGCGGCCCGCGCCGCGGCTTGGCGCACGTCCTCCGCGACGGGTGTGACGTCGGTTGTTTCGCTGGCCGAGGCTGCCCGGGGGCCCACGGCCCCGGCGCTTCCGTCGGTCGTCGCTGTCATGGCTTCCCCTTCGTGCAGTCGGATTCTGCTGCTGCGGGTCTGCCGTCGGCCGGTGCCGGGTGGCACCGGCCGGCGACTGCGAACTCATATGAGGGTGATGGGGATCATCTCTTCCGTACGACGACGAAGTCGGCGAGCGCGGTGAGCTGCGCCCGTACCCGGGACGGCATGTCGACGCCGTCGAGGGCCTCGATGGCGATGGCGTGCTGCCTGCGCGCCTCCTGCGACGTCCAGGCGCGCCCGCCGGCCTCCTCGATGAGGGCCGCGCGGGCGGCGAACTCCTCCTCGGAGAAGGAGTCGAGGTCATTGCTCTTGGCGTCGGCCGCGAGCAGCTCTCCGAGGCGCTCGGAGGCGGATCCGCCGGCGGCGAGCGCCGCGACGACCGGGAGGGACTTCTTGCGCTGGCGCAGGTCGCTCCAGGTCTGCTTGCCGGTGGACTCGGGGTCGCCCCAGATGCCGAGGAGGTCGTCGACGGCCTGGAAGGCGAGGCCGAGGTGGTAGCCGTACTCCTCCAGCTTGTCGGCGGTCCGGTCGTCGGCTCCGCCGAGCACGGCGCCGATGGAGACGGCGCAGGCGAGCAGAGCGCCGGTCTTGTTGCCCTCCATCTCCAGGCACTCCTCGACGGTGACCCGCTCGCGGTGCTCGTAGGAGATGTCCTGGGCCTGGCCGTCGATCAGCTTGCGGGTGGCGGTGGTGAGCCGGCGGGTCGCGCGTCCGGCCTCGACGGTGCCGAGCTCCAGGAGCAGCTCGTTGGCCAGCGCGAAGAGCGCGTCGCCGACGAGGATCGCCTGGGCGGGGCCGTGCACCTTCCAGACGGTGTCGCGGTGGCGGCGCTGCTCGTCGCCGTCCATGAGGTCGTCGTGGAGCAGCGAGAAGTTGTGGACCAGCTCCACGGCGACGGCGCCGGGGATGCCGACCTCGGGAGCGGCGCCGGCCGCCTCGGCGGAGAGCAGGGCGAGCGCCGGCCGTACGGCCTTGCCGCCGTCGCCGTCGGCGGGCCGGCCGTGGGCGTCGATCCAGCCGAAGTGGTAAGCGGCCACGGTGTCCATGGGCGGCGCGAGCCGGTCGACCGCGGCGCGCAGCACCGGCGTCGACATCGTCCGCCCGCGCTCCAGCAGTGCGGTGACATCCGCGGTGTCGACAGCCGGTTTCACCGGGGGCACAGTCGGCACGGTCTCTCCTCTACTTGCCGTACGTGTTCCACTGCTCAGGCTCATGCCGCCTCCTTGAGGGGATGTTCGTGGGGGCGGCCGAGGGCCGAGAGCGCGGCGCCGGCGGCACTGAAGCCGCTGCGTACGGCGCCCTCCATGGTGGCGGGCCAGCCGGTGGCGGTCCACGCGCCGGCCAGGTAGAGGCCCGGTGCGCGGGTATGGGCGCCGGGGCGCAGGCGCCCCACGCCGGGGGTGGGGGCGAACGTCGCTGTCCGCTCCCGGGTGACGAAGAAGTCGCGTACGACGGCTCCGCGAGCGGCGGGCAACAGCCGTTCCAGCTCGGGGAGATAGCGCGCGCGCAGGTCGGCGACCGGCCGGTCGATGTCGTCCTGTGCCGCGGACTGGGAGACGGCGAGGTACTGGCCGCCCTTCAGCCCCGAGGAGTCGGTGCGGTCGAAGACCCACTGCACGGGCGAGCCCAGCGCGGTGAAGAAGGGCTGCCGCAGGACCTTGCGGTCGTAGACGACATGCAGGTTGAGGATGGGCGCGGTGCCGATGTCGAGGAGGCTGCCGGGGTCGTCCAGCGCGCCCTCGGGCAGCAGGTCGTGGGCCTCGCGCTGCGGTACGGCGAGGACGACGGTGTCCGCCTCCAGCGTCTCGCCGGACACCTCGACGTTCCAGCGTCCGTCCCCGGCGCGGGAGATGCGGTCGGCCCTGGTGCGCAGTTCGGTGCGGATCCCCGCGGAGTCGAGGGCCTTGCGGGCGAGCCCGTCGTGCAGGTCGCCGAGGGGCACCCGCGCCCAGCCGATGTCGGCCGCGCCGGGTTCGGAGAGCAGGGCGGTCTTGAAGACCATCGCCGCCAGCCCCATGGAGGCGTGGGCGGCGGTGGCGTTGAGGGTGGCGACGCCGATCAGGTCCCAGAGGGCCTCGGCGGCGCGCTCGGACTGGCCGTGGCGGCCGAGCCAGGTGGCGAAGTCGATGCCGTCGAGCGCGGGATCGGCGGGGTCGAGCCTGCCCAGCGCCAGGGCGGCGCGCCCGACACCGATCCGCTCGGCGAGCGAGAGGTGCGGATAGGTGGCGAGGCTCGCGGCGAGGTGCAGCGGTACGGGCAGGGCGGTGCGGCGCAGTCTGCCGAGCCGGGGGCCGCGCGGATGGGCGACGTCCAGGACGGGGACGTCCAGCCGGTCCTGGAGCGGGGCGAGGGCCGCGCCGTCGACGCGGTCGAGGAACCACCGGTAGGCGGTGCAGCAGCGCAGGTAGACGTGCTGGCCGTTGTCGACGGTGAGGTCGCCGCGGCGGAAGGAGAAGGCGAGACCGCCCAGGCGGGGCCGTGCTTCGAGCAGGGTCACGCGCAGGCCCGCGTCCGCGAGTTGCAGGGCGGCGGTGATGCCGGCGAGGCCCGCGCCGACGACCACGGCGTGCCGGGACGGTGTGTCGTCGCCGAAGATGCTGTCCGTCATGCGACCTCCCCACGGGTCGTCGCAGTCAGGGACGCGGGGCCGGGGCGAAGGGTTGCCCGTCGCCGCGGGCCGTGCTGGGGGCGCATCAGGCTCTCCTCCTGACGGTCTGTCGCGAGATGGTGCGCGCGTCGAGGCCGGACAGGCCGCGTACCGCGACGTACGCCTTCTCCCGGCCGGGCAGCGAGACGCGGCCGCGCAGCACGGCCTCGGGGTCGCGCTCGATGCGGTCGAGCAGGCGCCGGTAGATCCCGGCCATGGCGGCGACACAGGCACCGCTGCGCCGGTCGAGCATCGGCAGGAGCCGGTACCCCTCGGCGAACAGCGCCCTGGCGCGCCGGACTTCGAAGTGGACGAGGCCGGTGAAGTCGGCTCCGGCCGGCGGGGCGGAGCTGTGGAAGCCGTCGGAGCAGCCGAACTTGGCGAGGTCGTCCGCGGGCAGATAGGTCCGCCCGCCGGCCGCGTCCTCGCGGACGTCCCGCAGGATGTTGGTGAGCTGGAGGGCGAGGCCCAGCGTGTCGGCGTACTCGGCGGCGCGCTCGGCGCCCGGTGCGCCGGGCTGGGTACCGAACACACCGAGGGAGAGCCGGCCGATGGCTCCGGCGACGCAGCGGCAGTAGACCTTGAGGTCGTCCCAGGTCTCGTAGGTCTCGCCGCGCACGTCCATCAGGACGCCGTCGATCAGCTCGTCGAGTCCGTCGAGCGGAAGGGGAAAGCGGCGTGCCGCGTCGGCGAGCGCCACGGCCACCGGGTCGGTGTCGTCGTCCTCGATCGCGCCCTTGCGGATGCGTTCGAGGAGGTCCCGGGTGGTTTCGAGCCGCTCGCGCTTGGTCTCGGGGGCGAGGGTGCCGTCGCCGATGTCGTCGACGCGCCGCGAGAACGCGTACAGGGCCGACATGGCCTGCCGCTTCTCGGTCGGCAGGAGCCTGATTCCATAGGCGAAGTTACGCGCCTGCTGCCCGGTGACGGCCTCGCAGTAGCTGTACGCGGCCTGCACCGGCGCGGTCATGTCCGTCTGTGCCTCCACGGTCCGGATCACCCCTCTCTCCGCGCTCGTCGCAGGACGGCGCCCGCTTCGCGCATCAGGCTCGGCTTGGTGGGCTTGGGCGGCCTGGGCAGTACGTCGTGTCCGGCTGCGGCGATGGCGTCGAGGGCGGCGTGCCCGCCGGCGACGAATCCGGCGAGGAGCAGGCGGAGCCTGCCGTGGACGCTACCCACGAGCGGGGTGCCCTCATGCAGCAGCTGCCGGGCGCGCGCGGCCTCGAACGCGATGAGGGCACGCACCGACGCGCCCCCGGAGGGTCGCCCCAGATCCGCTTCGGTGACGTGGAAGCGCTTCATGTCCTGGGCGGGCAGGTAGATGCGGTCGCGGCCGAGGTCCTCGGCGACGTCCTGGAGGTGCTCGACGATCTGCAGGGCGGTGCAGATGGCGTCGGAGCGGCGGATTCGCTCGGGGCTCTCGGTGCCGGTGATGCCGAGCACGAGCCGGCCGACGGGGTTGGCCGAGAGTTCGCAGTAGGCGACGAGGTCGTCGTAGGTCTCGTAGCGGCCGACCAGCTGGTCCTGGCGGTTCGCGGCGATGAGGCCGAGGAACGGCTCGGGCGTCAGCGCGTGGCGGCGTACGGTCGGCTCCAGGGCGCGCAGCAGCGGGTGGCGAGGGCTGTCGGACGGGTCGAAGACACGCATGAGGTCGGCCTCGAAGGCGTCGAGCACAGCGATGCGGTCGTCGGCGCGCCCGGGCTCGACACCGAGGTGGCGGGCGTCCGCGCCGCCGGGGGCGAGATCGCCGTCGCCGATGTCGTCGACGAGGCGGGCGAAGCCGTAGACCGCCATGAGGTCGTCGCGCCAGGCGCGCGGCAGGAAGAAGGGCGCCACGGGGAAGTTCTCGTGTGCGGCCTTGTCGAGGGTGGCGCGCGAGGAGGCGTCGGGGCGCACCTGCCGGGTACCTGTCACTGTGTGCTGCCCGCTGCGGGGACGGCCGAACGCTCGCGGAGCTGGAGATTTTCCGTCATTGCCGTCACATCTCCCGTTCTACACTGCTGACCCAATACATCCTATTTCGGACACGCCGCCGGTCCTCCCAAGTGGAGCGCCCGCCGGGGGACGAAAAAGCCGGGGAGTATCGCCCCACTTGCCGCGAATCAGCACCGGTACAGCTTACGTTGTACAACGCGAGGTGCCGCGTCGGGGTGTTCGCCGCACGGCAAGAACACTCCTTTGCCCGCCAACGTTCTTCTGTTTCATGGGACTTGACCGACGCTTGAGGTTCGGGCGGGGCTCAGGCGGCCCGCACGCCCGAGACGACCATGGCCAGGGTCCGGTCGAGGACCGCGCCCCGCTCGCCGTGGGCCAGATGGTCCAGCGGACCGTCGAGCAGCAGGAGCGACAGGCCGTGCAGGGCCGACCACACGGCGGCCTGCGCGCCCGGGCGCGTCGCCGCGCCCATCCGGCCGCTCGCGACGAGGGCGTCGAGCGCCTCGGAGAGCAGCCGCAGCGCGCGGGGTTCCTCGCCCGCCCCCTCGCACTCCGGTTCGAACCGGACACGCTCGTCCCCGGCGGGCGGGCGGGGGGTGCAGAAGGCCGCCCGGTAGAGGCCGGGCTGGGAAAGGGCGAAGCCGACGTAGCCCCGGCCGATGGCGGCCAGCCGCAGCTCGGCGGCCCGGCCCGGGTCGTCCGCCCCCGGGGCTTCGGCGGCGGCCTTCTCCATGGAGTCCGCGAGCACCTGCCGGCTGTGCGCCTTCACGGTCCGGAGCAGCTCGCCCTGGCCTGCGAAGTGCCGGTACGCGGCGGTGGGCGAGACACCGACCCTGCGTGCGGCCTCCCGGAGGACCACCTTCTGGGGGCCGCCGCCGGTCGCGAGCGCGACCGCTGCCGCGATGAGCGCGTTGCGCAGGTCGCCGTGGTGGTAGCCGGACTTGCCGCCCAAGATCGCTGCCATGTGCGGCATCCTGCCCGATGTTGACTGCGGGAACATGCACGCTCCGTGTTCCGTCGCCGCCCGGGCGGCCGAGGGCGGCGCCCCACGGAGACGGGCCCCCGCCGGAGGTTTCCGGCGGGGGCCCGTCTCACCGGCGGTGACTACTTGCCGGTCTCGCGCTCATAGGCCTTCAGGACCTCGTCCGCCGGGCCGTCCATCAGCAGCTCGCCCTTCTCCAGCCACAGGACGCGGTCGCACGTGTCCCGGATCGACTTGTTGCTGTGGCTGACCAGGAAGACGGAACCGGCCGACTTCCGCAGCTCGCGGATCCGCTCCTCGGAGCGGATCCGGAACTTGTTGTCGCCGGTGGCCAGGGCCTCGTCGATCATGAGGACGTCGTGGTCCTTGGCGGCCGCGATCGAGAAGCGGAGCCGGGCGCCCATACCGGAGGAGTACGTGCGCATCGGCAGGGTGATGAAGTCCCCCTTCTCGTTGATGCCCGAGAAGTCGACGATGCCCTGGTAGCGCTCACGGATCTCGTCCCGGGACATGCCCATGGCGAGACCGCCGAGAATGACATTGCGCTCACCGGTCAGGTCGTTCATCAGCGCCGCGTTGACGCCCAGCAGCGACGGCTGTCCGTCGGTGTAGACCTTGCCGCTCTCGGTGGGGAGCAGGCCGGCGATGGCGCGCAGCAGGGTCGACTTGCCGGAGCCGTTGGTGCCGATGAGACCGATGGCCTCGCCGCGGTAGGCGGTGAAGGAGACACCGCGTACCGCGTGGACCTTGCGCACACCCCGGGACTCGCCCTTGTTCTTACCGCGGACCATGCGGCTGAGGGCGGCGGTCGCGCTGCCCTTGCCGCCGGCCGTGCCGTGGACGCGGTAGACGATGTGCACGTTGTCGGCGATGACGGTGGGGACGCGCCCCTGGTTCGGATCAGCCACGGCCGTACCTCTCCTCGGCCTTCCAGAAGTAGATGAAGCCGGCGACACCGATGAACAGGGCCCAGCCGAGGGCCGCCGGCCAGACGTGCGACGGCAGGTTCGCGGAGTCGTAGCCGTCGATCAGGGCGAACCGGACGAGGTCCATGTAGATGGCCGCCGGGTTGTACATGAGGACGTCGGCGATCCACGCCGGCTTGTCCCTGAGCATCACCGGGATGGAGAACATCACGCCGGACGCGTACATCCAGGTCCGCATGATGAACGGCATCAGCTGCGCCAGGTCGGGCGTCTTGCTGCCCAGCCTCGCCATGATCATGGCGAGACCGGTATTGAAGACGAACTGCATGGCCAGCGCCGGAATGACCAGCAGCCAGCTCAGCGAGGGGTAGCTGCCGAACCCGACCGCGACGAGCACCAGCACGATCATCGAGAACAGCAGCTGCTGGAGCTGCTGGAGCGCGAACGAGATCGGCAGGGAGGCGCGCGGGAAGTGCAGCGCCCGTACCAGGCCCAGATTGCCGGAGATCGCCCGCACGCCGGCCATCACGGAGCTCTGGGTGAAGGTGAACACGAACACACCCGTCACCAGGAAGGGGATGTACACCTCCTTCGGCATGCCGCGGCTGGCGTTCAGGATCAGCCCGAAGATCAGGTAGTAGACGAGGGCGTTGAGCAGCGGCGTGGCCACCTGCCACAGCTGGCCGAGCTTCGCCTGGCTGTACTGGGCCGTCAGCTTCGCCTGGGAGAACGCCAGGATGAAGTGGCGACGCCCCCAGAGCTGCCGGACGTAGTCGCCGAGCCCCGGCCGGGCACCGCTCACCGACAGGCCGTACTTGGCGGCCAGGTCCGCCGGGGACAGGCCTTCGTCGGGAGACGGCGGAGCGCTCATGGCGATCGCGCCGTCGTGGGTCGTGTCACTCACAAGTTGAAACTTTCGTGTTCAAGATGCGCGGCAGGGCGGGCGGCGGGGACCGGTGGCGGCCAGATCCCGGAGTACGCCCGATGCTCTCAGATCCGAGCCTGTCAGATGACGGGAGGTCGGCCCAGTCTGGTCAGGCGCCATACCGTACGCCACTTCATGGGCCGGCGGGGACCGCACGGTGTGGTCCAGCCCTCCTTGAAACCGCCGAACCAGGCCTTGAGGGCGGCCCCCGAGGGCCGTCGGGCCAGGGTCAGCAGCAGCCAGACGCCGACATAGACCGGCACCAGGGGCGCGGGCAGATTGCGGCGGGCCAGCCAGACCCGGTTGCGGGCCACCATGCGGTGGTAGACCGCGTGCCGGGACGGCGGGGTCGTGGGGTGGAACAGCACCATGTCGGAGCGGTAGTCGATCATCCAGCCGGCGTCCAGCGCCCGCCAGGCGAGGTCGGTCTCCTCATGGGCGTAGAAGAACTCGTCCGGCAGTCCGCCGACCTCGGCGATGACCTTGGTCCGTACGGCGTTGGCGCCGCCCAGGAAGGTCGTCACACGAGAGGAGCGCATCGGGTCGGCGGCGCGCAGCCGGGGCACGTGCCGGCGCTGGGTCAGCCCGGTCTCCGGGTCCGCGATCCGGAAGCTGATGATGCCCAGCTTCGGGTCGGCGGTGAAGGCCTGGCGGACCAGCTCGGCGGTGTCCGTGTGCGCGAGCAGACCGTCGTCGTCGAGGAAGAGCAGGGCGTCCACGTCGGTGCCGCCGGGGCCGAACGCCTCGATGCCGGCGTTGCGGCCGCCGGGGATGCCGAGGTTCTCCGGCAGGTCGACCGTGCGGACACCATCGGGGACACCGGTGACCGGGGCGCCGTTGCCGACGACGACGATCTCGACCGGGTCGCCGTCCTGCTTGGCCACTGACTCGAGCAGGGCTCGCAGATCGTCGGGCCGGTTGCCCATGGTGATGATGACGGCACCGAGCTTCATGGCACTCACTTCAGCCTGCTCGACGCGAGGATCGACACCAGGTGGAGCAGCGTCTGGAGCAGCGCGATGCCGGCCAGCACCGCGACGCCGAGGCGGGAGAAGAACAGATCGCCGCGGACGTCGTCCAGGACGGCCAGCACCAGGATGAGCAGGGACGCCTCGATGCCGAGGACGAGACGGTGGAACTTCAGGGCGGCGGCGGCCCGGCGGGCGAGCGCCATGCCGGACGAGCGCGGCTCGGCCGCCGCTTCCTTGACCGGCGGCAGTCCGCCCTGGTGGCGGGCGACACCGACCAGGTCCGTCTCGGCCTTGATCAGGATCGCGCCGAGCGCCGCGAGGGTGCCGAGGAAGGCCCACAGCCAGTCGATCCGGCCGCTGCCCCACAGGTCGGCGGCGCGCAGGCCGAAGCCGACCAGCACCGCCGCGTCACAGAGGTAGGCGCCAACCCGGTCCAGGTACACGCCGGAGAGCGAGAACTGCTTCTTCCAGCGCGCCACCTCCCCGTCGACGCAGTCGAGCAGCAGATAGAGCTGGACCGCCACGACGCCGAGGACGGCACCCCAGACGCCCGGCACCAGCAGGGCCGGGGCGGCGAGGACGCCCGCGAGGGTCATCAGGTAGGTCAGCTGGTTCGGCGTGACCCGGGTGTTCACCAGGTGGCGGGTGATGCGCAGCGAGATCTCCCGCATGTACATGCGCCCGGCCCAGTGCTCTCCGCTACGCCGGTCCTTCACTCCTGCCGGGTGAACGACCGGACGGAGTTCAGCTACTGATGGTCTTGGCATAGTCGGCGTACGCGTCCCTGATCTGGTCGGTGGAGAGGTCGAGATGCTCGAGGATCGTGAAACGTCCGGGCCGGGTCTGCGGTGCGTACTCCACGGCGCTGACGAACTCCTCGACGGAGAAGCCGATCTCCTCGGGCAGCACCGGCAGCGCGTGCCGGCGCAGCACCTCGGCGAAGAGCCCGGACTCCTCGCGGGCCCCGCGCAGATGCATCGCGAAGGCGGCGCCGAGGCCGACCTGCTCGCCGTGGCTGGCGGCCCGCCGGGGGTAGAGCAGGTCGAAGGCGTGGCTGATCTCGTGGCAGGCGCCGGACGAGGGGCGGGAGTCCCCGCTGATCGACATGGCGATGCCGGAGAGCACCAGTGATTCGGCGAGGACGGTGAGGAACTCGTCGTCCGCGACGGTGCCGGGGTGGCGCAGTACGGCTTCGCCCGCCGTACGGCCCATGGCGGCGGCCAGGCCGTCGACCTGCTCGCCGTTGATCCGGTGGGAGAGCTCCCAGTCCGCGATCGCCGAGATGTTGGAGATCGCGTCGCCGACGCCTGAGCGGACGAACCGTACCGGCGCCTCGCGGATGCAGTCGAGGTCGATGACCATCGCGATGGGCGTCGGCACGCCGTAGGAGCCGCGCCCGTTGTCGTTGTCCAGGATGGACACCGGCGAGCACAGGCCGTCGTGCGAGAGGTTCGTGGCGACGGCGACCATCGGCAGGCCGACCCGCGCCGCGGCGTACTTCGCCACGTCGATGATCTTCCCGCCGCCGAGGCCCACCACCGCGTCGTACCGCTGGCCCTTTATGTCGTCGGCGAGCTTCACCGCCGAGTCGATCGTGCCGTCGGCGACCGGGTACCAGTCGGCGCCCGGCAGAACCGGCGAGAGCCGCTCGCGCAGCGCCTGGCCCGAGCCGCCGCTGATCGCGAAGGCGAGCTTGCCCGAGGCGGAGATCCGCTGGTCGGCCAGGAGGCCGGCCAGGTCGTCCATGGCGCCGCGACTGATGTCGACGACGACCGGGGACGGGATGAGCCGGGTCAGTACTGGCACGCGATCTCACGGCCCTTCGCGAGGTCGTCGTGGTTGTCGATCTCGACCCACTTGACGTCCCCGATGGGTGCCACGTCGATCTGGAAGCCGCGGTGCACGAGCTCCTGGTAGCCGTCCTCGTAGTAGAGGTCGGGGTCGCGCTCGAACGTGGTCTTCAGCGCGTCCGCGAGGGCCTCGGCGGCCTCGGGCTCGATCAGCGTGACGCCGATGTACTCACCGGTCGCGGTGGCCGGGTCCATCAGCTTGGTGATCCTCCGGACGCCGCTGCCGTCCTCGGTGATGACCTTCATCTCCTCGTCGGCGAGCTGCTTCACCGTGTCGAGGGCGAGGATGATCTTCTGACCGTTGCCCCGGGCGGCGAGCAGGGTCCGCTCGACGGAGACGGGGTGCACGGTGTCGCCGTTGGCGAGGATGACACCCTGCTTCAGGACGTCACGGGCGCACCACAGGGAGTAGGCGTTGTTCCACTCCTCGGCCTTGTCGTTGTCGACGAGGGTGAGCTTGAGGCCGTACTTCGCCTCCAGCGCCGCCTGCCGCTCGTAGACGGCCTCCTTGCGGTAGCCGACGACGATGGCGGCCTCGGTGAGGCCGATCTCCGCGAAGTTCCCGAGGGTGAGGTCGAGCACCGTGGTGTCGCCATCGACGGGCACGAGGGCCTTCGGGAGCGTGTCGGTGTAGGGACGCAGACGCCGTCCGGCACCGGCTGCCAATACGAGGCCGATCATGCGGGTTCTCCTTCGTCATGTACGGCGGGTGCTCCGGAGGACACCCAGAATCGGATGGACTCCACGAGCACCACGATCGCCACGGCCACCGCGAGTGCGATGAGCCCGAGGGTGAAGTGGTCGTTCTGTGTCGACACGACGGCGGCGAGCACCGCCACCACCAGCGTCCGGCCTTCGTGGCCGCCGATCGTCCGCACCAGCCAGGCGGGCGGCGCCCCCGTGCCGCCGCGGATCCGGTACACCGTGTCGTAGTGATGGTAGGCGACCGCCGCTACCAGGCCGAAAGCCGCGGGCAGCGCCCCGGGCACCTGGGACCGGGCGGCCAGCAGCAGCACGGTGCCGTACTCGGCGGCCCGGAAGACCGGGGGGACGAGCCAGTCGAGGGCGCCCTTGAGCGGGCGAGCGACGGCCAGGCCCGAGGCCAGCGCGTAGACCAGGGCGGCGCCGACGGTCCAGGCGCTGCCGAAGGGCTGCGTCCAGGCCACGGCCACGAGCAGCGCCGCGCCCAGGGCGGCGATCACCGGCCGGGCCGGCAGCCGCAGCCCGCGCAGCGCGCGGGCCGTGAGCTCGGCGAGCGGGCCGGAGTCGGCGAGGTCGGCGAGGGCCTGGGCGGCGCGGTCGGTGCGGCGCGCCCTGCGGGTCACCGAGCGCAGCACCCGGCCGGCGGTGGTGTAGCAGGCGGCGAAGGCGCAGCCGATGAGCAGCGCGTAGAAGACGACGCGGGGGGTGGTCACGGCGGTGAGGACGGCGATCATCGCCCAGCGCTCGCCGATCGGCAGGACGATCATGCGGCGGGCCCAGACCGTCCAGCCACGGCTGTCGAGCTTGTCGGAGAGCGCCGCGGTGGGGCTCGTGTTGGCGGTGGCGTCGTGGTTGGCCTCGTTGAACGAGAAGTCCACGACATGCCGGCAGGTCTGCAGGACCATCGCACCGAGGGCCAGGGCCCAGACGTCGTCGCCGGAGCGCGTGGCGCCGAGCGCGAGGCCCGCGTAGTACGCGTACTCCTTGGCGCGGTCGAAGGTGGCGTCCAGCCAGGCGCCCATCGTCGAGTACTGGAGCGAGTAGCGGGCGAGCTGCCCGTCGGTGCAGTCCAGGACGAAGGAGAAGAGGAGCAGGAGGCCGGCGGCGATGTAGCCGCCGCGGGTGCCGGTGGCCGCGCTGCCGGCCGCGACGAGGGCGGTGATCAGCGAGGCGGTGGTGACCTGGTTGGGAGTCAGCCCCCGGCGCGCGCACCAGCGGGCGATGTAGCGGGAGTACGGGCTGATGAAGAAAGTGGTGAAGAACCCGTCGTGGGCCTTCACGGCGGAGCGCAGCCGCACCGCCTCGTCGTCGACGGCGGCGACGGCCTCGCCGGTCCGCTGCCGGCTCTCGTCGTCCCCCGGCACGGCGGCGACGAGCGAACCGAGCTCGGGGCGGTGCACCGGGACGCCGTCGGCGTCGAGGGCGGCGGCGAGGGTGTCCGGGGCGTTCTCCCAGCCCACTGCCGGAGCCCCGGCCATCGCGCGGGCCAGGGCGGGGCGGGCCTCGCTCTGAGCCGTCAGCGCGCCGCTCGCGGAGGCCGCCGGGAAGCGGGGGTCCGTGAGGGCGAGGCGCAGGGCGTGGACGTGACCGACGAACCGGGGGTCGACCAGGGCGACCCGCTCATCGGCGGGGACGGCGGCGAGCAGCGTGCCGATCTCCCAGGGACCATGGGCGATCCGGACGTCGAATCCCAGCGACCGCAGATCGCCCTCGAGCGGCGATCCGGGTACCGGCGGGCCGGTGAGGATGGCGGTCGACAGACGAACTCACTCCTTGGAACTGACAGGGCCGGCGCACGGCGGCTCGGCCCGGGGGCCCGGGCGGCGGCGCGTCGGCTGAGGCTATCGGATGAACGGAAGGCCGAGTTCACCGAGGTTTTCCGATGAGCGGCACGGTCCGTTCGCTTCCGCCCGGCCCGGGGCCGGATCGTGCCGGGCCCGGCGGGATCATCATGGGTGATCAACACCTCGACCCACAAACCGCGAGGGCTCGCGGGCCTTAGGGTGACTGTCATGACTTGGCTGATCACGGGTGGAGCGGGCTACATCGGTGCCCATGTGGCGCGAGCCATGGCGGAGGCGGGAGAGCGGGTCGTCGTGCTCGACGACATATCGTCGGGGGTCGCCGGGCGGCTGCCCGCCGGTGTTCCGCTGGTCCGGGGCTCGATCGCCGACCGGGAGCTGCTCGACCGCGCGCTCGCCGAGCACGCTGTGACGGGTGTGGTGCACCTGGCCGCGAAGAAGCAGGTGGGCGAGTCCGTGGAGCGCCCGCTGCTCTACTACCGCGAGAACGTCCACGGGCTGACCGTGCTGCTGGAGGCCGTGGTCGCGGCCGGGGTCGAGCGGTTCCTGTTCTCGTCCTCGGCGGCGGTGTACGGGGTGCCGGACGTGGACCTCATCACCGAGGAAACCCCGGCCGCGCCGATCAATCCGTACGGCGAGACCAAGCTGGCGGGTGAGTGGCTGGTCCGGGCGACCGGCCAGGCCCACGGGATCGCGACCGCGTGTCTGCGGTACTTCAACGTGGCGGGCGCGGCGCATCCTGAGCTCGCGGACACCGGGGTGTTCAACATCATTCCGATGTTCTTCGACCGGATCACGCGCGGGGAGGCGCCCCGGATCTTCGGCGCCGACTATCCGACGCCCGACGGCACCTGCGTACGGGACTACATCCATGTCGCCGATCTCGCCGACGCGCATCTCGCGATCGCGCGGCGCCTCTCGGCCCAGCGGGGCGCGGGGGACCTGACGGTCAACATCGGACGCGGCGACGGGGTCTCGGTGCGGGAGCTGGCGGACCTGGTGGCCGAGGTCACCGGCTCCCCGCACGCCCCGGTGGTCTCGGAGCGGCGGCCGGGGGACGCGGCGAAGGCGGTCGCGTCGGTGGAGCGGATCGCCAAGGAGCTCGGCTGGACCGCGTCGCGCGGGGTGCGGGAGATGGTCGAGTCGGCGTGGGAGGGCTGGTGCCTGCACCACCCGAGGGCCGGGGTCTGACCCTGTCCGGGTGAGTCCGAGACCGACGACATGTGCTCTGGCCTGCGGCTCGACCGAGAGCCATCACCGCAGGTCAGAGCATATGACAACGGTGTTCAGTACCGGCTTGCACATACCCCCCACCCGTAGTTCACTTGGCGGCGCGAGCGAAAAGCGAGTGAGCCAGTTCGCGACACGGCGAGTGAGCCGAAGGGGCGCGCGGGCGCCGAGAGGGAGAACGCGCGGAGGTCCCGAGGAACGAGGGACCGAGCACGATCGACCATCGGCGCACGCTCACAGCGCCCCGGAGGCGAACCGAGCCACAAACGAGCCGAAGGGGCGCGCGGGCGCCGA